>JAFUCC010000062.1 GCA_017459925.1 Eggerthellaceae bacterium
CCGCTCTGCTAAGCGGAACGCATACCCGGTATCTGTTCCACCCTTGGGGTATCGGCTTATCAGAACGCTGGCAAGCCGATTTGCGTATGCCTATCGATTGTCGTTTTAACAGCCGTTCCTCTACCATGTAACTACGAGTCATGGGAGGAACAATGGGAAAGAAGCTCACCGTTTGGCAGGCGGCCTGCATCATCACGGGATACAGCGTGGGCAGCGGCATCATGGCGCTGCCGTACCTCATGAGCAACGCGGGGCTTCTGCCCGGCATCGTCATCATCGTGCTGGCGTTCGTCTTCAGCTACATCATGCACCTGTTGCTGGCCGAACTCGCCATGGGCGCGCGCGGTAACGAGCAGATCGTGTCGATTTTCGCGCACTACATGGTGAAGGGGACGGTCGGCAAGGTGGTCGCAGCCGTGTCGATGGTCGTGGTGGTGCTGGCGCTGTTCTTCGCGCAAGCGGGATTCATATCGGGCGGTGCCGACGTGCTGATGTCGGCGGGCATGCCCGAAATCGCTGCCATCCTCGTCTTCTACGTGGTGGCGGCTGCGGTCGTGTTCTTCGGGCTGAAGGTCATGGGCGTCAGCGAATCGGTCAGCGTCACGGTCATCATCGCGGTCGTGCTGGTACTGGCTGTCGGGTCGTTCGGCCACTTCACGAACGCGCTCGACATTCCCGTGGGGTCGTTCACCGATATCCTGGCGTTCTACGGCATGACCATGTTCGCATTCGTCGCGTTCTTCAGCATCCCGCAGGCCGTGGTCGGCCTCGATTACGACCCGGTGCGCGTGCGCCGCGCAGTGCTGTTGGGACTTGGCGTGAACCTGGTGTTCATCGTCGTCATCGTGGGTTGCTCGCTTGCGGCTTCCGCGGAAGTGACCGAGCTCGCCATGTTGGGCTGGTCGGCCGGCATCGGGCCGTGGGCGCAGGTGCTCGGCGGCGTGTTCACGCTGCTGGCAATGCTCACGACGTACTGGTCGAATTCGCTGGCGTGCTCCGACATGATCCGCGAGCAGTTCAAGCTGAACGACAGGCTGTGCTGGCTTCTGGCCACGCTGCCCTCGCTCGTGCTGGTGCTTGCAGCTGGCAGCGGCTTCCTTTCCATGATGCGGCTTTCGAGCGGCCTGGTCGCCATCCTCATTGCGATTGGCCTGCCCATCGTGGTGGTGCGGGCGAAGCGGATGAACGGCCGGCTGTACCTGGTGAGGCCCTGGATGGCGTCGACGCCGGTGCTCGTCGTCCTCGTGGCGGCCTTCGTGTTCATGGCCGTCGGCTCGATGATATAGGGGCGCTTTTCCCGCTCGTGTCATCTTGCAGGCGGCTTGCCGGTGCCGGGATGGGGTGTTCGCTTGGCTTCGGCTAATCTAAGTGAATTACAGGAAAGGTGCCTGCAGAATCGCTCTCACCCCATCCCGGCACCGGCAAGCCGCCTGTAAGATGACACGAGCGGGAAGAATCGGGAGAGGTTGATTAATGGCTGAGAACATTGCCGAGTACGTGCGGGCTGAGAAGCGGGGATTCGATGAGAAGGGGCTGACGGATGTCGATCTGCTCGTGTTCGCGGCGGCGCTGTACTTCGAGTTCGAGCGGTTTCCGCATTACCTGGAAGCGGGCGTCTCGACACGGCTTGCCGACATGGCGGCGCACGGGCGGCTCGTGGAATACGCCGAGCACGACTACAACCCCGCTGATATGTTAGAGCTTGCCGAGGCCCTTGCGGAATCGCCTCGCTTCGGCTGCGTTCCCATCGAGCGTTTCGAATGCATCGTGGGCGATGACCCCGCCATTCAGTTCGCGGCGGCGTGCTTCCCGGTGAGCGATGAGCTGGTGGTCGTGGCGTATCGCGGTACCGACGCCCATCTGGTCGGTTGGCAGGAGGACTTCGAGATGCTATGGCGCGAGGCGGCGCCCGGGCAGCTCGAGGCGCTGCGTTACCTGCGCGAGGCCGCGGCGGCCTACCCGAATGTGGAGTTGGCCCTGTGCGGCCATTCGAAAGGCGGCGCGTGCGCCGAGTACGCGGCTGTATTCGCCAACAGCCAGTTGAGCGGCCGCATCGTGCGGGCTTGTTCGTTCGACGGCCAGGCGTTGTTCAAGGTGGGCGGCGCGGCCGATCTCGATCTGGAGGCGTATGACCGGGCGTTACTCGAACGCTATGGGCAAATAGACGTTCCCCTCGTGCGTTACGTGTTCCCGTCGTCTATCGGGCTTCTGATGGAGCGTCGCGACGCAGGGTTCATCCTGGCATCGCCCGGCTTCGTGTTCGCGCAGTCGATCGACCCCGAACACGAGCACAACATCTGCGCCGTTCGAGTGCGCGGCGGCGAGGTCATCATCGAGGCCGCCGGCGAGGACCGCGTCCGCAAGTCGACGGGCGCCGTGCGCATCATGCCGTCGCTATCGGGTGCCGAGCGCAGGTTTGCGACCAACGCGGTCGTGGAGGCCTGCCGTTATGCCGGCATAACGGTGAGCCTCACCGACGAGGGTGTGAAGCAACTCTTCGCAGCCCTGCGCGCCTGGTACAAAGCCGCCCCGCGCAATGAAAAACGCCAAGCGCGGCGCCTTATGGCCAAGGTCGTCTTCGCGAGGAAATGAGAGCATGAACCAAAAGGGAGTCTCCCTTTTGGTTCAAAATGGAGCGAGGTATGACTGGGCAGACTGAAATTATACGAATGGCAACGCCTGCCGATGCGGCCGCCATGGCGGGCATCTACCGGCCGTATGTCGAAGATACGGCGATAACGTTCGAGCTCGTCGCGCCTTCCGAGGGCGAATTCGCACGGCGCATCGCGCATACCCTCGAGAAATATCCTTGGATTGTCGCAGAACGCGATGGGGAAGTGATCGGCTACGCGTACGCCGGCCCGCTGAAGACGCGCGCCGCATACGACCACAGCGCGGAAGTCTCCATTTACCTGCGTCAAGGCGAGCGGGGTAACGGCTTGGGGCGCAGGCTGTACGAGGATCTGGAAGGCCACTTGAGTGCAATGGGCGTGCGGAACCTCTACGCCTGCATCACGTATTCGCCGGATGAAGGCGACCCTTTCCTGACCCGCGACAGCATCGCGTTCCACGAGCATATGGGTTTCGCGCGCGTGGGCCTGTTCCACGACTGCGGTTTGAAATTCGACCGCCTGTACTCGGTCGTGTGGATGGAGAAGGTCATCAGCCAGTGAAGGGTTCTGGCTGTGCGATGACGGTGCCGTGGCGCGGCAAGGACCGTTAATCCTGCGCGGTTGCCTTCAGGCGGTTCTTGTCTTCGTACATGCGGGCATCGACGCGGTTGTAGACGGTTTGGAATTCCTCGCCGTCGCCCCATTCTGAAATGCCAGCGGCGCACGATAAGCCCGCCTTGTCGAACTCGTTGCGGATCTTGTCGAATACCTTCTCAGCTTCTTCGAGCGAGCACTCGCGGAACAGCGCGGCGAACTCGTCGCCGCCCAAGCGGTAGAGGTGGCAGTGTGCGGGCAGGCTGTCCAGGATGATTGCCGCTACGTCGTGGATGACCTTGTCGCCCTCGGCGTGCCCGTGCATGTCGTTGACGGCTTTCAGGTCGTTGATGTCGAACTCGGCCAGCGCCGTGACGTCCTCGGTCTTGTGCGACGAGAGGTCGGCGAAGAACGTCATGCGGTTGAACGCGCCTGTGAGGTTGTCTCGTTTGAAATGGGCTATGTGAACATAGAGGTAATAGAATGCGAGCATCAGCAAGATGGCCGAGATGAGGATGCCCCGCGTGCTCAGCACGATTTCCGAGATGACGGCGACGAGGATCGTGCACATCGCGACGATGAGCAGCGACCCCTCCTCGACGAACCCCTGCCGGCATCGCTTCGCCGCGATGTAAAGCGCGATGATGAAGTAGATGCCGCTGGCGACATGGGGGACGAAGCTGAGCGGCTCGCGGTGCAGCGTGTTTGACGCGTCGATCCAGAAAACGTTCGGGTTCACGGGAACGGTTAGGATGACCGCCGTGTTCACGATGGCGGGCACGAGGAGGAGCACTTGCTGGACCCGGGAGAGCCTGTCGCTTTGCCGGATGATCATGATCGCCGTGTACACCAACCATACGCGCAGGATGTAGCCCGCCATGATGAACACCGGATGCAGCGGGTCGGGCGTTGCTTGGATGGAATACCAGTAGTCGATGTTGTCGGAAATGGCGAGCGGCGCTAAAAGGATGAGCGCAAACCCGATTCGCCGGTTGATCTCCCTGTCGTACGCGCGGTTGAACCACATGAACAGCGCGAGGTAGAGGAGCGTGACCAATACGACGAAATCGACGGAAATGATTTGGCGGAAGATTTCCATGTGCCCTCGATCCCAGGTTTAAATGATGACTAAATAATATCAAATAAACCAGCTTCAGGGGCGCATCCTTAGGTGGGGCTATGAACCAAAAGGGAGTCTCCCTTTTGGTTCGCTTTCACTTCGTGGGGCCTTGCCATTGCTCGAAGAAAGGGGCGTAGGCTTCGAGGATGGCGACGGGAACGATGAATGCGTCGTCGGTTTCGACGAGACCCTGGACGGGGGCGGGGTTGCAGGCGGATGCGCCCACGGCGCCTACGGTGTCGACGCTGAACTCGAGCCCGCAGTTGTTGCATGTCAGCGTGTCAGCGTCTTGCTCGAAGAAGGCCTTGGGCGAGGGGTTGCACGACTGGCAGGTGTTCAACGCGACATGCGGCTCGCCGTCGGTCGATTGCACCGCCAGCAGCTGCACGGTCACGCCGTCGGCGTCGTAGTTGACGAACAACGCTTGGGGCCTATGTCTGCTTTCGATATCACGACGTAACCCTCTTCCACCGTGGCGTCTGCAAAGCTGCTCGGCTTCGACACGGTGCACCCTACCAGTGCCAGCGCCAGCGTCAGGGCCAGGGCAAGCGCGGCTGCGAGGCGCGCCGTCCGTTTCGCGCGAGGGCTTTCGGTGATTTGCGAGCGCGTGTTGGCCATGATGTTCCTCCGGTTTCTCAATCGGTTACTTCTATCGTGTTCGTAATCATGTGCATCCAGCAGGAGTAGGCGAACGTGCCGGTTTCGGCCGGCGTGAACTCTATGACGTTTCGCCCTGGTGAAAGCACCTTTTCGATGCCCCATTCCCCGATGACGATCTCGTTGTTGCAGCCGGTCAGAGTGTTTGTGTCGACGTTGATGACCAGTTGCGCGGGAACGCCCTTTTTCACGGAGACGTTCGCATAGGAATCGAAGCTCAGGTCGAACTCGACCACTTGCACGTCGCCAATGAGCTGCGCCTGCAGGACGTCGCCGCTTGTGAAAGGCGCAGCGACGTTGATGCCCGCAATGGATAGCGCGCGCCCGACCATGCTGATGGCGAGCGCGAACATGAACGCCGCGGCCACCTTCGCGATGAGCGCCTTGCTGCGGCTTCCCAAGGCTCTTGCGGCGTAGCCGATGGCGAGCATGAAGGGTATGGTGCCTAGGCAGAACAAAAACATCGACAGCGCGCCCGCCGCCGCACTGCCCGTTCCTACCGCGTACAGCTGCATGGCCTGAAGGGGGCCGCAGGGCATGAGTCCATTGGCCAGGCCCACGATGAAGGGGCCGCCCGCGCGCTTGCTCTTCGCGCGCAGCTTCTCGAGCGCGGGGATTTTGGGTATCGCCACCTTGAAGCTTACGACGCCCGCCATACGCAGCGCCATGAGCACCATGACGAGCCCAGCCACGAGGATGAGGGCCGTGGACACGCGCTTGTCGATGCCTATGACACCGCCGATGGCGCCTGCGAGCGCGCCGAGCGCCGTGTAGGACACGAGCCGCCCGAGGTTGTAGAAGACGGGCGAGAGTGACCGGCGCGCCGTTGAATTGGCGTTCACGGGTTTCACGACGGCTTCGCCGGCTGGCTGACCGCCTGTCGACGCGGCAAGGTTCAAAGCGCCGCACATGCTGAGGCAGTGCAGGCCCGTAAGCACGCCCGTCGTGAACAAGGTCCCGTACGCCAGTGTGTCGTCGATGACCGGGATAGCGTTGAACACGTTGTAGCCTGCCAACGCCTCGATTGCAAGCGCTGCGACGATGATGCCGGCGACGATGAGCACGAACTCGCCGAGCGTTTTCAGGCGCGCAGCGGTCGTGCCGTTTCCATGCGGCCTTATGACGTGACGGGTGTCGGCGAAGTAGCCGGCTTCACAGACGGCCGTGCAGGCGCGGGCCAGGGCCGGCTGCCCTGCGTTGTCGAACGTGACCCAGGCGGTGCTTCCGTCCATGCGCACGTCGTCGACGTCTTCCACCGAACGCAGGGCCTTCTCGACCACGCTGGCGCAGTGCTCGCAGTACATGCCCTCTATGCGCAATCCGATTTCAGCCATGAGGTCATGATAGGCCGCAACAGCACCCTCGTTGTAAACAGATGGGCAAACAGTCAACGTTTATTCCGATAGCCAGCCGCACTGGCGGAACCGATGGCGGGCGGAACAGATACCGGGTATGAGTTCCACTTTACGAAGTGGAACTCATACCCGGTATCGGTTCCGATTAATGGTATACTCCAATAGGAGTATAGACAGGAAATGCTATGGAGCTTTATCACGGATCAGAGAACGTAGTGGAAGCGCCCCAGTTCGGGGTGGGAAAGCTGCACAACGATTACGGCTTGGGGTTCTACTGCACTGAACATGAGGACATGGCGAAAGAGTGGGCTGTGGGGTTCGATCACGATGGTTACGCGAATCGCTACACAATCGACCTTGATGGCCTTCGCATCGTCGACCTAGACGGTGATCAGTACTGCACGCTGCATTGGCTTGCCACCTTGTTGCAAAACCGCTGGTTCGATGTTCGCTCGCCAATTGCGAACGAGGCTCGAAGCTACCTCATCGAGCATTTCTCGGTTGATTTCTCAGATGCTGATGTGATCGAAGGCTATCGGGCCGACGATAGTTACTTCACGTTCGCGCAGGATTTCATATCTGGCTCCATCTCGTACCGGCAGCTCAGAAACGCCATGCAGCTCGGAAGCCTCGGAAGGCAAGTCACGATACGAAGCGAACGCGCTTTCTCGCGCTTGGTGTTCTTGGGCTCCACGAGGGTAGAGCGATCCATCTGGTTGCCGCGCCGAGAGCAGCGCGACCGCGATGCGCGCAACCGGTACTTCGACATCGAGCGTAATGCGCGCCGCAAAGGCGATCTGCTCATCTCGCAGATCATCGACGAGGAAATGGGGCCAGGCGATGACCGCTTACGATGAGACGTACGTATCGGGCGCACAGCGCAGGCTGGGCGCCATGCTCGATTTCGCGGTGTCGGGAATGGGGCTTGATCTGGCGGATTTCTACCAGCGGTTTCTCGAACATGCGTTGTCGAGGCGCTTCGAGGCGGGGGATCCCGCCATCGTCTCCGGTCGCTCAGGCGAAGAGCTTGCCTTGGAGGTGCTCGGGGGCAACGCGCCTGAGCTTAGGCCGGAAAGTTGGCAACCGTCTCCTGTTGCCGATTCCGTTTACTGGACCGGATGGGCCCTTGCGTTCTATCAGTGGGCGAGCGGGTGGCCGTTTGTCGCCATTCAGCAACGTGTGGGCATCGAAGACATACGATCGCTGTACGCCCCCTACCACGAAATGGATATCCGGCAATTCTGCGATCGGGTCGATTCCATCATGGAACGCGCCCAACCGGAAACGAACCTCAAGGCACGGCGCGTATCTGCCGGCCTCAGCCAGAGTCAGCTGGCTGCCGCGGCGGGCATTCCCGTGCGTACGTTGCAGCAATACGAGCAGCGGCAGAAGAACGTCAACCACGCCAGGGCTGACTACGTGATAGCCCTCGCCCGCGCGCTCAGCTGCGCTCCCGAAGACCTTATGGAACACAGCGCTAAATCGGGTGCGAGTACGCGCTCGTCCGGTTCCACCTTGGCTCTGCTGGGCTAAAGCGCGTGGACTGCTTCGGCTAGCGCGCGGGCGCGTTCGGCGACGGGGGCGGCAGCGGCGGCGCCGTGCTCGGCCACGAGCTTCACGAGCGCGCTTCCGACGATGGCGCCGTCTGATTTGGCGGCCATGGTTGCGGCTTGCTCGGGGGTCGATATGCCGAAGCCGACGGCCACGGGCGCGTCGGTAGCTGCCCGCACGCGGGCGACCAGCGCGTCGATGTCGGTCGTGATGGCATCGCGCGTTCCCGTGACGCCCAGCGAGCTCACGCAGTACACGAACCCCTGCGCTTCGGCGGCGATCATCGCCACGCGCTCGGCGCTCGTGGGCGCGATGAGGCTGACGTAGGCGATGCCGTGACGTGCGCAGGCAGGCGCGAACTCGTCCTTTTCCTCGTAGGGTGTGTCGGGCAAGATGAGTCCGCTAATGCCGACGTCCTCGGCGCGTTCGCAGAACCGCTCGATGCCGTAGTGGTACACGATGTTGCCGTACGTCATGAACACGAGTGGAATGCGCACGTCGGAGCGGATTTCGGCCACCATGTCGAAAATGGCGTCGGTCGTCACGCCTCCGGAAAGCGCGCGCAGGTTCGCTCCCTGGATGACCGGCCCTTCGGCAGTGGGGTCGGAAAACGGGACGCCCAGCTCTATGATGTCGGCACCTGCGTCCTGCAGGGCGAACACGAGCGCCTTCGTGGTTTCGAGGTCGGGGTCGCCGCACGTGATGAACGGGATGAACGCCTTGCCGTTGCCGCTCTCGAATGCGCTGCGGATGCTCTCGTTACTCATTGATGTCCTCCCCACGGTAGCGGGCCATTGCGGCGCAGTCCTTGTCGCCGCGTCCTGAGAGGGTCACGACGATGATCTGGTCACGTGGCAGGTCGGGTGCGATCTTCATGACGTGCGCCAGGGCGTGCGCGCTTTCGATGGCCGGGATGATGCCCTCGGCGCGGCTCAGGTACTCGAAGGCGTCGACCGCCTCGTCGTCGGTGATGGCTACGTACTGCGCGCGTCCCGTGTCGTGCAGCCATGCGTGCTCGGGCCCGATGCCGGGATAATCGAGTCCCGCGCTGATGGAGTACACGGGCGCTATTTGGCCGTACTCGTCCTGGCAGAAGTAGCTCTTCATGCCGTGGAAAATGCCAAGCGACCCCGTGTTCAGCGTGGCCGCCGTCTCGAACGTGTCGATGCCGCGTCCGGCCGCCTCGCAGCCGATGAGCTTCACCTCCGGGTGGTCGATGAAGTGGTGGAAGCTGCCGATGGCGTTGCTGCCGCCGCCCACGCAGGCCACGACGTAATCGGGCAGGCGCCCTTCGCGCTCGATGCACTGGTCGGCGATCTCCTGGCCGATGAACGCCTGGAAATCGCGCACGATAGTGGGGAAGGGATGTGGTCCCATGCAGCTGCCGAGCAGGTAGTGGGTGTCGGCAATGCGCTTGGTCCATTCGCGCATGCACTCGCTCACGGCGTCTTTCAGCGTGCCGGTGCCCGAATCGACGCCGTGCACCTCGGTGCCCATGAGCCGCATGCGGTACACGTTGAGCGCCTGGCGCTCCATGTCTTCCACGCCCATGTACACGTGGCATTCCATGCCCATGAGCGCCGCCACGGTTGCGGTCGCCACGCCGTGCTGGCCGGCGCCGGTCTCGGCGATGAGGCGGGTCTTGCCCATGCGCTTGGCCAGAAGCGCCTGTCCGAGCGCGTTGTTTATCTTGTGCGCGCCCGTGTGGTTGAGGTCCTCGCGTTTCAGGTAGATCTTCGCACCGCCGAGGTCTTCGGTCATGCGCTCGGCGAAGTACAGCAGGCTCGGGCGGTTGGCGTAGCCGTTCAGCAATGCCCGCAGCTCGGCTTTGAAGTCGGGGTCGTCTTTGAAGCGATCGTATGCCTCTTCCAGCTCTATGACGGCGTTCATGAGCGTTTCGGGAATGTACTGTCCGCCATGGTCGCCGAATCGTCCTCGTGGGTTAGTCACGTCTAGCTCCTCTCACTGCTTTCAACATCTTTCCCGGGTCCTTCTTTCCGTTGGTCTCCAAGCCGCTGCTTATGTCGACCGCGTACGGGTGCAGGCGCGCGATGGCTTGGGGGATGGTTTCAGGCGTAAGGCCGCCGGCTAGGAAATAGGGACGTTCGAATCCTTCGAGCAAATCCCAGTCGAATGGCTTGCCCGTGCCCTGGCCGTTGTCGAGCAACACGAAATCGGCGCTCGACGCGCAGGCGGCCTTCAGGTCGGCGGGCGTGCGGATCTTGAATGCCTTGACAATGCGGGCGCCCGTCAGGCTTCTCAGCTTGGCGATGTAGGCCTCGTCTTCGTCGCCGTGCAGTTGAACGGCGAACAGCGGACAATCATGTGCGATGGCGGCTACGTCCTCGGGCGCTTCGTCCACGAATACGCCGACAGGTTCGATGCCGGCGTCGAGCCGGCTGCTCAGGCTGCGGGCCTGCTCCCGCGTTACGCTGCGGTGCGATTTCGGGAAGTCGATGACGAAGCCGCAGAAATCGGGGTGGGCGGCGTTCACGGCCTCGATGTCTTCGGGGCTGAACATCCCGCAGCATTTGATCATCGTCATCGCGCACCTCCGCGCAGCTCGTCGAGCATGGCGCGCTTGTCCGGCGCGCGCATGAGCGTCTCGCCGATGAGCACCGCGTTCACGTCGTGCTTCGCCAGAAGCGCTATGTCGTCGGCGGTCTGGATACCCGATTCCGTGACGAACAGCACGCTGGGCGGCACCTTGCCGCGCAGGCGGATGGAGTTTTCGAAGTCGATGGTGAAATCCGCCAAGTTGCGGTTGTTCACGCCGATGATGCGCGCACCGCTCGCCACGGCTTGCGCCACCTCTGCGTCGTCATGCGCCTCTACGAGCGCGTCCAGGCCGATTTCGGCGCAAGTGCCCAGATAGGCTGTTAGCGTGTCCGCGTCGAGCAGCGCGCAGATGAGCAGCACCGCCGATGCGCCCAGTGCTTTCGCCTGGTAGATCATGTACTCGTCGACTACGAAGTCTTTGCGCAGCACGGGGACGTCCACAGCTTCGGCTACCTCGCGCAGGTAATCGTCGCGTCCCAGGAAGCGCGTCGGCTCGGTCAGGACCGAGATAGCGGCCGCGCCCGCCGCCTCGTAGTCGAGCGCAATCGCCACGGGGTAGAAGTCGGGCGCGATGAGCCCCTTCGAAGGCGACGCCTTCTTGCACTCGCAGATGAAGCCCATGTCCGGAAGGGCCAGCGCATCGTAGAACGATGGGGGCTCAGGCGCGCTCATGGCCAGCGCCCTCATCTCGTCGAGCGGAATGCGCTCTTTATCGGCCGCCACGCGCGCCCGCGCTGCGTCGGCGAGTTCTTCCAAAATCGATGCCATGTTAGGTTCCTATTCGTTGCTCGCGGCGATGTAGGCTTCCATCGTGCGCTTGGCGGCGCCCGAGTCGATGGTCTGGGCGGCCAGCGCAACGCCGTCGGCGATCGTTTCAGCCGCACCCGCTACGAACAGGGCCGCTCCTGCGTTCAGCAGCACGATGTCGCGCTTGGGGCCGCGCTCGGCGCCGCTCAGGATGTCGCGCGTGATCTGCGCGTTCTCCTCGGCTGTGCCGCCCACGACGTCCGCTTTCTCGCAGCGCGCAAGGCCGAAGTCCTCGGGCGCGATGACGCTCGTGCGATAGTACCCGTCGCGCAGCTCGCAGATGGTCGTCGGCGCCGAGCACGAGATCTCGTCCATGCGGTCCTGGCCGTGCACTACGAGCGCACGCGACACGCCCAGGTTGGCAAGCACCTTCGCCAGCGGCTCGACCAGGTACTCGTCGTACACGCCGAGCAGGAAGTACTCGGGGCTCGCCGGATTGGTCAACGGCCCTAAGATGTTGAACACGGTGCGGAAGCCCAGTTCCTTGCGGATGGGCCCGACGTACTTCATGGCCGGGTGGTACTTCTGCGCGAAGAAGAAGCACATGCCCACATCGTCGAGCAGCTGGCGAGCCTTGTCGGGGCCTTGGTCGATGTTGACGCCCAGCGCCTCCTGGCAATCGGCGGTGCCGCTTTTCGACGATGCCGCGCGGTTGCCGTGCTTGGCCACTTTCACGCCTGCAGCCGCTATGACGAACGCCGCGGTCGTCGAGATGTTGAACGTGTTGGAGCGGTCGCCGCCCGTGCCCACGATTTCGAGCACTTTGCAGTCGGGATGTTCAACGGGCACGGCCAGCTCGCGCATGGCCGCCGCGCAGGCTGCGATCTCGTCGATGGTCTCGGCTTTGGTCGACTTGGTCGAGAGCGCCGCCAGAAATGCGGCGTTTTGCGTGGCCGACGTCTCGCCGCTCATGATCTCGCGCATGACTGCGTATGCTTCGTCGTACGACAAATCGTCTTTCATCACGATCTTCTCGATTGCTTCTTTAATCATTTCTCCGGTCTCCAATCTGCAGGAAGTTCTTCAACATCGTCTTACCGTCGGGGGTCATGATCGACTCGGGGTGAAACTGCACGCCGAACGTGGGATGCTCGGCGTGTTGCACGGCCATGACCTCGCCGTCGGGGGCTCGTGCGACCACGCGCAGGCATGTGGGCAGCGTCTTCTCATCGGCGGCGAGCGAGTGGTAGCGCGCCACGGCCGCTTCTGCTGGAAGGTCCGAGAAGAGGGGGCATTGCGCGCTCAGCGTCACCAGCGACTGCTTGCCGTGCATGAGCTCGCGCGCATGCACGATTCGTCCGCCATATGCCTCGCAGATGGCCTGATGTCCCAGGCATACGCCCAGGATGGGAGCGGCGCCCGACAGCTCGCGCACGATGCTTATGCAATTGCCCGCATCGGCAGGGTAGCCGGGGCCGGGGCTTATGACGATGTGGCTCGGCGCGAGTTCAAGCACCCCTGCGGCATCAACCGCGTCGTTGCGCACCACGCGGATGTCGGGCTGAAGCTCGCCGAGGTACTGGTACAAGTTGTACGAGAAGCTGTCATAGTTGTCGATGAGCAGGATCATTCGAGGCCCCCTTCCGCCAAATCGAGCGCGTCGAGCACCGCCTGGGCTTTGTTCATGCATTCGCGGTTCTCGCTTTCGGGGACGCTGTCGGCGACGATGCCCGCGCCCGACCGCACGAACACGCGGCCGTTTCGCTTGAACGCCAGGCGTATGGCGATGCAGGTGTCCATGTTGCCCGCCAAGTCGATGTAGCCGATGGCGCCGCCGTAGATGCCGCGCTTGCAGTCTTCCAGGTCGTTGATGATTTGCGCCGCGCGAATCTTGGGCGCACCAGAGAGCGTGCCGGCGGGAAGCACCGATGCCAGCGCGTCGAGCGCGTCCTTGTCGGGGCGGATCTGACCGCGCACCGTCGAGCCGATGTGCATGACGTGGCTAAACTTCAGCACCTCGTGGTAGCTTTCCAGTTGCACGCTGCCGAACTCGCTGATGCGGCCCAGGTCGTTGCGGCCCAAGTCGACCAGCATGTTGTGCTCGGCGAGCTCTTTCTCGTCGGCAAGCAGGTTCTCTTCGAGCGCTGCGTCTTCAGCTTCCGTCGCACCGCGCGGGCGGGTGCCGGCGAGCGGGAACGTGTGCAGCACGCCGTCTTTCAGCTGCACGAGCGTTTCCGGCGAAGCGCCTGCCAGCTCGATGTCGGCCGAGCTGAAGTAGAACATGTACGGTGAGGGATTCGTCGCGCGCAGGACTCGGTACGTGTCGAGCAGGCTTCCCTCGAAGTCGGCGTCGAGGCGGTTGGAGAGCACCACTTGGAAGATGTCGCCTTCGCGGATGTGCTCCTGCGCGCGGCGCACGATGTCGCAGTACCCTTCGTCGTCGAACAGGCGGCGGAACCCGCTCGTGCGCTTGCCGAACGTCGAGACGACCGGCATGCCCGTGCGGATGAGTTCGGAGAGCTTGCGTAGCGTTCGGTCGGCGGCGGCATACGACGCGTCCAGGTCGCCGACGTCGACGTTGTCGATGAGCACGATCTTCTGGCGGTAATTGTCGAAGGCGATGACCTGTTCGAAAAGCATCAAGTCCACGTCGTTAAAGCCCTCGTCGTCGCGCGCGTCGAGGTTGAGTGTGGGTTCGGCGTACTTCAGGAAGTCGTACGAGAAGTAGCCCACGAGGCCCCCAGCGAACGGCGGAAGCTCGGGCAGCCGCGCTGCGCGGTAGGCCGCCAGCAGCTCGCGGATCGACTGCACGGGGTCGTCTGCGGGCGTCTCTTCGCCGTCGATTTTCAGCACGCCATCGCGCACGGTCACTTCCACGCTCGGGTCGTAGCCCAAAAAGGTGTAGCGCCCCCAGCTTTGCTGAGGTTCGGCTGATTCCAGCATGTAGCAGTGGTCGGAAACGCCTTGCAGGATGCGCATCACCTCGATGGGTGTGCGCACATCCGAGTAGATTTCCGTGTACACCGGCACGCGGCGGAAATCGCCCGACGCCGCAAGTTCGCGGACCTCTTCCAAGCTCGGCTTCAGCATGTGCCCTCCTTCTTCGTTTCCGAGGGCGACAAAAAAGCCCGCCCTCGATCCTTTCGGTTCAAGGACGGGCTTCGAAATTCGAGGCTCGCGGTGCCACCTTGATTCACGGGAGCGACCCGTGCGCTTGCGGAGGTCCAACAACCTCCCGGCAACTGACGTATGCCCACACGTCGCAGCCTACCGGTTTCCCGTTCGGTGCGCCCTCGGCGGTCCACTCGACGTCTCGCATCTCGTTCCGGCTTCCACCATCCCGGACTCGCTGTGCGCGCGCTTACGCCTACTTCTCCGCGTCGACGGTTTGCATCAGCTTTCGCTGATTGATGGCAACTATAGTCGTGTTTTCGCGTTCGCGCAAGACCCTTTTTGCGAACCAAAGAGAAGACTCCTCTTTGGTTCACGGCATGTTACGACCGGCGCGCCTTCGCGGCGCCGATGAACCCGTGGAACAGGGGGTGCGGCTTGCCGGGACGGCTCTTGAATTCGGGGTGAGCCTGCGTCGCCACGAACCAGGGGTGGTCGGGAAGCTCGATCATCTCGACGAGGCGCTCGTTGGGCGACAGGCCCGATACCACGAGCCCCGCTTCGACGAGCTGCTCGCGGTAGGCGTTGCTGACCTCGTAGCGATGACGATGGCGCTCGTAGACAAGCTCGGAGCCGTACGCCTCGTACGCCTTGGTGTTAGGCGCGACCTTGCAGGGGTACGCGCCAAGGCGCATGGTGCCGCCTTTGTCCTCGACGTCTTCCTGCTCGGGCATGAGGTCGATGGTGAAGGGGACGGGGCTTGTCGAATCGAGCGTGCCCTCGTCGGCGAACTCTGCCGACGTTGCGCCTTCGAGCCCGGCAACATGACGCGCGAACTCGCAGACGGCCGCTTGCAGGCCGAGACAAATCCCCAAGAAGGGCACGCCGTTTTCGCGTGCGTACCGTGCGGCGGAAATCTTGCCCTCGAAGGCGCGCTGCCCGAACCCGCCGGGAACGAGGACGCCATCCATGTCGGCTAGGACGCTGGCGGCCTTTTCGTCGTCGAGCTCCTCGCCGTCGATGAGGTGCACGTTCGCGTGAACGCCGCACGCCACGCCGGCATGCCCGAGCGCCTCGATGACCGACAGGTACGCATCGGGAAGGCTCGTGTACTTGCCGACGACGGCGATGTCCACTTCGCCTTCGCAGCGTGCTGCCGCTTCCACGTAATCGGCCATCGGCACATGGTGAAGCTCGCATTCGGGAAGCTTGCACCGGCGCAGCACCTTCTCGTCGAAGCCTTGCTTAAACAGGTCGAGCGGCACCTCGTATATGCTCGGGGCGTCTACGCAGCTGAGGACCGAATCGACGTCCACGTCGCAGAAGTGGGCGATTTTGGCACGCACCGCGTCGTCGATGGAGTGGTCGGAACGGCACACGATGAAGTCAGGCTGCACGCCCATGCTGCGCATTTCCTTCACGGAATGCTGTGTGGGCTTGGTCTTCACCTCGTGCGCGGCGGCGATATAGGGCACGAGGCTCACATGCACGAACACCACGTTCTCGGGGCCGAGTTCATGGCGCAGCTGGCGGACCGCCTCGATGAACGGCTGCCCTTCGATGTCGCCGATCGTGCCGCCGATTTCCGAGATGACGATGTGCGCTCCGGTTTGCGAGGCGGCGCGCAGCACGCGCTCCTTGATGGCGTCGGTGACATGGGGGATGACCTGCACGGTGCCGCCGAGGAAATCGCCGCGCCGCTCGCGCGCCACGAGCGACTGGTAAATCGAGCCCTGCGTGAAGTTCGACTCGTGCGAAAGGCTCTCGTCGATGAAGCGCTCGTAATGTCCGAGGTCGAGATCGCCCTCGTGGCCGTCGTCGGTGACGAACACCTCGCCGTGCTGGAACGGCGACATCGTGCCCGGGTCGACGTTGAGGTACGGGTCCATCTTCTGCATGGTCACCCGGTAGCCGCGGGCTTTCAGCAGGTGCCCGAGCGACGCGGCGGTGATTCCCTTGCCAAGCGACGAAACCACGCCGCCTGTCACGAAGATGTGCTTTGCCATGTGCGACCTCCCATCCCCGGTGCATGAAAAAAGCGCCTGTCGGGCGACTTCGCGCACGCCCTCCAAACGCTTCTCTAGTATAGGCAGCTGCCATTTGGCAGTGCGCTTGCACGCCGCATGCGAAACGTCGATTTAACATGCCTGCAACCGTGGCGTCATATTCCAGTCGCACAATGTCGGTCGATTGGAAAGGGGCATGCATGTGCGGCATATGCGGGTTCACGGGCGGCGATGGTGGCGCCGGCGACCAGGCGACATTGAAGGCGATGTGCGACGTTATCGCCCACCGCGGGCCCGACGGCGAAGGGCGCTATTTCACCGAGGGCATCGCGCTCGGGCATAGGCGCTTGTCGCTGATCGACTTGCAGGGCGGTGCGCAGCCCATGGTCCGCGCAGGAGATGATGGGGAAGAGTGGGCCATCGTCTTCAACGGCGAGATCTACAACTACCGCGAGCTTCGCGAAGAGCTCCGCGCCGAGGGTTACGCGTTCGCCACCGATTCCGACACCGAGGTGCTGCTCGTCGGCTACATCGCGTGGCGCGAGGAAGTGCTGCAGCGCGTGCGCGGCATGTTCGCGTTCGCCATTTACAACACGCTTTTGCGCGAGCTGTTCTGCGCGCGCGACTTCTTCGGCATCAAGCCGTTCTATTACACGGTGCAAAACGGCCAGTTCGTCTTCGCATCGGAAATCAAGGCGATCCTCGAGCATCCCGCGTACAAGCGCGAGCTCAACGAGGAAGCGCTCGCCCAGTACCTGTGCTTTCAGTTCTCGGCGCTTCCCGAGACGTTCTTCAAGGGCGTGTTCAAGCTGCCGCAAGGGCATTTCATGCGGGTTCATGGCGATGGCTCTGTCGAAGTGGAGCGCTACTGGAAGCCGACCTACGCTTTCGACGGCGAGCGCACGTATGAAGAGGCGGTTGACGCGATTGACGCGGCCATGCGCGAGTCGGTCCGCTACCACAACGTCGCCGACGTCGAGGTAGGGTCGTTTCTCTCGAGCGGCATCGACTCGAGCTACTTGGCCGCATGTCTTGCGAAGGAGAACCCGGACATCAAGACGTTCACCGTCGGATTCGCCGAGTACCAGGGCGAACGCGACGAGGTGAGCTGGGCGCGCGAGCTGGCTGACACGCTCGGCGTGGAAAACGATTCGGCGCACATTGGCGAAGACGAGTATTGGGACGCGCTGCCGCTCGTGCAGTGGCACATGGACGAACCGTCGGCTGACCCATCGGCGGTGGCGCTGTATTTCGTGGACAAGCTGGCCGCGAAGCGGGTGAAGGCCGTGCTGTCGGGCGAAGGCGCAGACGAGTTCTTCGGCGGCTACCGCGTGTACCAGGCGCCGCTTGCGAGCGAACGGGCCGCGCATGTGCCCAAGCCGCTGCTGCGGGCGGGTTCCAAGGTCCTGCATGCGGCGCATGCCCGCGGGGCGAACTACCTCGAGCGCGCGTCCGAGACGGTCGAGGACTGGTACTACACCAATGCGAACGGCGTCGCGTTTTCTTTGGAGGAACGTTCGCGCATCCTGTCTGACGATTTGCGGGCGCGCCTTGAAGGCGTTCCGACGCCCCAGCAGCTGACGGCGCCCGTGTACGCTGAAGTCTCCGGATACGATGAGGTCACGCGCATGCAGCATCTTGACCTGTCGTTCTGGCTGGTCGGCGATATCCTGCTGAAGACCGACAAGATGGCGATGGCGCATTCTCTCGAGTCCCGCGTGCCGTTCCTCGACCGCGAGGTGTTCGCGCTGGCGTCGACCATTCCCGTTTCGCAGAAGGTCACCGGCAAGCAGACGAAAGTCGCGCTGCGCGAGGCTGCCGAGCGCGCCATCCCTCACGATTGGGCCCAGAAGGAGAAGCTGGGCTTTCCCGTTCCCGTGGCAAGTTGGCTTCGCGAAGAGCGTCGTTATGCGCAGGTGCGCGCCAAGTTCGAAAGCGAGCATGCGCGGCGGTTCTTCGACACGGGCGAGTTGGTCCGCCTGCTCGATGAGCATAGGCAAGGCAAGGCCGACAACTCGCGCCGCATCTGGATCGTGTACTCGTTTCTGCTGTGGTACCGGGTGTATTTCGTGAATGAGTAGCAGGAACGTCCTGCTACTCATTTGATTTAACGCAAACGAAACTCAGGCGAAACGGCGCCGACACGTTTGTTTCCTAGACTTCTGCTATTACCTAGGTTAGGGGGTACTATGGCAAGTCAGGGGCTTTACCGTCCTGAGTTCGAGCATGACGCGTGCGGAATCGGCGCGCTCGCTCATCTGAAGGGCAGGCGGTCGCACCAGATGATCGACGACGCGTTGTCCGTGCTCGTGAACCTCGAGCACCGCGGCGGCGTCGGGCTCGAGAAGAATACGGGCGACGGCGCCGGCATCCTGTTCCAGGTTCCGCACCGCTTCTTCCGCAAGGAAGCGCAGAAATACGGGCACCTGCTTCCCGATGAGGGCGATTACGGCGTTGCGATGCTGTTCTTGCCGACCGACGCCGAAGGCGTGGCTGCCGGCATGCGCATCTTCGAGGAAGGGTGCGCGCGGTGCGGCGTGCCCCTGCTGTTCTGGCGCGACGTGCCGACCGACCCGCATGACCTGGGAAGCACCGCTCGTGCGTGCATGCCCACGATCAAGCAGGCGTTCTTGGGCCGTCCCGACGACGTGTCGGCGGGCGAGCAGTTCGAGCGGCGCCTGTACATCTGCCGCCGCAGCATCGAGAAAGCCGCGAAGTGCGCGCCGGAGCTGGCGGGCAAGATCTTCTACGCGTGCTCGATGAGCTCGCGGACCATCGTGTACAAGGGCATGCTCGTCTCCACGCAGATGCGCCGCTTCTTCTGCGACCTCGACGACGCGTCCACCGAGACGGCGGTCGCGCTCGTGCATTCGCGGTACTCCACGAACACGACGCCGAGTTGGGAGCGCGCGCACCCCAACCGCTTCATCATCCACAACGGCGAGATCAACACGCTGCGCTGCAACGTGAATTGGACGCGCGCCCGCGAGGCCGACCTGTACTCGCCGGTCATGGGCGAGGATTTGGAAGCGGTCTTGCCGATACTGAACGGCGAGGGCTCCGACTCGGCGATGCTCGACAACGTGCTCGAGTTCGTCGCCATGAACGGGCGCAGCCTGCCGCGCGCGGTCTCGATGCTTCTGCCCGAGCCGTGGGACCATAACGACGCGCTTTCCGACAAGCGCCGCGCGTGGGACGCGTACCAGTCGATGCTCACCGAGGCCTGGGACGGGCCGGCGGCCATCGCGTTTTCGGATGGCATCGTGACCGGCGCGACCATCGACCGCAACGGCTTGCGCCCGGCGCGCTATTACGTGACCAACGACGACAGGCTCATCCTGTCGAGCGAGGTCGGCGTGCTCGACGTCGACTCGACGAGCATCCTCATTTCGGGAAGCCTTGGCCCGGGGCAGATGCTGCTCGTCGACCCGGCGCAAGGGCGCGTCCTGTTCGACGACGAGATTAAGGACGCATTCGCGAACGAGCAACCGTACCGCAGCTGGATCGACGCCGAGATGATTCCCGTCGACGACTTGGTGGATGAGTCGGAGGACGTTCCTCCCACTCATTTTGCGAAAGGTGCTGTTGATGCGGAGGCTCGCCAACAAAATGAGTGGGAGGAACGTCCTCCGACTCATCCTGACGACGGCATTCCCCTGTACGAGCGCCAAGCGCAGCACGGGTACTTCTACGACGACATCGAGGAGGCCATCATCCCGATGGCGCAGACCGGCGCCTCTCCGCTGGCGTCGATGGGCGCCGATACGCCGCTGGCCTGCCTGTCCGAGCACCCGCGCAGCTTCTTCGATTACTTCAACCAGCTGTTCGCCCAGGTTACGAACCCTCCCATCGACGCGCTGCGCGAGTCGTTCATCACGTCGACGCTTCTGTACGTGGGAAACCACGGCAACCTGCTGGAAGACGCGCGCTCGAACTGCAGGCTCGTGCGGCTCGACACGCCGCTGCTCGACGAGGCGCATTTCACGGCGCTCGCGAACATCGCGCGGCACGGGTTCAAGTCGGTCACGCTGTCGGCGTCGTATCGAGCGAACGCCGGCGCCGATGCGTTGGAACGTGCCCTTGAAAACCTGCGCGTGAAGGCCGCTGATGCCGTTCGCTCGGGCGCGAACATCCTCGTCATCTCCGATCGCGTTGCGGCAAACGAGGTTCCGATTCCCTCGCTTCTCGCCGTGGCGAGCGTGCATAACCACCTGCTGCGGAGCGGCCTGCGCACGAAGACCGACATCATCGTGGAAACGGGCGACGCCATCACGCCGCACGATTTCGCGTGCTTGGTCGGGTATTCCGCATCGGGAATCTTCCCGTACCTCGCTCACGACACCATCCGCTCGCTGTGCGAGCGCGGCGTGGTCGGTTGCGGCGCCGACGAGGCCATTGCGCACTACAACCGGTCGATCGTCGCGGGCATCGTGTCGATCATGTCGAAGATGGGCATCTCGACGATGCAGGGCTACCATGCTGCCCAGATCTTCGAGGCGGTAGGCCTTGCGCCTGCGCTCGTCGACGAGCACTTCACGCGCACGGTCAGCCGCGTGGGCGGCCTCGGCATCGCAGACGTGCAGCGCGAGTGCGACGAGCGCCACCAACAGGCGCTCGCGCAGCTTGCGTCTGCCGTCCCCGACCAGCTTCCGAGCTCGGGTATCACGTCCTGGCGGCCGCTCGGAGGCGAGGAACATCTCATCAACCCGCTCGTCGTGAACCTTCTGCAGCGCGCGGTGCGCGAAGGCGACTTCGAACTGTTCGAGCAGTACAGCCAGGCTGTTCACCAGTTGGGGCGCACGGTGGTGCTGCGCGACTTGCTCGATTTCAAGTCGGGCGAGTCCGTGCCCCTCAACGAGGTGGAACCCGCAACCGAGATCGTGAAGCGCTTCAACACGGGCGCCATGAGCTACGGGTCGATTTCGCAAGAGGCGCACGAATGCCTGGCCATCGCCATGAACCGCCTGCATGGGCGTTCGAACTCGGGCGAGGGCGGCGAGGACCCTGCGCGCGAGGTTACGCTTCCCAACGGTGATAGCAAGCGCTCGGCCATCAAGCAGATAGCGTCGGGGCGCTTCGGCGTGACGAGCCGCTACCTCATGAGCGCCGACGAGATACAGATAAAGATGGCGCAGGGCGCGAAGCCCGGCGAGGGCGGGCATCTGCCCGGTGGGAAAGTGTGGCCGTGGATCGCGCGCGCACGCCGGTCGACTCCGGGTGTGGGCCTCATCTCGCCGCCGCCGCATCATGACATCTACTCCATCGAGGATCTGGCCGAGCTCATCTTCGACATGAAGAACGCCAACCCCAAGGCGCGCATCTCGGTGAAGCTCGTCGCCGAGGCGGGGGTCGGCACCATCGCGACCGGCGTCGCGAAGGCCGGCGCGCATAAGGTGCTCGTCTCGGGCGCCAACGGCGGCACGGGCGCGGCACCGCGCGATTCCATTTACCACGCGGGCCTGCCGCTCGAGCTGGGCTTGGCCGAGACGCAGCAGACGCTGCTGCGCAACGGCCTGCGCTCGAGGATGGTGCTCGAGGCTGACGGCAAGCTGATGGACGGCCGCGACGTGGCGATTGCCTGCCTGCTCGGAGCCGAGGAGTTCGGCTTCGCGACCATGCCGCTCATCGCCATGGGCTGCCTCATGCAGCGCGACTGCCAGCAAGACACGTGCCCTGTCGGCATAGCCACGCAGAACTGCCGCTTGCGCGGGCGGTTCGGGGGCAAGCCGGAATACGTCGTGAACTTCATGATGTTTGTGGCCGAGCAGCTGCGCCGCATCATGGCCGATCTCGGCTTCCGCACGGTCGAGGAGATGGTCGGCCAGGCAAGCCGCCTGCGCCAACGCGACGACGCGCGCAGCTGGAAAGCGCGCACCGTCGACCTTTCGGCTTTGCTCGTGCAGGCGCAGGCCGAGTTCGGCGCCGATATCGAAGGCGCGAACTGCTGCCATTCGCTTGTGGAATGCGCGCCTGAGGACACGCTGCCGACCACGCTCGACGCGACGCTGCTCATCCCATACACGCACGATGCGCGCAGCGCTTTGGCGAGCCAGCGGTTCCACGCCGACATCGCCAACGTGAACCGCTGCGTCGGCACCATGCTGGGCTCGGCCGTGACGGCTCAACATGCCGAGGGGCTGCCCGACGAGACGCTCACGGTCGATTGCGCGGGTTCGGGCGGCATGAGCTTCGGCGCCTTCCTGCCCAGCGGGATCACGCTGAACATTCGCGGCGAGGCGAACGACTATCTCGGCAAGGGCTTGTCGGGCGGCGTGGTCACGGTCGCCCCGCCCGAGCAGGCGACGTTCAACGCCGAGGAGAACATCGTGGTGGGCAACGTCGCCTTCTACGGTGCCACGAGCGGCCGCGGATTCGTGAACGGCCTTGCCGGCCAGCGCTTCGCGGTGCGCAACTCGGGGGCGACGCTCGTGGTCGAGGGCGTCGGCAACAACGGCTGCGAGTACATGACCGGCGGCACGGTGCTCGTGCTCGGCGAGGTCGGCTTGAACTTCGCAGCGGGCATGAGCGGGGGTGTCGCGTACGTGTACGACGCCGAGCATACGCTCGAGGACCGCTGCAATCGCGACATGGTGTACCTGAAATGGCCCGACCGCGACGAGCTCGCAAACGTGAGGGCGCTCATCGAAGAGCACGTGCGCCGCACGCAAAGCCCGCTCGGCGTGAAGCTGCTGTACCGCTTCGCGGATATCGCGGGCGACTTCGTGAAGGTCATCCCGCGCGAATACGAGCAGATGATGACCATGACCGAGAAGTACGAGCGTTCCGGCCTCACGCATGACGAGGCCGTCGAGCGCGCGTTCGAGACGATGAATGCGGGTGAATGAGATGGGCCGTCCAGGAGCGTTCTTGAAAACAGGCCGCCACGAGCATGGGGTGCGCCCCGCAGCCGAAGCGGTTGCGGACTTCGGCGATTTCGTGGTGGACCTTATGCGCGACGAGCAGTGCGCGCAAGCGAGCCGGTGCATGAACTGCGGCGTGGCGTTTTGCCAGAGTGGCATCGCGTTTCCGGGCGCGCGCCAGGCGACGGGATGCCCGCTTCACAACCTCATTCCCGAAACCAACGACCTCGTGTGCCGAGGACGTTGGGACGACGCGGCGGGCCGTCTCGGCATGACGAACCCGTTTCCCGAGTTCACCGGGCGCGTGTGTCCGGCGCCGTGCGAGACGGCGTGCAACTTGGGGCTGCATGACGAGGCCGTGACCATTCACGACAACGAGCGCGCGATATCCGATTTCCAATGGGAATGCGGCATCGAGCCGTTGCCTACGCCACCAGCCGAAGCGCCGCTCGTCAGCGTTGTCGGCTCGGGGCCGGCGGGCCTCGCAGCCGCATGGGAGCTCGCGCGCCGGGGCGTGCGCGTGCGCGTGTACGAGAAAGACGACCGCCCGGGCGGTTTGCTCATGTACGGCATTCCGAACATGAAGCTGGAAAAGGGCATCGTCGAGCGTCGCGTGAAGCTGATGGAGGAAAGCGGCATCGAGTTTGCCTGTGGCGTCGACGCATGTGAGCGTGCGGATGAGATCGCGTCCGAATCGGCGGCTGTAATCTTGGCGGTCGGTTCGCGCGTGCCGCGCCGCGTGGACGTGCCCGGCGCCGATTTGAACGGCATCCATTTCGCCGTCGACTACCTCGCCGAGCAGACGCGGGCGTTGCTCGACGGGCGCGAGCCGCTCATCACGGCGGAGGGGAAGGACGTTGTCGTCATCGGAGGCGGCGACACGGGCGTTGACTGCCTTGCGACCGCATTGCGCCAGCATGCGCGCAGCGTGCGCCAGGTCATCCGCGCCGCGTGCCCGCCCGATTCCATCGACGTTCCCTCCGTGTGGCCCGGGCCGCGTGCCTTATACGCGCAAAGCTACGGCCAGCGCGAGGCCGCCGACCTGTTCGGCAAGGACCCGCGCGTTTGGTCGACGGACACCATCGGGTTTTCCGACGACGGGACGGGTGCCGTCTGCGCCGTGCAGGCGAAATCGGCTTCTGCAGGGGAGGCCGATTATCCCGCCCAGCTCGTGCTCATAGCGAAGGGCTTCACGGGCGCCGAGCAAGCGGTGCTCGACGCGTTCGCGCCGTATGGCAACGTTCACCTCGCAGGTGACGCGCGCATGGGCTCGACCCTGGTTGCCACCGCCATCGCCGATGGGCTTGCCGTGGCGACGCAGGTTGCCAACGACGTGCTGTAAGAACTCGCCCATTCGATAGCCCGCGGTTCGCGACGTTGGGCTTCTGGGACCGCCGGACCTCCTGACCATCCGGCGGTCCTCTATTTTCGAAATGAGTAGCAGAATGAGTAGCAGGACGTTCCTGCTACTCATTTTCGGTAACCAACATGAGGGCCGAAGCGCTCTACGGAAATGAGTAGCAGGAACGTCCTGCTACTCATTCTGCTACTCATTTCAACGGGGTTTCCCGAGCGTTAAAACCAGGTTTCGAAACACGCGCGAAAACCTGCCGAAACAAAGCAGCCCTATCTTCGAGGTATCCGATTAGGAAATCGAGGAAGGGGCGTTTCATATGGGACGTATCGCGGAAGAGTACGGCACGCTGGTCTTCAACGACCACACGATGCAGGAGCTGCTGCCGTCGGCAACGTACAAGGCGCTGGCCAAAACGATCAAGGAGGGCAAGCCGCTCGACATCGACGTGGCCAACGTGGTGGCGCACGCCATGAAGGAATGGGCGGTTTCTCACGGGGCGACGCACTACACGCACTGGTTCCAGCCGCTTTCGGGCATCACCTCCGAAAAGCACGACGCGTTCCTCGACCCGCAGAAGGACGGCCGCGCCATCATGACGTTCTCGGGCAAGGCGCTCATCCAGGGCGAGCCCGACGCCTCGAGCTTCCCCTCGGGCGGCATCCGCGCCACGTTCGAGGCGCGCGGCTACACCGCGTGGGACCCGACGAGCTACGCGTTCATCAAGGACGAGGTGCTGTGCATCCCCACGGCGTTCTGCAGCTACACCGGCGAAGCGCTCGACAAGAAGACGCCGCTCTTGCGTTCGATGGAAGCCGTGTCGACCCAGGCATGCAAGGTGCTATCGTACTTCGGGCAGGACGTTCCGCGCGTGACCACGACAGTCGGCGCCGAGCAGGAGTACTTCCTGATCAAGGAGGAAGACTACGAGCAGCGCCAGGACCTGATACTGACTGGGCGCACGCTGTTCGGCGCGCCCCCGTGCAAGGGTCAGGAGATGGAAGAGCACTACTTCGGTGCCATCCGCCCCACGGTGAACAACTTCATGAAGGAGCTCGACGAGCAGCTGTGGAAGCTCGGCGTCGCCGCCAAGACGAAGCACAACGAGGTTGCGCCCTGCCAGCACGAGCTTGCGCCCATGTTCACGATTTCCAACGTCGCCATCGACCACAACCTGCTGACGATGGAGCTCATGCGCACCATCGCGAGCCATTACGGGCTCGTGTGCCTGCAGCATGAGAAGCCGTTCGAAGGCATCAACGGCTCGGGCAAGCACAACAACTGGTCCATTGCGACCGACAAGGAGAACCTGCTCGACCCGGGCAAGACGCCGGCGAGCAACCTGCGCTTCCTCGTGTTCTTGGCGGCAGTCGTGGAAGCCGTCGACGACTACCAGGACCTGCTGCGCATTTCGGTGGCGTCCGCGGGCAACGACCATCGCCTCGGCGCGAACGAGGCGCCGCCGGCGGTCATAAGCATCTTCCTGGGCGACGAGCTCGGGCGCGTCGTCAATGCCATCATCGCCGGCAAGGACGACGACGGGGCGGAAGCCGTGTACATGGACCTCGGCGTGGAGGTGCTGCCGAGCTTCGAGCGCGATAACACCGACCGCAACCGCACCTCGCCGTTCGCGTTCACGGGCAACAAGTTCGAGTTCCGCATGCCCGGCAGCCAGGTGAACCTGTCCGATGCGAACACGATTTTGAACACCATCGTGGCCAAGTCGCTGAAGAACTTCTGCGCGGCCGTCGAGGATGCGGGCGATTTCGAGAAGGCCGCCTTCGCGTGGGTGCGCAAGACGCTGACCGACCATCAGCGCATCATCTTCAACGGCGACGGTTACGCCGACGAGTGGATCGAGGAAGCTGAATCTCGCGGTTTGTTGAACCTGAAGTCGCTTGTCGACGCCGCGCCGTACATGCTCGAGCAGAAGAACATCGACCTGTTCGCCGAGTTCGGCGTGCTGAGCGAGGCCGAGAACCACAGCCGCTACGAGGTGAAGCTCGAGACGTACTCGAAGCTCATCAACATCGAGGGCCAGACGATGAGTCACATGACCAAGCGCAAGATCGCCCCGGCCGTGAGCGCGTACGCCGAGCAGATCGCCGGAACGATCAACGCGAAGAAGGCCGCCAACCCCGACCTGCAGCCGACGGCCGACCAGAAGCTGCTGGCCAAGCTGAACGACGGCGCGAACGACATCTCCGAGGCGCTTGACGTTCTAGATGCCGCCGTCGCGAAGGCGCAGGGCACCGACGAGCCGCTTGAGAAGGCGCGTGTCTACCACGACGACGTCCTGGCCGCGATGGACGAGCTGCGCGTGGCGTGCGACGCCATGGAAGGCATCGTCTCGACCGAGGCTTGGCCCCTGCCGACCTACAACAAGATGCTGTTCTACTGCTAGAAGGTTTCCGCCGAATGAGTAGCAGGACGTTCCTGCTACTCATTTTCGGCAATGAGTAGCAAGAACGTCCTGCTACTCATGTTGCGTAACGAGCCTGAAACGCAGCGGTCGTAAGATGCTTGACTAATACGGCGAAAGAGGGCGAATGGCGACAGCTGCTTTTCCGGGCGAGAGGCCCGATAGGTTGGAAGAGGCGTGCGCGGTGTTCGGCGTGTATGCGCCGGGGGAAGACGTGGCGCGCCTGACGTGTTTCGGGCTGCAGGCGTTGCAGCACCGGGGTCAGGAAAGCGCGGGCATCACGGTCGGCGATGGCGACACGATCCTCATTCACAAGGACCTGGGGCTCGTCGACCAGGTGTTCGACGAAGACGTGCTGTCGCATTTGAAGGGCGATTTCGCCATAGGGCACACGCGCTATTCCACGGCGGGCGGTGGCGGCTGGACGGCCGCACAACCGCATGTGTCGGCAATCGACGACGAGCTCATCGCGCTTGCCCACAACGGCACGCTCGTCGACACGCTGCCGCAACGCGCGTGGCTCGCCAACGAGGGCGTGCAGCTGTACGGGCACACCGACAGCGAGGTCGCCGCCCGCACCATCGGCGTGGACACGCGGCGCACGGGGCATATCCGCAGCGGCATCCGCCTGATGATGCAGCAGCTGCATGGGGCATACGCCATCGTGCTGGTCACGCCCGTGGCACTGTACGCGTTCCGCGACCCCAACGGCATCAGGCCCTTGTCGCTCGGGCAGCTTCCCGACGGCCGCGGTTGGGTCGTGGCGAGCGAGACGTGCGGGCTCGACGCCGTGGGCGCCGAGTTCGTGCGTGACATCGAGCCGGGCGAGATCCTGAAGGTCAGCGCAGCTGGGCTTGAATCGGAGCAAGGGGCAAAGCCCGGGCGCCGGGCGAGCTGCATTTTCGAATACGTGTACTTCGCGCGTCCCGACAGCGTGCTCGACGGCGATGTCGTGTATCATGCGCGCCGCCGCATGGGCCGCATCTTGGCGCGAGAGGCGCCGGTCGATGCCGATTACGTGCTGGGCGTTCCCGATTCGGGCGTGCCGCCGGCGCTCGGTTATGCAGCCGAAAGCGGGCTCGAGTACTGCGACGGCATCGTGAAAAACCGCTACGTCGGGCGCACGTTCATCCAGCCCACGCAGGAAATGCGCCAGATGGGCATCCGCATAAAGCTGAATCCGCTGCCGTCGATCATCCGGGGCAAGCGCCTCGTGGTCATCGACGACAGCATCGTGCGCGGCAACACGTCGAAGAAGCTCGTCGAGATGCTGCGCCAGGCAGGCGCGGCCGAAGTGCATTTGCGCATCGTGTCGCCCGAGGTCATGTGGCCGTGCTTTTACGGCATCGACACCGACACGCAAGACCAGCTGATTTCGGCGAACATGAGCCACGACGAGGTTTGCGCGCATATCGGGTGCGATTCCTTGGCGTTCATCAGCCTGGCGGGCTTGCACGAGGCGATTCACGCCGAACATGGCGGCTTCTGCGACGCCTGCTTCAGCGGCGATTACCCTGTGGCGATTCCCGAATCGCTGCAGCGCAAGAGTTTTCTACCTGGTCAGTGCGTGTCGAAGTGACCAGGCAAGGTTGACACATCGGAGAAAGGGCGATAGTGAGCGCTTTATCGGAACAGATGCTCGCGCAGACGTCGAAGCCCAGGCAGCTGCCGGCGTTGCTCGTGCTTGAAGACGGCGCCGTGTTCGCGGGCACCGCATGCGGCGCAGTGGGCGAGGTATTCGGGGAGATTTGCTTCAACACGTCGCTCGAAGGGTATTTGGAAGTGATCACCGACCCGTCGTATGCGGGGCAGATCGTCACGATGACCTACCCGCAAATCGGCAACTACGGCGTGAACCCCGACGATGTGCAATCGGACCATCCGGCCTTGCGCGGGCTTGTGGTGCGCGACATGTGCGCGACGCCTTCGAACTGGCGAAGCGAGATGTCGCTGCCCGAGTTTTTGGAACGCGAGGGCGTCGTGGCCATCGAGGGCGTCGACACGCGCGCGCTCGTGCGGCACGTGCGCGACAACGGTGCCATGCGCGCGGTGCTGTCGAGCGAGGACGCCGATGCCGACAGCCTGCTCGCCAAGGTTCGTGCAAGCCAGTCGATCGTGGGCGTGAACCTCGCCGAAACCGTTTCCCGCACGGAGGCGTCGACGTTCGGGCGCGCAGACTTGCCGGAAAGCAAATCGTTTGCCGCCGAATCAATATCCTCCGAGGAAATTGATTACCGCGTGGTCGCATACGATTGCGGCGTGAAGCGCTCGATTCTCGAGGGGCTTGTGCGCGCCGGCTGCGAGGTCGAAGTGGTGCCATGGGACACGCCTGCCGAAGACGTGCTCGCAAAGGCGCCCGACGGCGTGTTCCTGTCGAACGGGCCGGGCGACCCGGATGCCGTCGAGGGAACGTACCGCCAGGTCGAGAAGCTGCTCGGTAACGTGCCGCTGTTCGGCATCTGCCTGGGGCATCAGATGATATGCAAGGCCG
This sequence comes from Eggerthellaceae bacterium, assembly GCA_017459925.1. GTDB lineage: Bacteria > Actinomycetota > Coriobacteriia > Coriobacteriales > Eggerthellaceae > UBA9715. The sequence goes on from JAFUCC010000062.1 coordinate 29,440, forward strand.
CGGGGGCGGACATTGAGAAGCTGAAGTTCGGCCATCGCGGCGGGAACCACCCGGTCATGAACCTGCGCACGGGCCGCGTCGAGATAACGGCGCAGAACCACGGGTTCAACCTGGTCTTCCCGAGCTTGGGCCCGCTTGTTGCTGAATTATCCGGTGGCGAAGCGCACCATGTCGACGACCTGCGGTTCTGGGCTGAGCGAGGCATAGCGCCTGTCGTGCAAAACGAACGGTTCGGGCACATCCAGCTGACGCACGTGAACTTGAACGACGGCACGGCCGAGGGCATCGCGTTCCTCGACCTTCCCGCGTTCTCGGTTCAGTACCACCCCGAAGCCAACCCCGGCCCCACCGATTCCCATTACCTGTTCACCGCCTTCACCCGCCTCATGGACGGTCGCGAAGACTACCTCGACATCGACATCGCAAAAGACCGACTAACGGGATGGAAGTTTTAATGCTGCAGAAGCGCCCGGAGGGGATCCTCACAAAGCGAGTTCCGCAGCGAGCGAAGCGAGCGAGGACTGTCTGAGCGACTGAGGGTCCCCGCAGAGGCGCGAAAGGAAGAGCTACGACAAGATGCCAAAGAGAAACGATATAAAGACAATTCTCGTCATCGGAAGCGGCCCGATCGTCATCGGCCAAGCATGCGAGTTCGACTATTCGGGCGCGCAGGCGTGCAAGGTGCTGCGCGAGGAGGGCTACCGGGTGGTGCTGGTGAACAGCAACCCCGCCACCATCATGACCGACCCGGGCCTGGCCGATCGCACCTACGTCGAGCCGATCACGGCGGAGTTCGTCGAGAAGGTCATACGCCGAGAGCGTCCCGACGCGCTGCTTCCGACGCTCGGCGGGCAAACGGGCCTGAACACCGCGGTCGAGCTGGCGGAATCGGGCGTGCTCGACGCTTACGGCGTCGAGATGATCGGCTGCGACCTGTTCGCCATCCAGCGCGGCGAGGACCGCAAGCTGTTCAACGAGTGCATGGCCGAGCTGGGCATTGCCACGGCGCGCTCGGGGTATGCCTATTCGGTGGCCGATGCGAAGGCGATCGTTGCGGAAATCGGCTACCCGGTTGTGCTGCGCCCGTCGTTCACGCTCGGCGGAGCCGGCGGCGGCATCGCGCATGACGAGGCCGAGCTCGAGCTCATCGTGTCCCAGGGCATCGAGCTGTCGCCTGCGGGCGAGGTGCTCGTGGAGGAGAGCATCGAGGGCTGGAAGGAATTCGAGATGGAGGTCATGCGCGACCGGGCCGGCAACGGCATCATCGTGTGCTCTATCGAGAACTTCGACCCCATGGGCGTGCATACGGGCGATTCCATCACCGTGGCGCCCGCACAGACGCTTTCTGACGTCGAATACCAGCGCATGCGCGTGGCGTCGCTTGCGGTGCTCGAGAAAATCGGCGTGGAGACTGGCGGGTCAAACGTGCAGTTCGCCGTGAACCCGCGCGACGGCCGCATGGTGATCATCGAGATGAACCCGCGCGTGTCGCGCTCGTCGGCGCTCGCGTCGAAGGCGACGGGCTTTCCCATTGCCAAGGCCGCCGCGCGCCTGGCCGTGGGGTACGCGCTTCCTGAAATCGTGAACGACATCACGAAGGCGACGCCCGCGTGCTTCGAGCCTTCCATCGACTACTGCGTGGTGAAGGCGCCGCGGTTCGCGTTCGAGAAGTTCAAGGATTCTGACGACACGCTTTCGACCCGCATGAAGGCGGTGGGCGAAGTCATGTCCATCGGACGCACGTTCGAGGAGGCGCTCGGCAAGGCGCTGCGCTCGCTCGAAAACGGCCGCGCGGGCCTCGGCGCCGACGGGCATCCCGCGGCGTCGGACACCAAGGAGGGCTACAAGGCGCTGCTCGAGCGTCCGACGAGCGACCGCATCGTCTACGTCGGCTGCGCGCTGCGACGCGGGTGGACGCCCGAAGAGGTTCACGAGGCCACGGGCATCGACCTGTTCTTCCTGACGCGCATGGCCGACATCATCGCCGTGCAGGAAGCGCTGCGCGGCGTGCGTATCGACGATGTCGACGCAGACGCTTTCCGCGTTGCGAAGCGCTACGGCCTGTCCGATGCGCAGATCGCCTATTTAACGGGCTCGAAGGAAATCATCGTGCGCACGCGCCGCAAGGCGTTGGGCGTGGTGCCCGCCTTCAAGACCGTCGATACCTGCGCAGCCGAGTTCGAAAGCTCGACGGCGTACCACTACAAGACCTACGATGCCGACGAGAATGAGTTGCAGGACGTTCCTGCGACTCGTTTTGCAGGTGGGCTTTCGGGTTTGGAGGACAATTCGCAAAATGAGTCACAGGAACGTCCTGCAACTCATTCACCCAAGGCGCTCATCTTGGGCGCGGGGCCGAACCGCATCGGCCAGGGCATCGAGTTCGACTACTGCTGCGTGCACGCGAGCTACGCGCTTGCCGAACAGGGCTTCGAGACCATCATGGTGAACTGCAACCCCGAGACGGTTTCGACCGACTACGACACGTCCGACAAGCTGTACTTCGAGCCGCTGACCTACGAGGACGTCATGGACATCGTCGACGTCGAGCAGCCCGACGGGGTGGTGGTGACGCTCGGCGGGCAGACGCCGCTCAAGCTTGCCACGGCCCTTGCGGAAGCGGGCGTTCCCATCATGGGCACGCAGCCCGAGGCAATCGACTTGGCCGAGGATCGCGACCGCTTCGCAGCCATCCTCGACGAGCTGGAAATCGCCTATCCGGCGGCGGGCGACGCCTCGACGTTCGACGAGGCGGTGCGCGTGGCCGACCGCATCGGCTTCCCGCTGCTCGTCCGCCCGAGCTATGTTCTTGGCGGGCGCGGCATGGCCATTGTGTACGACACCGCGCAGCTGAAGCGCTACATGGCCGAGGCGGCGAAGATCTCGCCCGACCATCCGGTGTATCTGGACAAGTTCTTGGAATCGGCGGTCGAGGTCGACCTCGATTGCCTGTGCGATGGCGAGAGCGTGTACATCGGCGGCGTGCTCGAGCACATCGAGGAAGCGGGCATCCATTCGGGAGATTCCGCCTGCTGCATTCCGCCGTTCTCGCTTTCCGACGCCATCGTGGCGCAGCTGCGCGACATCGCGACGCGCCTGGCGCTGCGCATCGGCGTGCGCGGGCTTATGAACATCCAGTTCGCCATCAAAGACCAGGTCGTGTACGTCATCGAGGCCAACCCGCGTGCGAGCCGCACGGTGCCGTTCGTGTCGAAGGCGACTGGCGTGCCGCTTGCGAAGGCGGCCGCCCGCATCATGGCGGGCGAGAAGCTGGCCGACATGGATTTGCCTGCTGACGACCGCGCGTTCGGCCACTTCTCGGTGAAGGAAGCCGTCATGCCGTTCGGCCGCTTCCCGGGAAGCGATGTCGTGCTCGGGCCCGAGATGAAGTCGACCGGTGAGGTGATGGGCATCGCATCGACCTTCCCGGCCGCTTATGCCAAGACCCAGCTCGCCATTAGCTACGACCTGCCGCGCGAAGGCACGGTGTTCATCAGCGTCGCAGACCGCGACAAGCGCTCGATCGTCTCGATTGCGCGCGATTTCGTGCGGCTCGGGTTCTCGGTCGTGTCGACGGGCGGCACGGCGAAAGTGCTGCGCGCGAGCGGCGTCGAGTGCCGCGAGGTGCGCAAGGTGTCGGAGGCGTCTCCCAATATCGGCGACATGATCGCCGCGGGAGAAGTCGACCTGATGATAAACACGCCGTTCGGGCATGGGGCGCGCGGCGATGGCTACGAGCTGCGTTTGGCGGCCGTGCGCCATGGCGTCACATACGCCACCACGATCGCTGCCGCCCAAGCTTTCGCCGCGGCCATGGAAGTGGCGCGCGAAGACGGACTTGATATCGTGGCGCTGCAGGACCTGTAATGAGTAGCAGGACGTTCCTGCGACTCATTTTCGTAGAGCGCTTCGAACCTAGTGTTGGTTACCGAAAATGAGTCGCAGGAACGTCCTGCTACTCATTCTAGCCTGAGCCCGAGTTTGCCGCGCATGAACGCATTTGCTTCGCGCTCGATGGTGTCGTCGAGGGGCGGCAGCGGGGGAGCGGTGGTGCCTGTTTTGGCGGCTTGGCGCTCGAGGGCTCGTTCTATCAGGTAGTCGGCGATTTCGGGGTTCTTCGCGAGAAGCGGGCCGTGCAGGTAGGTTCCCACGACGTTGCGGTACAGCACGCCGTCTGCGCCGTCGGAGTCGTTGTTGCCGTGGCCATGTCTTCCGGCAACCTGCCCGAATGGTTTGCACGTCGCATCGAGGTACGTGCGACCGGCATGGTTTTCATAGCCGATGACCGGCGTGTTCGCGAGCGCGCTTTGCAGTGCGATGTTGCCGACCAGCCGGTTGTGGGCGTTGCCGTCTGCGCGCTTCGTGACGACGCCGATGATTCCGAGCCCCGGCACCGATTGCCCGTCCATGATCCATTCGCGGCCGAGAATCTGGTAGCCGCCGCAAATCGCGAGCAGCACGCCATCGTCTTCGACGTAGTTTCGCAGCGCGCCTGCTTGGGCAAGGAGCTCACGTGATGCGATGCGTTGCTCGCGGTCGGGGCCGCCGCCGAGAAACACGATGTCGGCATTTGACAGGTCGATGTCCTGCCCGAGATCGACCCGCTCCACTTCCGCATCCATGCCGCGCCAACGCGCGCGGTTCGCCAGCACAGTCACGTTGCCGCCATCGCCGTACAGGTTCAACAGCGTGGGGTAGAGGTGCACGATCTTCAGCTTCGCGTTCGAGGTGGAAAAGCCCTCGTAGGGGCGCGATTCATCGAGCCCGCCGCCGAAGGCGGGTTCCGATGCGCCCGCGAAGCGGGCACTTCCCAACGCGCCTCCCGTTTCGTTCAGCTCGTCGAGTTCGGCTTTCACGGCGGGAAGGGCGGTGTAGTTGGCGATGAGGTAGCACGTGGCGTCGGGGCTGGCGGTCCGCGCTTTCTCGAGGAAGTCGCGGGCGCCTTCGACGAGCTGCGCTTCGATCCCCGCATGCTTCAATCTGACCTGCATGTCGTTTCGGCGGATGCCCCCGGCAAACGCCACGAGGCCGTCAGCATCGGCGAGCTCTTGGAAGTCGACGTCCCACAGCCATGACACGTCGTGGCCGTCCGCCTCCTTGTCGTTAATATAAAACGCCACGGCTTTGGGGCCGTGGTCGCTCATGACGATCTTCAGGTTCTGGTTGAAGCCGGTCGGATTCTTCGCGAGGTTCAGAAGCACGTCGGTTCCGTCGATTTCGTAACGCTGCAGACGGCCGTTTTGCGGGTCGAACTCGTGAACCGCGTGTTCGAACGCTGCGAACGGCACCTCGCACAAGTCGGTTGCCGCGTAGGCGGCGAGCACGTTGTAGACCATGTACGTTCCCGAGAACGACTCGTACAGGCGCAAGTCGACGGTGCCGCCGCGCAGCGCGAGCTGGGTGCCTTCCGACGTGGCGCGTATGTCGCTTGCGGCGTACGCGGGGTTGCTGCGCGAAAAGCCGCATTGCGGGCACGTGTAGTTCCCGAGCTGCCCATACTGGCGCCACGTGTAATCGAGCTGCGCGTCGCATCGTTGGCACATGCCGGTGTCGGATACCGTGTTCTGGGAAAGCCCCATGTCTTCGGCGATTCCAAACGGGATGCTCGCGTTGCCTGCGCGCTCGGAGATGGCTTGGCACAGCGGGTCGTCGGCGTTGTACACGAGCGTGGTTTCGGGGCATGCGGAAAGCGCATTGGCGATGCTTTCCTGGATGAGCGCGATTTCGCCAACGCGGTCGAGCTGGTCGCGGAACAGGTTCAGCAGCAACACGTAATCGGGCTGCAGCTGGGGCGCGATGCGCGCAAGCCACAGCTCGTCGCATTCGAACACGCCCCATTCGGCGTCCTTCTCGTGCATGAGCGCCGTCGCCACGCCGGAGTCGAGGTTGGCGCCCGTCCTGTTGCAGACGACCTTCTTGCCAGCCGCTTCCAGCGCGTCGGCGATGAGGTTCGTCACGGTCGTTTTACCGTTCGTTCCGACGACCGCGACGACCCCGGTGCTGATGCGGGGCCGCAAGTCGGCGATGAGATGCGGATCGGCATACAGCCCCGCCTTACCGGGGAAGTTCGCAGCCGGCCGGTGGAAGACGTGCTTGAGCCCCCATGTGGATGCTGCGCCGATTGCCTGGGCTATGCCGAGTTGCACGTTCGCGCTCATGCGTGCTTGCCTTTCACTAAAACGAGCAGCAAGGAGAGCCCTTCCTGCTCACTGTTCTATATGGCTTCTACGCCGCGTTCGCCGGTGCGGATGCGGATGATTTCCTCGACGGGGCTGATGAAGATCTTACCGTCGCCCACTTCGCCGGTCGCGGCCGTTTCTCGTATCAGCTTCACGAGGCCCTCGACCGCGTCGTCATCGACGACAAGCTCGAACCTCACCTTCGGAATCATGTTCAGCAGGACCTCGGTGCCGCGGAAGTACTCCGACCAGCCGTGCTGGTTGCCGCAGCCCATGACCTGCGAGATGGTCATGCCCGACACGTCCGCCGCGAACAGTGCGTCCTTCAACGGCTCGAGCTTTTCGGGGCGCACGATTGCTATCACTCGTTTCATATGTTTCTCCATTTTCGTTTCCTCGTAGGGGCTCGATTTATCGAGCCCGTTTCCTTCTGCTGGCGGGCGCAATGAATTGCGCCCCTACGAATTCAAATGAGCTAATCCATGCCCAAGTACGCGGGGTAGGCGCTCTCGCCGTGGTTGGCGACGTCGAGGCCGCGGGCCTCATCCTCGTCGCTGACGCGCAGGCTGCCGTGGAAGATCGCTTTCACCACGAAGCCGATGACAAGGCCGCCCACGATGACGAAGACGAGCGTCAGCAGGATGCCCAGCACCTGGCTGACCAGCAGCGACGGATCGCCTGTGTAGATAAGGCCGCCGAAGTCGGTCCAAGACAGCTCGGGCACGCAGAACCGGCCCGTCAGCACGCCGCCCACGACGCCGCCGACCGAGTGGCACCCGAATGCGTCGAGCGCGTCGTCGTAGCCGATCTTGCGCTTCGCGTAGGAGATGGCGAAGAAGCAGCACGGAGCGGTCAGCAGGCCGATGACGATGGCCGCCCACGGCTCGACGAAACCGGCTGCGGGCGTGATGCCGACGAGGCCGGCGACGAGGCCCGTGCATGCGCCGACGAGCGTGGGCTTGCCGACCTTCACGCGCTCGCAGATCATCCACGAAGCCATGCCGGCGGCCGATGCGACGATGGTGTTCAGCAGGGCGAGTGCTGCGATGCCATCAGCGGCGAACTCTGAGCCGGCGTTGAAGCCGAACCAGCCGAACCACAGAAGCGTTGCGCCCAGCACCACGAACGGCACGTTGTGGGCGCGGTAGCTCATCATGCCGAACCCGCGGCGCTTGCCCAAAAGCAGGCAGAGCACTAAGCCCGTGACGCCCGAGCTGATGTGCACGACGTCGCCACCTGCGAAGTCGAGCGCGCCGATGATGTCGCCGATCAGCGAGCCGTCGCCGCCCCATACCATATGGGCGAGCGGCGCGTACACGACCGCGACCCAGATGGCGATGAACAGCACGAGCGCGCCGAACTTCATGCGCCCCGCCACGGCGCCCGTGATGATGGCGCACGTGATCATGGCAAATGCCATCTGGAAGCCGATGTCGATGATGGCCGGGTACGTTGCGCCGTCAGGTACGTCAGTGGCTTCCGCGAGCATGTCGCCTGTGGCCGAGAGGCATCCCAGCTGATCGAAGCCGCCGAAGAACGGCACCGACCCATCCCCGCCATAAGCGAATGACCATCCGCAGATTACCCACATGATGCCGACCACGCCGATAATGGCCATGACCATCATCATGGTGTTCACGACGTTCTTGCGCCGTGACAGGCCCCCGTAGAAAAACGACAGCCCTGGCGTCATGAGCGCGACCAACATGGTGCACACGATCATGAACGCCGTCGATCCCGTATCGAACATGTCAACCACCTTCCTTTCCGAGTTGCGTGCTTGACACGTCCATCCTCGGAAAGGAGGGTTGCGGTTTTGTTTCGAAACGCCCCGCGAAACGCAGCCTTAACGCTGCTTTAACGAGTGTTTAATCCTGCTGAAACCCCGCGTTAACATCGGGGCATTGACCTTACTTCGACAAGAAGGGGTGCCAGGCTTTGTGCCACTCGGGCGGTTCGGGGAGCGGCTCGCCCTTGATCATCGCTTTAACGACGTTGCGATGAACGACAAGGCAGCAAACCGCGCTTCCCACGGCGATTCCGATTGCGAACTTGGCGATCTTGCTCATGACTTCTCCTGTCGTCGTGCGGAGCCATCGGGCGTTATTACCTGTAAGGTAGAATACCATTGAAAGCAAAGCCGAACAGGGAGGTGCGCATGAAACGGCCGGGCGTCGATGGCGGATTCATTTTGTGCTTCCTGTTGAACCTGGTCCTCAACGCATATTGGGCGATTCCTGCGGTCGTTCTGTTCGTGGCGCATTTCGTGTTGGGTACGCCGCTTTGGCTGGGGTGGCTGGCGCTCGTTCTTTGGATTGCGGCCGTGTTCGGCGTCACCGCGTTCATGAGCTGGGCGGCATCGTCGGGCAATGGAAACTCGGCGGGCACTGGCACGCGTGGGAAGGCGACCATACGTTACTCGTCTCAAAGCCCCGCAGCCAAGCAGCGCGATAACGCTGTTGCCAATCAGCGTGAAAGCACCGCTGCCAACCAGCAAGAAAACCTCTCAGCCAACCAGCAAGAAAGTCCCGCGGCCAACCAGCGCGAAAGTCCCGCGAACCAGCGCGAAGACGGGCCTTCCAATAATGCCTGATTGCTTCAAGGGCGAAGAATGGCATGATTTTGCCGAAGTGTGCATCCGATTTAGGGTTCCGATGCGAAAACGGCAATCATGGCGGCTTATGTACGGTGACACCGCCTTCAGGGGGATGATGTGCCAAGAATGGTAGGAAATGAACGATGGAATTAGTTGGCGAATATACACTTCCAGCCTTAAATGTCTTTTACGCATCAATAGCGGAAAAAGCGGCACGTTTAGCGGTTTATGAGTGAGCTTGTTACAATAAACCTATCGAGAGAAGGGGTGTTGCATGAAAGCATTGCTAGTGAACGGGTCTCCGCATAAGAACGGCTGCACGCATACGGCGCTCGACATTGTGGCGGGCGAGCTGCGCGAAGCGGGCATCGAGGCTGACGAGTTCTGGATCGGCACCAAGCCCATCGCGGGCTGCATCGGCTGCTACAAGTGCGGCGAGCAGGGCGAGTGCGTGTTCAAGGACGACAAGGTGACGGAATTCCTCGCCATCGCCGGCGACTACGACGGCTACGTGTTCGGGGCGCCGGTGTTCTACTCGGGCATGGCCGGGTCGATGAAGGCGTTTATGGACCGCGTATTCTTCAGCAACCAGGGTCGTGTGACGTTTGCCCTGAAGCCTGCCGCCGTGGTGACGAGCGCTCGCCGCGCCGGCACAACTGCCACGCTCGAGCAGCTGGAGAAGTTCCTGCAGCACCAGCAGATGATACAGGTGAACAGCTTCTATTGGCCCATGGTGCATGGAAGCAAGGCCGAAGACGTCCTGCGCGATGAGGAGGGCACTCAGATTATGCAAGTGCTCGGTCGCAACCTGGCGTTCACGATGAAGTGCATCGAAGCCGGCCGTGCTGCCGGTGTGGCGCTTCCCGAGCCGCCCGACCCTCGCGTCTGGACAAACTTCGTTCGTTAGCCCATAGGATTCGAAGCCTGCGTCATCAAGAGAGGCCGTCTGTCGACGGCCTCTCTTTTGAATGCGTATCGCAGAGCAGGAAAACTTAGCAATGTCCATACTAGTCATCGAGAATTACGAGGGCATAACCTCTTATTTGCAGGTGTGAAAACGCTCAAGAGCTGCCTTGCAAATGTCGAGCAGAGCGTGCTGATCGATGAGCAGGGCTATGGCGACCGCTTGGGCTTCGGTGCCAGGCGCTAGCTGCATGTCGAGGTCGCCCTCATAGGTGGGGTCGAGGTTCGCGGCTGTGACCGAGGCGCGCGCGAACGCGTCGCCGTCTTTGGCGTAAGCCTTTATGTGGCCTACGATGCCGCCGGCTTGTTCCACCTGTTCGGCGATGTCTTGCATGAGTGAAATGACGCTTTGGAAGGGGAGAGTGCTGCCCGCATTCACATCGAACGTCATGGAAACCGTCGAGGATTGCTCGTGCTCGTGGGCTTCCAGGTTCACGGTGGCGAAGGCGAGCTTCAGAGTCTCCTCGTGCGAATGGTGATGGTGCCCGTGCTCATGCTCGTGCGGGTGCTCATGCTCGTGGTCGTGGCACCCGCACGTGCAGTCGGGGCCGTGGTCGTGTTCAGTCGTGGTTTCCATGCTACGCCCCCAAAACCTCGTCGAGGACATCTACGCTCACGGGGCTTGCAGCACTTATGCGCGCGATCGGAGCCGTGGCGTTTATCTCGCGCACCGACTCCTCGATGGCGGCCAACTCATCTTCGCTTGCCAAGTCCGTCTTGTTCAGGCAGATGATGTCGGCAGGCTCCACCTGGGCTTCCAGCAGGATCTGAAGCGCGCGGCGTATGCGCTCCCAGCGCGAAGCGTCCACGAGCGTGACTATGCGCGTGGGGTAGCCGCCGTAGCGTTCGATGTTCTCGCGCATGCTGTCCGGCGTTGCCATGCCCGTCGCCTCCAAGATGACGAGCTGCGGATTCATCTCGTCGGCTAGCTTGTTCAGCGCGGGCACGAGTTGCCCGATGAGGGTGCAGCACACGCATCCCGACAGCATTTCGGTCACCGAGTAGCCGGCGTCCTCGATGATGCTGGAATCGACCGAGGCCGACCCTATCTCGTTTTCGATGATGGCGATGCGGCATTCGTCGCCGAGCCGCTCGCGCATGCGTCCGATGAGCTGCATGAGCACCGTGGTCTTGCCCGATCCCAGAAAGCCGCTCAGTATGATCACATTCGGTTTGCCTGACATGCGCCGCCTTTCTCCGGTTTTCGCTACCACAGTACCGCATTGGTGCATGGCGCGCCATCAATTGTATCCGCCGGAATACCGAATGAGACAGGCGTCTGGCGCATCTACCATTGTACAACTGGGTACAACTAATGTAGTACAATAATGTTGTACGATGGGAGGCTGCTATGGAAGACGTCATGGTAACGGGAAGGATGTCGGCCGAGAAGAAGGCGGCTGGGGCCAAGGTGCTCGCTAAGGCGGGGCTGAATGCCTCGCAGGCCGTCAACCTGCTGTACGACAAGCTCGAGGAAGAGCAGAGCGCCGATTTCCTCATACATAAGAAGCCCGAGAAGCGCGAATGGGAATCTGCGGCTAAGTTCCTTGACGCGCTCGTTTCCCCTACGCCAATCGAAACCCGCTTCGACAACATGACGCGCGGGCAGATTAAGCTCGAGCGTGCGAAGTCGAGGGGGCTGGTGTAATCATGGCACTGCAGAAGCTCTTGCTCGATACGAACATCATCATCGATTTCCTGCATCGCCGTGATCCGCATTTCGAAGAAACCCGATTGCTCATGCTTGCCGGCCGCGTGGGGGAGTTCAGCCTGTGGATTACGGCATCGCAGGTTGCCGACATCATCTACATTCTCACGAACGGCGGCAACAAGGATAAGGTGCCCGAAGTGCTTGAAAAGCTGCGCGCTCTTCGGCTGTTCGTGAACGTGTATGCGGTAACCGATGCAGATGTCGACAATGTGCTTGCGACTAGCTGGTCAGACCCGGAAGACGCCTTGCTCGTCGACCTCGCGCTGAAGATGAAGGCCGATGCAATCATCACACGGGACGAGGATTTTCCCAAAACCGATATGATCCGCGTGCACGATTGCCCAGGCTTCTTCAAGTGGCTCGAAGAGGAAAAAGGCATCTCGTACGCAGAAATCGACTTCTAAATTGAAACAGGTACCTGGTACCTGTTTCATCATATACTGTCTAAAAAGTCGTAATACCGATGGGGGACGATTGCCATGCCGCCAGGAGCTCCACACGTCTCGTCGCGCTTCCTCACCGACGAGGAAAAGGCCAATGCGCCCAAGGTGACGAAGGCGCTCCTCATTCGCATCTTCTCGTATCTGAAACCGTACGGGCTGCAGTTCGCGGCGGTGTTCGTGGCCATCGTCATCGCGGCGATAGTGGGCCTGTTTCCCTCCATCATCACCGGCCGCATCGTGGACGAGGCGCTGGTGGGCGAGGACCTGGCGTTTCTCGTTGAACTCCTGCTCATCGCGCTGGCGACGATGGTCGTAAGCCAGCTCATCGGCATACTCGAGAACTACATCAACGCATGGATCGCCCAGCACATCATCTACGACATGCGCAACCAGATGTACCGGCATCTGCAGTACATGCCCCATTCGTTCTACACGACCGAGAAGCAAGGCGACATCATCACGCGCATGGACACCGACATCTCGGGCGTGAGCTCGGTGGTGAGCGGCACGCTTTCGAAGGTCGTCAGCAACGTGGCCACCATCGTCACCACGCTCGTGGCGCTGTTCGCTATGAGCTGGCAGCTGGCCATCGTGGGCTTGGCCGTGCTGCCCCTGCTCATACTGCCCACGCGCAGCGCGGGCAAGTCGCGTCTGAAGTACGCGACGAAGACGCAGGAAAAGACCGACGTCATGAACCAGGTCATCAACGAGACGCTTTCGCCAGCGGCTCGTTGCTCGTGAAGATGTTCACGCGCGAGCAGTTGGAATTCGACAAATTCGACCGCGCGAACGCCGACGTCACCGAGCTCAGCATGAAGGAGACGCGCTCGGGGTCGCTGTTCAGCGTGGCGATGGGCATGTTCACGCAGCTGGGACCGCTGCTCATCTACTTCGCGGGCGGCTTGTTCATCATCGAGCACCTGGACCCGACGCTCACCGTCGGCACCGTGACGGCCATGGTGGCGCTCGTCAACCGGTTGTACCGGCCAGTCGAGTCGATGCTGAACCTGCAGGTGACGTTCACGCGCTCGCTCGCCCTGTTCGTGCGCATCTTCGATTACCTCGACCGCGAAAACCCCATCACGTCGCCTGAAAATGGCGCCAAGCCCGACGTGGAAATGCAGCCCATCCGCTACGATCATGTGGCGTTCGGATACGAACCCGACCAGCTGGTGCTCACCGACGTGAGCTTCGAGGTGCCCGGCGGCAAGATGTACGCCATCGTGGGCCCGAGCGGGTCCGGCAAATCCACGATCGTGAACCTCATCCCACGCCTGTATGACGTGAACGGCGGTAGCGTCACCGTCGCGGGAGTCGATGTGCGCGATTTCGACCTGGAGTACCTGCGCCAGCAGATCGGCGTCGTCACCCAGGAGGCGTACCTGTTCAACGGCACGATTCGCGAAAACCTGCTGTACGCGCGCGAAGGCGCGACCGACGAAGAGCTCGTCCGCGCGTGCGAGATCGCCAACATTCACGACTTCATCTCATCGCTGCCGCTCGGTTACGACGCCGAGGTGGGCAACCGCGGCCTGAAGCTCTCGGGTGGCGAGAAGCAGCGCCTGTCGCTTGCGCGCGTCATATTGAAGGACCCGAAGATCCTTATTTTGGATGAGGCCACGAGCGCGCTCGACTCCATTTCGGAACACGCCATCCAGCAGGCGCTCGAGCAGCTCATGAGCGGGCGCACGAGCATCGTCATCGCGCACAGGCTCTCGACCATCCTCAAAGCCGATTGCATCCTCGTGGTGAAGGACGGGCGCATTGCCGAGCAGGGGACGCACGAGGAGCTGCTCGCGCAGGGCGGTGTGTACCGGGAGCTCTTCGACACGCAGTTCGGCCAGGTGCTGAGCCGCAGCTCGGCAGCGGGCGCCGGCGTGGGTGCCAGCACATCCGGAGATGGGGCCGCGCAGCGCTTCGACGTGCAAGCGCTCGGCATCGGATACGATGTGCGCCGGCTGACCGAGGCGGATATCTCCGACGTCTTCGCATTGGCCAAGGGCAATGGCCGGTTCTACCGCACCTTGGGCATCAGGCCTTCGCGCGCTAGGCTCACCGAGATCATCAGCGATGTGCCTGAAGGCGCCGGCCCGCATGACAAGTGCATCGTGGGCTTCTACGAAGGCGACGAGCTCGTGGCGGTGCTCGACCTCATAACCGGCTACCCGCAGCAAAGCGAGGCGTTCATCGGCTGGTTCATGGTCGATGCCGCGATGCAGCGCCAGGGCGTTGGGTCGCAGATCTTCGCCGACGTGCGCGCAGCCATGAAGGCGCAGGGCTACAGCCGCTTGGAAGTCGCATGCCCCGAAGCCAGCGAGCCGGGGATGGCCTTCTGGGAAGCCCAGGGTTTCGAGCCAACTGGCAAGCGTGATGACTCAGGCGATTACCCCGTCGTGTACCTGACGCGCACGATTTAATGAAACCCGTACTTGGTACCTGTTTCAATCTGGCTGGTAACCAGCCGCCTCGGCCTCGGCGGTCGAAATGTGCATCGCGTTGGAAGATTACTTCAAGGAGCACCCCGAGTATTACGAGTGCATGGTGGCGGCCTACGTCATCGGGTTCTCGATAACCCAGGACTTGCTCGACGAGACGTACGCCCCCGCCTCCGAGAACCTTGGCTCGCGCATGTTCAACGAGGAGACCGGCGAGTACGAGATCGTCGACATCGGGGCAGACGCGCAGGTCAACCTCAACCGGGGAGTGGTCGTGACGAGCGCCGACGCGGAGCCCATCAGCATGGCCGAGGCCTTCGGCCCGCAGTGCTTCCACAACGGCGACTACACGTTCTTCTTCGAGAACATCAAGGACAACGTCGCCAAGCGCGTGGCCGCATACAAGGGACTTTAACCTTCCTAGCCCAAAGGGGAGTATCCCCCATTGGGCTACTAAACGACTTGAATCGCCAGCAAATCGCCGCATGCTTCGCGGATGGCCTCGGCCGTGCGCTTCGATTCGCGGGTTGAAAGGCCCACTTCTTTGGCGAGGGCAAGCGCATCTTCCATTGTCGGCTCACCGACGCCCAGCACCGAAGTCATGTGACCGCGATGGAAACCGGCGCTGTACGTAAGGTCGTATGCTGGCGCCAGGCGCCATGCGCCGTCCTCGCACAGCCACGAGAAGTTATTCGCATGGTCGTCGTAGTTGTGCGCAAACACGTTAAAGCACATAAGCTTGAACAGCTGTTGCGCATCGGCCCTGCTCTTCGATAGGAAATACGAGATCTGGAAGAGACTGCGGTAGTCAAGCGATGGTTCGCGGTGCGAAACCTCGACCACACCCGACGCAGAAAGCATGTGGATACGCTCGCCGTCTTTCACGTCGAACCTTCGGGTGGCGAAATAACCCGAGCACCTCTTTGAAGGGAACAGCTTGAACTCGGGGACATCGATGCCGCACTCAGCCGCGCACTTCATGTACTCGAACTCGCGCAGACCCGCATCTTCCGGATCCATGCTTGATGGGAACTTGACGAGCCACGAACCGCCGTCCTCGACATACGCCTTCGGGCGCGCGCCGCCCGACGAGCCGCCAGCCTCATACGCCGCATCCAAGTCGTCGATCCGCTGGTTCGAGAGAATTGCCTGGCACAGAGCTGCCAGCTCGTCGACGTCCTTCGACTGCATGCGCTTGGGAAAGCCCGCCTCTGGTTCGTAGCAAAGCGCACCGCGCCCGCCATGCCCGACTATGGACAAGCGCTCAAGCGGCCCAACGACGGCGGGGTCTATCCCCGCTTCAACGAGCATGCGATCGAGCAGAAGCGCGCCCCATCCGTCTGGCAAGCTATCGTTGAAGACACCATGAAGCCCTTCGAATGGATGCCATTGGGGAACGAAGAGTTCGTCGCTCAGTGGCAAGCTGTACGGGTTGATTGAGAAGCCGGAGCGCAGCCATTCGTCGTCGTGCTGGAACGCCACCAACCCATCAGGCATCTCTGCAAGCGTGCCGACGCGACGACCGCCGAGCAACACGGCCAAACCCTCATCGGGCTTTCCGGGCATCGGCGATCACCTCCTCGATTGAAGAGTAAGCCGGCTTGGCGAACAGCGCTTCAAGCTCCGACTCGCAGCCGAGCGCGAACATGATGGCGACAAGCGAATCGAACGACACCTGCCCCGTCTGCTCGAAACGCCTAAGCGACCCTAAGCTGACGCTTGCCTTATCTGCAAGCTGTTGCTGCGTGAGATGGCGAGATTTTCTGAGCGCCTTTTCGCGTGCCGCAACCTCGCGCATGACCTCTCCCGGAAGCTTTCCACCTTTGAATTCAAATATGCGCATATTTACGTACTTTCAGCTAAAATAAAATAAAATTGCGCATATTTTAGCATATGATTATGGTTGATTTCGCCCTAGCGCGTAGCGAAAGAGCCCCGTTTTCACCGCGCTACGACCAGGTTTTGACTGCCTCGGCTCGCAGGAAATCGAGCATGGGCGCAAGATCGCCCTCGTCGTCCCACACTTGCATGGCCCCGTAATAGGCAAGCTTATCCTCGTCGTACACGATGATCGGAGGATGGTCGTTCATGACGAACAGATGGTTCATGAGCGCGCGGCCAACCCTGCCGTTGCCATCTGCAAATGGGTGGATCCCCTCGAACGCCAGGTGGAAATACGCGGCAACCGTGAGCACGTTGGACGGCGTGACAGCTTCGAGCTCACCAAGAAGTTCACGCACATCGCCCGCAACAGCGTCGGGAGAAGAGCCCACACCGTTCACCCCGACGACGTAGTCGTGGACCTTGTACATGCCAGGGCGCTCGCCGCGCGCCCATCGGCGCTCGTCGTAGGTTCCCTGCGTGAGCGCTCTATGCACCTCGAGGACCAAGGACTCGTCGATGGCGCGCTTCGTTGCGAACGCGTCGAGAAGCAACTCATTACATTCCTTCTGGTTCTGGATTTCGAACAGCGTGCGCACATCGCCGGTAAACGAGACCACACGGCCATTTTCGAATACCTCGAGCACGTCATGATAGGTGATCGAGGGGTTTTCGATCTTGCCTGAGTTGTAGGCGAAGTAAATGCAGTAGTCGGACAGAACGCCTGCCAGCTCCTCGCGCGTTTGGGGAAGGTCGCGCCTCCATTTGGTGACGATCTCGTCATACCGCCGCGCAATCACATCGTTAGCGCTCATCGGATGCCTCTTCCAGATACGACGCCAGCTTCCTGCGCTTGGCCGGAGGCGCGCTGAGCCCCTCCGCGATGCGTACGACCGCGTAGTTCACCTCGGCCCGGCCGTCGACGACGGCATTCCCGCTTCCCACCGCGATGGGCACGCCCAACTCGACGAGCAGCCGTAACGCGCGCTCGAGCTCGGCGGTCGGCTTGCCCCGCTCGACTTCCGACACGAACCGCTGCGAGCAACCGCAACGTTGCGCGAGCTGCGATTGCGACAAGCCCGCCTCTTTGCGTGCAGCGCGCACTGCAAGTCCGAAATCTCTCGCATTGTTGATAACCGTACGATTCATAATGCTAATGATAGCACAGTACGGTACTAATACCGCTGCCGCCACTGACGTCAACACCCGCGGCGGCTGGGAGCGCCCGATGGCGTAAGCTTAAATCGGAACTGGTGCGGTACAGCGCTTCGCTGACTTGTTGGATAATGGCAACGGCAAGAGCTTCATGAGGGAATAGGAGATGATTATGGCAGAGAGAATCACGCAGACCGCGGGCCGTGACGCGTTGGGCGATTTCGCACCCGAGTTCGCGCACTACAACGACGACGTCCTGTTCGGCGAGAACTGGAACAACGGCGACATCGACCTGAAGACGCGCTGCATCATCACGGTGGTGGCGCTCATGGCATCGGGAATCACCGACAGCTCGCTTGCGTACCACCTGCAGAACGCCAAGGCGCGCGGCGTGACGCGCGAGGAAATCGCAGCTGTCATCACGCACGTGGCGTTCTACGCGGGCTGGCCCAAGGCGTGGGCGGTGTTCAATCTGGCCAAGGGCGTGTGGGACGCCGAGGGCGGGGATGCAGCGCAAAGCGCCAAAGACGCCTATGCGGCGTCGATCTTCTTCCCCGTGGGCGAGCCCAACCCCTTCGGGCAGTACTTCACCGGGCAGAGCTACCTGGCGTCCGTTTCCACCGAGCAGGTGCCGATGTTCAACGTCACGTTCGAGCCGGGTTGCCGCAACTTCTGGCATGCTCACCATGCAACGAAGGGCGGCGGCCAGGTGCTCGTCTGCGTGGGCGGGCGTGGCTACTACCAGGAACGCGGCTTCGAGCCCGTCGAGATGGTGCCGGGCACGGTGGTGAACATCCCCGCCAACGTGGAGCACTGGCACGGCGCCGCTCCAGGCTCATGGTTCTCGCACCTGGCAATCGAAGTAGAGGGCGAGAACGCGTCGACTGAGTGGCTCGAGCCCGTTTCCGACGAGGATTACGGCAAGCTGGAGTAGACGGCTCCAAACTGCGTATCGGAAGAAATGAGTAGCAGGACGTTCCTGCAACTCATTTCTGCAAAATGAGTAGCAGGAACGTCCTGCTACTCATTGGCGTAGAGATACGAAAAAAGGAGGCCGAAATGGCAGAGAAATTGGTAGCGTATTTCAGCGCGAGTGGTACGACCGCGCGCGTGGCGAGGGACCTGGCGGAGGCTACGGGTGCAGATTTGTTCGAGATCGTGCCCGAGCAGCCCTATACGGGTGCCGACCTGAACTGGCGGGACAAGGGCAGCCGCACGACGAAGGAGATGAACGACGAGTCATGCCGCCCGGCGATTGCAAGTGAGGTCGCCGACATGGCGCAGTACGATGCCGTGTTCGTCGGCTTCCCCGTGTGGTGGTACGTCGAGCCGCGCATCGTCGACACGTTCCTGGAAGCTTACGATTTCGCGGGCAAGACCATCGTCCCCTTCGCCACGAGCGGCGGCAGTGGTCTCGGTAAAGCCCCGCAGCGCATGCAGGCGCTCGCGCCGGACGCAAAGGTGCTCGCCGGTGGCCTGCTGAACGGCCGCCCCTCGAAGGCCGAGCTCGCCGAGTGGGTCGAGCGTGCCCTTCAAGGGTAGCAGCCATGAAGATCTTGGTTCTGCAAGGAAGTCCTAATGCGGGCGGGTCGACGGCGATGCTGGCGGGCGAGTTTGCACGGGGCGCGCGCGAGGATTAGAGGCAAGATGGGCGTGCGTGAGGATGCATACGAAGATCTGCTGGCTGCCGTGACCGCGATCGGCTATCCGGAGGAGCTCGCCTCGGTCCTGGCCGATGGACTGCGGGGCGAGAAGTCCATGCGTAGGATGGCGTCGTATCTTCGTGTAGCGCGTCCGCAGTCGATGGAGGAAATCGCCGATGAGATGCTCGCCATCGTCGAGCAACGCGAGTCCTGGGTGAATAAGAAGCTCAGCGAACGTGCCCAAATGTCGATAAACAGCTTCTACCGACGCGATTTCGAAGACTGAGTCAGCAAATCCAAAGAGAATTGCACAAAAAACAGACTATTAGGTGAATTTGAGCCCTATGTCGGCTCCTCAAAAAGTGTTTCGAATCTCGCGACGTGGGAAAACGGACATGTCAGTATTATTAATATCGGTCATTAACGCTCCCAATTCACCTAATAGACTGATTTTTGCGCAAAAGCCCTTTCATTCCCTGACCGAGTTAAGGTTCCTATCCTTCCTATCATGCCTTGGAGGCATGAGATATTAGTTGCAATAGGTATTGGCTATGGAGATAGCCATCCGCGACAATCAAGCTGACAGAAAACGACGAGAGGAGAGCAGATGGCTTACGGATACATCGCAGAGCTTCCCGAGGCCATCGAAGCCCAAAAACAAGCGCTCGCCGCTCAACGCTGGGCGGACTTCGAGGCGGGCGAGCAGCGCTACGCGCCGTCGTTCCCCGAGGTGCCTTATCCCAACGTTGACGCCCTTCCTGAAACCGACCCGCTCGCCAACGAATTGATGCGATTCTATGCCGTACCGCGTGGGCATCATCCGAATGCACGCGGCGGGTTCACCGATACGTCGATGCTTTCCATGATGCAGTTCAGCTGCCTTCAGTACATAGCCGAGATCTCGCCGCGTCCCTTGCTGTTCATCACCGGCGATCGTGCGCACTCGCGCTCGTTCTCCGAGAAGGCCTACTGCATGGCGGCTGAGCCCAAGGAGCTCTTCATTGTGGAGGGTGCCGAACACATCGACTTGTACGACGGCGGCAATGGTGATTTCATTCCGTTTGACAAGCTGGAAGAGTTCTTCGCCGAGGCGTTCCGATGAGAAGAGGACGCCCATTTGCTGTTGCGCTTGCAATCGCGGTGGTTCTCGCGTTCGGGGGTTGTGCGGCTGCAAGCCCAAGCCCAAGCTCAAGCCCAAGCGGATCTTCGGAATCTTCCGCTTCTCAAAGCGGCATAGCAAGTGCGGTGCCAAGTGCGTCGGAGTCGGCCGCGTCGGCGCCTGCTTCCGAGGTTGCTGCGAACGCGCAAACGCAGGCACAAGCGTCAGACGCCTCGCCGAGCGAATCCTATGCTCTCGAAGTGAGCGTGAACGGCACGACCTTCTACGCAACGTTTGCGGAAAGCTCCGCTGCCGACGAGCTCGCAGAGCGCTTGGCTGAAGGGCCTGTGACTGTGAGCTTGCACGATTACGGCGGGTTCGAGAAGGTGGGCCCGCTTCCTTGGAGCCTGCCTGCAAACGACGAGCTGGTCAACGGTCTGTCAGGCGACATCCTGCTGTATCAGGGGAATCAGGTTACGATCTTCTACGGTTCGAACAGCTACAGCTACACGCGTCTTGCGCATGTCGACGGCGCCACGGCGGAAAGCCTCCGGTCGGCATTCGGCGACGGCGATGTCGAAGCGACGCTCACGCTCGGATAGCGAAACTTCCCTTCCCGGTGTCAACCTTCTTCAATAATCGCCCTTACGGCGTCGAGGAACACCTGCGCTTGGCGTGTGGGCAGGGCCTTGCGCCATACCAGGCCGTGGCGCGATTCGACGCGTGGTTCCAGGGGGATGAACACGAGGTCGGACTGGCCGCTACCCGATTCTGACACGAGCAGCTCATCGTAGGCGAATGCGATGCCAAAGCCGTTGCGGATGAGCCACTTGGCATTCATGCCGAGGCTGTATGTGGCAACGACGTTGACCTCATCGGCGTATTCGCCGAGCCAGTCGTGTATCGGCCCTACCTTTGCCCCTTGGCGCGACGTGATCAACTGCCTTCCGACCACGTTTTCGGGACGCACGCAATCGAGCTTCGCAACGGGGTCGTGCTTAAGCGCCACGATGCCCCAAACGTCGTTGTCAGGCAGCTCGAGCACGTTCAGGTTCACGTGCGGCTGCATATCGCATTCCAGGAGGAAGTCGTACTGGCCCCTCACGAGTCCGTCCATGAGCTCGGCGGTTGTCCCGCTGTACAGCTGAAAGTCGATGCCGGGGTATACGTTGCGGACATCCGTCATCGCCCGGGCGAGGATACCCATCGCCTTGGTCTCGCCCGCGGCTATGTGAACACTTCCCGAGACGGTTTTCGAGGGCAGCGATATGTCGGCTTCGGCCTTCTCGGCAAGCGCGATGATGTTCTCGGCATACTGCGCCAGCATCACCCCGTGCTCGGTCGGAACAATGCCGGAGTGGCCGCGCGTATAGAGCTGCCTGCCGAGCTCGTCTTCGAGCGCCGAGAGCTGGCGTGAGAGCGTCGGCTGCGTGACATGCAACCTCTTTGCCGCATTCGAGATATTGCCTTCCTGCACGACCGCGAGGAAATACTTCAGCGTGCGGATTTCCATGATGCCTCCGACCATGCCTCGAGCGTATATTGCAAATTACATTATAGGTAATTGCTATTAACCCTGATGGTTCATACACTTGAGTTGAAGTCGAGATGACGAAACGGAGGCATCATGTACGAAGACGGCGAAGAGCTCACGCAGGAGCAGATCGACTATTTCATCGAGCGTATGAACAGTGGCGAGGAGGTCGAGGCGGGCTCGGAGGTGCACCGGCTGATGACCGCGGCATCTGAGCGTGCGATGCGCATCACGTCGCGCATGAACGCGGCGTTCGACAGTCTCTCGGGCGTACGCGCGCAGCTCGAGGAGCTGTGGATGTGCGAACTACCCGAGGGAGTGGGCGTCTTCCCGCCGTTCACGACCGACTGCGGGCTGAACACGCACGTGGGCGAGGGCGTGTTCATAAACGTGGGCGCCCGCTTCCAGGATCAGGGCGGTATTTACATCGGGGAGCGCGCGCTGCTCGGGCACAACTGCGTCATCGCCACCCTGAACCACGACATGGATCCGGCTAAGCGCGCAAACCTGGTTCCCGCGCCCGTGCGCATCGGCGCCGATGCCTGGCTCGGCGCTAACGTCACGGTGCTTCCCGGCGTGACCATAGGGGAGGGTGCGGTCGTGGCCGCCGGCGCCGTGGTGACGCGCGACGTTCCCGCGCGCACCGTCGTCGGGGGCGTGCCGGCCAAGGTCATCAAGGAGCTATGAGCACGAAACAGGCACCTGGTACCTGTTTCAGTTTGTCCCTACGATTCGCCTCGTATCATGTCTTGGTATCCCAGGCCCCATTCCTGCATGCTCGCGATGATGGGGCGCATGGACTCGCCTACGTCAGACAAGGCGTACTCGACGTGCACGGGCACCTCGGGGTAGACGGTGCGCGTGATGATGCCGTCGCGCTCGAGTGCTTTAAGGTTGTCGGTGAGGACCTTCTCGGAGAGCCCGTCGATGGAACGGCACAGCTCGTTGAAGCGGTAGGGACGGTCGAGCAGGCGCTGGATGATGAGGATCTTCCATTTGTTTCCGATGAGGCGCAGCGTGGTGGCTACGGGGCAGTCGGGTAGCTCGTCCTTCGTGAGCATACGGCCTCCTAGCGGGTTGCTTACTTTTGGTAAGTACATAATAGATTAGTGCGTTCTTGCGGTCAAAGCTCGCGGTCGGTACCTTTCCAATCAGCCCCTCGTTAGAAGGGGATGCGAACGTACAGGAGGTTTCCCATGAGCAAGAACCTGAAGCGCGTTGCCCTGTGGGGCGTCTCGGCTGGCTGCGGCTCGGCCGATCCGAAGGCTGCCGGTTGCGGCAGCGCCGACCCGAAATCCGCCGGCTGCGGCTCGGCCGACCCGAAGTGGTCCGGCTGCGGCAGCGCCGACCCGGCGTGGAGCGGCTGCGGCTCGGCAGATCCCCAGTAGGAAAAAGGACGGGCACCGGGGGACTCGCTTCCCCCGGCACGCCGCCTGGGAATGAACCAAAAGGGAGTCTCCTCTTTGGTTCGTTCAGAGCTGTGAGAGGAAATCATGACGACGTTCGCGATACAGTGGCACATCACCGACGAGTGCGACCAGCGCTGCAAGCACTGCTACATCTTCGCAGAGGGCTGCCTGGAGCTGCGCACGATGCCCTTCGCCCAGGCGCAACGCGTGTTCGCGGACTGCATGCGCATGTGCGCCGACTTCGGGCGCGACCCGTACTTCTACCTGACGGGCGGCGACCCGCTGCTGCACCCGGACTTCTGGCGCATCGCCGAGATGCTGCACGGGGCGGGAGTCATGTGGGCGGTCATGGGCAACCCCTTCCATCTGACGCCTGAGGTCTGCGCCCGGCTGAAAGAGCTCGGGTGCCGCAAGTATCAGCTCTCGCTCGACGGCTTGGAGCGCACGCACGACGACTTCCGCATGCCGGGGTCGTTCGCGCGCACGCTCGAGGCCATCGACATGCTGAACGTCGCCGGCATCTGGACCGCCGTGATGACCACGGTGTCCTCGGCGAACATGGACGAGATTCCCGACCTCATCGACCTCATGGCCGCACGTAACGTCAGCGTGTACGCGTTTGGGCGCTACTGCCCGACGTCGGGCCAGCGCCGCGACGAGTTCCACATCGAGCCTCACGCCTACCGGGCGTTTTTGCTGCGCTGCCAAAAGCGCATCGACGCGCACGAGGCGGCGGGGTGCAAGACCACGTTCCAGCGCAAGGACCACCTGTGGACGCTGCTCGAATGGGAGCAAGGGCGCTTCACGGTTCCTGAATCAGCAGAGCCGGACATGATTTACGACGGCTGCCACTGTGCGACCTCGCACATGACGATAACGCCGACCGGCGACGTGTACGGGTGCCGCCGCATGGAGAGCCTCGTCGGCAACGTCCTGGAAGAGCCGGCGCGCGACATCTTCCTGGGCGACAAGATGGAGGCCCTGCGCGACTTCGACCGCTTCGAGAAGTGCGCGAAGTGCGAGCTCCTGGGCTGGTGCCGCGGCTGCCCGGCGGTGGCTGCCGGCTACACCGGAGACATGTACTCGCCAGACCCGCAGTGTTGGAAGGAAGTGGCGTAAATGGCAACCCCCGATACCATGAGGGCCCTGAAAATAGACCGCGCGACACCCGGGACCGAAGCCGTGTTGACCAAGATACCCGTTCCCGCCGTGAAGCCCGGTTGGGTGCTCGTTAAGGTCAAGGCGTTCGGCCTGAACAACTCTGAACGGCTCGTGCGGCTCGAGGAGATTGGCGAGCCGTGGATCGCCCCTGCAGTCGTGCCTGGCATCGAGTGCGCGGGCGTGGTGGCCGACGGAGGCGACACCGACCTCGCGCCTGGCGAGCGCGTTGTCGCCTGCATGGGTGGCATGGGCCGCGAGTTCGACGGCTCCTACGCCGAATATGCGCTGCTGCCGCGCAGGAACGTCATAAGGGTTCCGGAGGGCATCGACTGGAGTTGGGCCGAGCTGGGCGCCTTCCCCGAGACGTACCTCACCGCGTGGGGCAGCCTCTTCGAATGTCTGCAGCTGCAGCTCGGCGACACGCTGCTCGTGCGA
>JAFUCC010000063.1 GCA_017459925.1 Eggerthellaceae bacterium
CGAAGCGGAATGGCGAGAGGGGCGCAAGCCCCTCACCGCCTAGCACCAAGGGGATTCGCGGCAAGTCGGCCGCATGTTTCTTCTGGCAGGGCCTCGGCAACCTGAACAACGGCGCTAATGCCGGCTTGTTCTACGTCAACGCGAACAACGAGCTGTCCAACGCCAACTGGAACATCGGGTCGCGGCAATCTGGTTGAAGACTCTCTATCCAACCGCGTCTACCCGGCACGACCAGAAGTGACCGGGCATGCCCGCTCAACGTAGCAAAATTCGCCCGAAGACCACTGGGCTGGTAGCGCAAGCGAACGCTCAGAGGGCAACCAGAGAAAAGAGCTAGGTCTTGAAGACATATTGCAAGGGATTGAAGATTGATCGCGCTTTCATCGAGAAGGCTTACGCCGAGTGGACGAAAGCACCCGCCGGAAAGAAGAACTCGTGGCGTGTCGACGAAGAGTATGGCGGCAAGGATGTCCTCATCGACGAGATTACCGAACAGGTTGAGTCCCGCACGCTCTCGTTTAAGCCCTTCAAGCGTTACAAACGAATGGAGAAAGGGTCGCGCAAGGAGCGCGATATCAGCATCGCTGAGGTCAAGTACCAGGTCGCCACATACGCGGTGAAGCTCGCTATCGGCGGCATGCTCGATGCGAAGCTCGGCTACTACCAGACCGCAGGCGTCAAGGACAAGGGCCAGAAGCTCGTCAAGAAGGCCCTCGCGAAATGGTCCGCAGAGGAGGAATGCACACATCAAGTCAAGCTGGACGTGCGCAAATGTTACAAGCACATCACATGCGAACTGGTCATGCGAATATTGCTCAAGTTCGTAGCAAGCGAGGACGTGTTATACGTGGCCGAATGCCTGCTCTCGTGTTACGAGTTCGGCGTGCTCGAGATCGGAACGTACTTCTCGCTGCTCATGGCGAATCTCGTACTCTCCTATGCCTACCACTTCATCGAGGGGCTGCACAAGTACCGGAGAGGCAAGCGCAGACGGCTCGTGCTCCATCAGGTGTGGCATCTCGATGACGTGGTTCTCGTCGGTTCTGACAAGCGCGACCTCAAGATGGCCGTGCGCGAGCTGACCAGGTACATGAAAGAGAGGCTTGGCCTCGAACTCAAGCCTTGGAAGGTGGCTAGCGTCGATGGAATCGAAATGCTCGACATGGGCGGCTACCGCGCCGTCGATGGCCGCGTGACTCTTCGCAAGCGACTGTTCCTGAGCGTCAAGAGGGCGTTCGGCAAGTTCTCAAAGCATAAGACTCTCGCCCTCGCGAGGCGTTGCTGCTCCTACTGGGGCTGGCTCAAACACTCTGACTCTGGCGAGTTCGTCAAGAACAACGGCATCGCTGGGCTGCTCAAAGCGGCCAAGAAGATGATTTCCAGGCACTCAAAGAGAAAGGAAGAAACATGCGCAGGATTCGCAGTGCAACCGAGCTGAGCGCGGTCCACGTCGAGGACTTGGGCAACGGCTGCTCCGAGGTTTGGTTGTACGACAACATCGCCGAGACGCTTGTTGAAGACGAATACGGCTCCCAGGTGTTCTGGGATGCCGACAGCGTGAACGCCGTCGTCGCCGGCGTGCCGTCTGAAGACGAGATCGAGGCTGCTTTCGAGGATTGGTGGAACCGCCTCGAGGAGGCGTCGCTCACCGACGCCGAGCGTTTCGAGAAGCTTGAGGCGCAGGTGCTCTTCACCGCGCTGATGACGGATACGGAGGTGTAGCCATGGCTGTCAACGTTTACGAGAAGGCCGCGCAGTATTACGCGAAGGGCCTCTGGAAGCTAGCACAGCTCGAGGCGCTTGTCGCCAAGGGCTTGCTCACCGAAGAGCAGGTTCGCCAAATCGTCGGCATCGACGGCGAGTTCGACGGCATGACCGCGTCCGAGGTGCTTGCCGCTCTTGGCTCGAACCCGACCAAGGCACGCCTGCAAGACGCCTGTGACGCGCTCGGCATCGAGTACGCCGCATCTGCCACCAAGGCCCAACTGCTGGCCCTTATTGAGGCAGAGGTGGGTGCGGAGTAATGGACCTTACGCCCTATATCGGCTACCTCGTTACCGCTGCTCTTACGTTCATCGGCATGTATGTCGCCACGAAGAACGCGAACAATGACAAGTTCACGGAGCTAATGGCTCAAAACGCGGCTCAAACAGCCGAGATACGGGCGCTTAAGGAGCAGGTCGAGAAGCACAACAACGTCATTGAGCGCGTGTACAAGATCGAGACGGAAATGGTCACGGTCTGGAAGCGCATTGATGAGTTGAAAGAAGCTGTCAAGTGAAAGGAAACATTATGAACATCAACTGGAAAGTGCGGTTTATGAACAAGTGGTTCTGGGTGACCATTATCCCCGCAATCATCCTGCTCGTTCAGCAGGTTGCTGCCATATTCGGCGTTGTGCTCGATTTTGGCGCCCTGCAAGACCAGCTGATCGCCGTGGTCGGCACGGTGTTCGGCATCCTCGCCCTCTTGGGTATCGCCGTCGATATGACCACCGAGGGAATTAGCGATTCGGAACGTGCGCTCGGATATGAGGAGCCTTACAAGAAGGAGGCGTAACTATGGGACGCTTCTCCTGGGGTTACACCGGCTCCATCATGGACCAGCTCGCGGGGTACTACAAGTTTGTACCCTTTGACGGGCAGCTTGACCTCGACAAGGGCGAAATCCTGCTGAGGACGACGTGGGAAAACCCGCCTGCGCACACCTGCATCTGCTCGACTCCCGGCCGTGTGCTCGAGGCGTCTGACGACTTCGACGGCAGGCCCGGTGATTCGTCTGGATGGGAAGTCTGCGAGCGCGATATCCATCACAACTCGTGGGAGTGGGTCGGCATCCCCGTAGGGTTGTCGGAAGAGGCAATCGACGCGGGTATCGCTTGGGGCCGCAACTACGTGAACGATGATAGTCACGGCTACTCGCAGGGTAACGACCGCATGGGCGAGCAATGCGACTGTTCGTCTCTGGTGCTGATGATCGTCGGCGTCATGATTGACGCTCAGGAAGGTTTGCCTGTCGAGCAGGCGCCGTCAGTCGATTACGACGGAGGTTGGCAAGCCGAGCGTGCAGAATGGCAGGGCGACGTCATCGGCCGCGAGGACACCACCGGTTGTCACGATGATTACGCTGGCGTCTTGGGTAAGCCCATCCTGTACATCGCCATCGACGGCGTTGGCGAGTATCAGGTGTCTGACATCCACCATGACGCGTTCTGGCCAATGATCGACCACTACGACCTGTCGGACGAGGAGCACGGCTACGCGGGTGATAACCAGCCTATCGACAAGCTGCGTATCAAAGACCCGACGGTATACTACCAGCTCCACGAACTCGGCAAGCCGCTTGACGAGTGGCACGAGGTCATGCACGGGCTCGTCGACTCGTCGAAGTACGGTGACGACTTCGCCGGCGAGTCGAACGTGAAGCATGACCTTGTGCGCATCTGGCGCGACGAGGGCCAGCCTCAGCCCCGTTACAACGTGTACTCATGAGGCCGGAGTTCGTCACAGCCCTCACGCTCGCGGTCTTGGCGATTATGCTCGCTTTCGCGGTCATGATCGTGGACTCGCAGCCGAAGTACAGCCACCAGCTGCATAACCCGTATTGGCCGTTCACTGTCGAGCTGAGCGTGAGGGATAGGTAGTACAATGCAGGTGACGCCCCGCAGGGCGCTGGCTCTTAGCATTTCGGCCCGAAACTGAAAGCCCCCTTGGGTACTGCGGCTCTGCCCATGCTCTCAGCATACAGGGCGTAGAAAGCGGCCACACGCTCAGTGGTGCAGCAGGGCGCCTTGGTTTTGGCGGGTTTGTGGTGCCCCGTGTCATGCATCGCATCGCCCATGCGCCCAGTGCGCAGTGGGTTGCGAGGCCGTCACCAGAAGGCGTCCTCAGTCGCGCCCCGCGGACAAACCGCGGGGCGCATGCTTTGCAGGACACAATAAGTCACAATCTGAGATAATTCCTTGCGTTCCACGAATCTCAGCGAGCTTGAGACGAGCTTGAACAATTCAGCAAGAAGGGCGCAAAAGCGTGACCTGGGAGGTCGAATCGCTCTCGTAATGAGCAGGTCAGCGGTTCGAGTCCGCTCGTTGGCTCCACGAAACCGCAGGCCAGGACCAAGTCCTGGCCTGTTTCTTTTCCAGGCGGCAGGGTTGCGCGAGGGCGTGCGGACTGGTTTGCGCATGCCGCGGGGCCGCGCGGCGATTCCGTGGAAAATGTAGGCAAGGGGCGTGCGGGCGATTAGTTCGGGGTACTCTTACCAAGTGCTTTCACGCATTTCCGAGGGAGGATTGCATGGGCGATCGATACGACGACCGCTACGATTCTTACGACGACGGGTACGACAGCCGATCGAACGGTCGGTACAGCAGCTCTCGAAGCGACCGTTCAGGGTATCGTTCCTCGAATTCGCGTTCGGGCTCAAGCTCGAGCCAAGGCTCCTACGGCGCCAATTCGAACCGCCGCTTATCGCAGAGCGCCGATGCGCGCTATGTCGGTTCGCAGAACGTGTTCAGCGATTTCTATCCCGAAGACGACAATATCGACTTCTACCGTCGCTCGTCGTATGGCAGCGGCGCATCTGGCGCCTCCCGCAGCGCTTCCCGCAATTCTTCTCGCAGCTCGTCGCGGCGGTCTTCGTATGCCGACGAGTATTCCGAGCCGTATTCTGCCAACGCCACGCGCAACCGCTCGTCGCGTCGCGTCAGCCATACGAGCACGACGCCGCGCACGACAGCCGAGCGCGGCTCCGAGCGGCGACGTTACTCCGATTCCCTGGAAAGTCAGGGCACGAGAAGGTATTCCGCCAACACCGCAAGCTCTTCCCGACGGTCGGAGCCAGTGCCGCGGAACGCCGCTATCGATGACGACGAGCAGTACTACGACGAGGTGGAGTACGCCCCTAAGAAGTCCAACCGGAAGCGCAACATCATCATAGCCGTCGTTGTGGTCATCGCTGTCATCCTCATCGGGGCTGGTGCGGCGTTCGCTTACGTCAATTCCATTTCGAGCAACTTGCACGAGGGCGTCGACGAAGACCTGACGAACGCGCTCGTGCCGACCAACATGGCAGACGAGCCGTTCTACGTGCTGCTATTGGGCACCGACACGAGCGAATGGCGCGTCGAGAACGAGAGCGATTACGACACGACGCGCAGCGACTCGATGATGCTCGCCCGCATCGATCCGGTCAAAAAGAAGGTGGCGCTCATCTCGATCGACCGCGACACGATGGTCGAAATCGAAGGATACGGAACCCAGAAGATCAACGCCGCGTACGAAATCGGCGGCGCAGCGGGCGCGGTCAAGGCCGTTTCGAACATGACGGGGCTCGATATCTCGCATTACGCCTCCGTCGATTTCGATGGCTTCGCCGCAATCGTGGATGCGCTCGGGGGCGTCGAAGTCGATGTTCCCATGGCTGTCGACGATCCCGAGGCAGGTGGCACCGTCGAGGCGGGCCTGCAGACGCTCAACGGCGAGCAGGCGCTCATCTTGTGCCGCTCGCGCCATGCCTATGACGACATGAACACGGTGGGCGGGTACGTCCGCGATGGTTATCAGCGCATGATCCTCGGTGCCATTGCGAAGAAGCTGCTTTCTTCCGATATCCTGACCATCGCCAACACCGTGACGGACATGTCCCGCTACGTTACGACCGATATGAACATTTCCGACATCATCGGCCTTGCGCAAATCATGCAGGGGCTCGATCCCGATACCGACATCTACACCGCCCGCGAACCAACGTATAGCCTGTACATCGACTCGACATGGTACGAGGTGCTCGACGAAGACGAGTGGGCCAAGATGATCGACCGCATGGATAGGGGCCTGTCTCCCTCGGATACGGTCGAAGTCGACCCGGCGACAGGCGTGCTGTTGTCGACGACGGGGTCGAAGTCCGAGGCAAGCGCCGCGGCGCAAACGGTTTCAGTGGAAGAAGGCGCGCGAGCGGTTAACACGCGCGATCCCGAGGCCGAAGAGTACTGGGAAGACGATTCCGACGACTCGGAATACGAAGAATAGCCCGCTTGCCGCATGAAGTTCACCGTAATAGCCGTCGGCAAGCTGAAAGAGCGGTTTTGGGCGGATGCGTGCGCCGAGTACTTGAAGCGCCTGCAGCCGTATGGGAAGACCTCTGTTGTGGAAGTTCCCGACGTCGATCCGGCGAAAGCCGGCGGTGACGCTGCGGCGGTCGAACGTGAAGGCGCTGCCGTCTTGAAGGCCGTTCCCGAACGGGCGCATGTCATCGTGCTTGCCATCGGGGGAACCCAGCGTTCGAGCGAAGAGCTTGCTGCGCGCATCGACAAGTTGGGCGTATCGGGCGTAGGCGAGGTTGCGTTCGTCATCGGCGGCTCGTGCGGCGTGTCGGCCGACGTGCTGAAACGCGCGGACGAAACGTTGTCGTTCGGGCCGATCACCTTGCCGCACAACCTCGCGCGCGTCGTGCTGCTCGAGCAGCTGTACCGCGCGTGCAAGATTTCCCGAGGCGAGCCCTACCATAAGTAAATTGAACGTTACCCCAGGGGTGATGTTCAAATTGATAGATTTGAACATCACCCCTGGGGTAACGTTCAATCGAGAACAGGAGCATCATGAGATTCGTGTCTTGGAACGTAAACGGCTTGCGGGCGGTGCTGAAGAAGGGGTTCGAAGACATCTTCGCAACCTTCGACGCCGACGTGTTCGCCCTGCAGGAGACGAAGCTGCAGGAAGGTCAGGTCGATCTTGACCTGCCCGGTTACCACGACTACTGGAGCTATGCCGAGCGTAAAGGGTATTCGGGCACGGCGGTGTTCTCGAAGCGCGAGCCTTTGCGGGTGCTGCACGGCTTGGGCGACGAGTACCTCGACAACGAGGGGCGCATCTGCGCGCTCGAGTTCCCCGAGCTATGGTTCGTCGACGTGTACACGCCCAACGCCCAAAACGAGCTGGCGCGCATCGACCACCGCATGCAGTGGGACGATGCGTTCCGCGAGTTCTGCAAGGGGTTGGAAGAAGGCGCGTTGCCCGACGGCGCCACTTCGCAACCCAAGCCGGTTGTAATGTGCGGCGACTTCAACGTGGCGCATGAGGAAATCGACTTGAAGAACCCGGGTCCGAATCGCGGCAATGCGGGCTTCTCCGACGAAGAGCGCGAGAAGTTCACGAAGCTGATCGACGCGGGATTCTCCGACACGTGGCGTACGCTGAACCCCGACGTCGCGGGCGTGTACTCGTGGTGGAGCTACCGCTTCAACGCGCGTAAGAACAACGCGGGGTGGCGCATCGACTACTTCCTGGTCAGCGACGAGCTCATGCCGCGCGTGACCGACGCTTCCATCCATTGCGAGGTCCTGGGTTCCGATCACTGCCCGGTGGCGCTCGAGCTCGACTTGTAATTAATCAATCTCCTCCGAGGTAATTGATTATGGCGCTAGAATTAGACCTGTAACGTTTTGCGACCGAGAGGAACATCGATGAAGTGCGTCATCTCCGTTTTGGGTAAGGACACGACCGGCATTGTGGCCGAGGTTGCCGTGGTGCTGCGCGAATGCGGCGCGAACATCGACGACATCAGCCAAACGCTGCTCGGCGACATTTTCTCGATGACCATGATCGTGACGCTGAACACCGATATTGCCGATTTCAACGCCGTGCAGGAGCAACTGCGCGAAGCGGGCGAGCGCATCGGCGTTCAGATTACCCTGCAGCGCGAAGACGTCTTCCAGATGATGTACAAAATCTAGCTATCAAATGAGTATCAGGACGTTCCTGCTACTCATTTCCGATGGCGAAACTGAAGGCTGAAGCGCCCCGAGAAAATGAGTAGCAGGAACGTCCTGATACTCATTGGAGCCGAGAGGCAGAACGCTTTATGAAAATGAGTCGCAGGAACGTCCTGCGACTCATTCTTTTTTCGCTTGTGCGCGGCTGCTATTCAGCAGGCGTGGGCTCGGCAGGCTTGTCGAACGCGCCGGCGCAATGCGGGCAGCGGGTGGCGCCTTCCTTGACCTCTTCCAGGCAGAACGGGCAGGTGGGCGGGTTCATCTCGGGCTCGGCTTCGCCCTCGTCCTTCTTGCCGATCTTGCCAGCAGCGCTCTTCGCACCGTTCAGCGCCTTGATCAGCAGGAACACGATGATTGCGATGATCAGGAAGTTGATGATCGCTGAAATGAAGTTGCCGATGTTGAAGCCGGCGATGGTCAGCGGGATGGCCACGCCATCTTCGCCCGCGACGCCGCCGGACAGCAGTGTGATCAGCGGGTTGATCAGGTCGGTCGTCAGCGAGGTGACGATGGCCGTGAACGCGCCGCCGATGATGACGCCGACGGCCATGTCCATCGCGTTACCGTTGTCGATGAACTCCTTGAACTCCTCGGCGAGGCTCTTCTTCTCTTCGTCAGCCATGAATGTTTCCTTTCTTCAACGTTGTCGATTGGCCGATATTGCAGTAGTGCAGTTGAGTATAATCGTTTGTCGAGCAAATTGCAGACTGAGGAGTTCAACATTATATGCCGATAGCGGTAAGCCTCTTGTTGGTGGCTTTCTTCCTGGCGATGAACGCGTTTTTCGTCATCGCCGAATTCGCCATGGTGCGCGTGCGCCCATCGCAGATCGAGATCGCCCTAGCCGAGAACAAGCCTGGCGCGAAGGCTGCCAAGCGCGTGACCGAGGACGTGAACGCATATCTGGCCGCGTGCCAGTTGGGCATTACGTTGGCATCGTTGGCGCTCGGCTGGCTAGGCGAGCCGGCATTCTCCGCGCTTGTGCGGCCGGTGCTCGAGCCGGTCGGCATGTCCGATACGGCCATCACCACGATTTCCGTCGCCATCGGCTACATCCTCATGACGACGCTGCACGTGGTCGTCGGCGAGCAGATTCCGAAATCGTTCGCCATCTTCTCGACCGAGCGCTGGTGCTTGCGCACGGCGGGCGTGCTCGTGTGGTTCTACCGCATCACGTATCCGATCATGCTCATGTTCAACGCGCTGACGCGCGGAGCCGTGCGGCTGGCGGGGCACGACCCCGACCAGGCGCACGAGGTGTACACGGATGAGGAGATCAAGCTGCTCATCGATGAGAGCACCGAAAGCGGGCTCATCGACCCGACGGCCAACGAGTACGTCGACAACATTTTCGATATCGGCGACAAGGATGCCGAGGCCATCATGACGCCGCGCACCGACGTCGTGTGCCTCGACTTGGAGGACCCGCTCGAAGACAACTTGCAGCATGTGCAGAACTACAAGTTCACGCGTTACCCCGTGTGCCAGGGCAGCAAAGACCGTATCGTGGGGTTCGTGCACGTGAAAGACCTGTACACGGCCGGCCAAGTGGAAAGCCTCGAGGACGTTCGCATTCGCCCGATCGAAGCTGTGCCCGAAGGCATTTCGGTTGGCAAGCTGCTGAACACGCTGCAGGAAAAGCGCACCAAGATCGCCGTGGTCGTCGATGAACACGGCGGCACGGCGGGCATCGTCACCATGAGCGACGTCATGGAACAGATCGTCGGCCGCATCCATGACGAGTACACGCATGAAGACGAGGGCCGTCCGGTGGAAATGGCGCCGGGCGATTACCTGATCGACGGATCGTACCCGATCGACGAGACGGTCGAGCTCATCGGGTTCACGCCTGAAGAAGCTGCGGAATGCGAAACCGCTGGCGGCTTGCTGCTGGCCTTGTTCGACCGCATTCCCGACGAGGGCGATACGGTTTCCGTTTCTGGCGAGGACGGGAAAGAGGCAACGTTCACCGTCGTCGACATGGACAACCTGCGCATCGACAAGATCCGCGTGCAGATGGGGCAAGGGTAAGGCCGACGGATAGTTGAACATCACCCCAGGGGTAATGTTCAAATTGAAGGAACGCTTCTGCGCAAAGGCAGAGTTTCAGCAAATTTGAACATTACCCCTGGGGTGATGTTCAACCATTTATCCTATATTCACGCCGCTGAAGCGCTCGGCGTTCTTCCAGAGCACCTTTTCCAATTCGTCGTCGGTCAGCTCGCAATTCAGCATTTCGTTCAGCTCGTGCGTCGGATCCCACATGGGGTAGTCGCTGCCGTACATGACGCGCTCTGATCCCCACATGCGGATGAGCTCGCGCATATGCCGGCGGCCAATCCACGCGAACGAGCTCGAGGCATCCATGAACAAGCGCTCGTTGTGTACAAGCCCCTCTTCAACCATGATGTCGTAGCCGATGTCGTAGGTTGCCCAGCCCGAGAGGTGGGCGGCGTCGACCACGAGGTCGGGGAACGTCTTCATGATGCGGGCAAGGCGGCGCGGGTTCGAGTAGTCGTAACGGTAGTCGCCCGTGTGCACGGTGAGCGGCACGCGGCCGGCGATGATCTCGTAAAAGTTCATGAGGCGCGGGTCGTCCATGTTCACCTGCTGCGTATCGGGGTGCAGCTTGAACCCGTGCAGGCCGAGCGACAGCGCGCGCTCCACTTCGGCTTCCATGTCCTCGAAATCGGGGTGCATCGTGCCGAAGCCGATGAATTCAGGATGCTGAGCGCACTGCTCGGCTATGAACGTGTTGATGGTGGGCACCGAATGCGCCGTCGTGGCAACCGAATGCACGATGAAGTGCGTGATGCCCGCCGACTCCTTGTGGGCCAGCAGGTCTTCGGGCGAGCCTTGTCCTGCCATCGACGCTTCCACGCCGTAGAACCGCCCGATGGCGGATACGGCTTTCAGGGCGATTTTCTCAGGGTAAATGTGGGCGTGTGCGTCAACGATGGGCATGTGCTCTCCTCTGTTCGGTCGCATGCGATTGTAGCAATATAATGGGTTGTGCAAATCGATGGCTAAGGAAAGAAACATCGTTGATACTCAATGACGAGCAAAACGACCGCTTTTTCGACACGATGGACTCGCTCTTGTACTACGTGAACGAGCGGTTCCGCGTGGTCGAGGGCTTCACGCTCGACTTCGCGACGGCGCTCGACGACGTGAAGGGGTCGCTCGTTGCGCATACGTTGTGGGAAAACGTCGAGATCATCGACGAGTTCGTGCGCGACAACCCGCATCGCCTGTCGCAACGGTGCCTCGACACGGCGCTTTCGTGGAAGAATGCGCTGCCGGGGTTCTACACGCTCGTGCGTTACCAATCGGGGCGCGCGGTGCTGATGGGCGAAGCGGGCGTATTCTCCGTTGCCGGCGTCACGTATGAGCTGGAAGGCGAGATCGGCCCTGCGCCGGCATATGTCGAGCTGGTGTTGTTGCCGTTCGACGACCTCATCGTGTACGACGGCTTCATGCAGGCGTACGACACCGAGGGAACGCCAGCCGAGTTGCAGCGTATTCAAGACGAGTTCGAGAACCGCTGTGCGCAGGGCGGCATTGCGTTGACGGGCGCCGACTTCACGCAGCGGGCGGAAGCGTATCTTGCGGCAAAGCGCGATAAAGAGTTGGAAGACCTGCTAAACGGCGTCGCTGAGGAGGCTTCGGCGGGGGAGGAAGTGCTGCCTGCCGGATTCCACCGCGGTGCGTTGGCGGGGCTTTCGCGCGACGAACGTGCGGCGCGGATAGTGCATCAACCTATCGGTCGTTGGCGCGACGACGTGAACCCGAACTTGGATGACGCTTCCTGGCGCCGCTGGAACCAGGCGCTTGACTGTTTGGATGCGTGCGTTATCCAATGCGGTGTGGTTCGAGTCGACGACGCGTATGCACAGTATTGCTCGCTTGTGTCCGACGTGGTCGATAGGCAAGCGTTCGACGAGATCATCGCTTCGCAGGCGCTTTCGCCTGAGGTCGACTTCGGGGTTTGGAAGTATGGCGGTGTCGATTACGTCGTGCATTACACGCTGACGCCCGACTTTGTCGCCCAAGAGCACGTGCGCCACCAGCGCGACACCGTGCGCGGCATTTTGCAGAATCGCGAGACGGGGGAATATGCGCTTCAGGTTGACGGCGCGCCCGGTGGTTCCCGCTCGCACGTCGATTTGCCGACCGAGCTGCAGTGGCTCGAGCAGTACAAGCGCGAGCTCGTGGAGTCGCAGGGCAATCTTCCCATGAAGCCGATTTCCCGCTCGCTGCTGGAAAACGACGTGATCGGCGAGCTGCTCGACAATCCGAGCGTTGTGCGGTTGCGCGACTTCCTGGATGAGCGCATTCCCGACGGGCAAGACGACCTGACCTTTGCCGACGGGGTCGTGTACGAAATGGTGCTCGCATCGATCGAGTCAGGCAGCCTGCAGGCGCTGTTCGCCTATGCGATGGACCTGGGGCTCGAGGGCTGCTCATCAGACCCCGATCGGTTGACCGTGCTGATAACGAACCTGTTCAACGCCATGCCGTCCTGGGAAAACAACGGCTGGTCGCCGCAAGAGCTGTACGAGCAGCTGACGGGGCGCAAGATGTTCTACAACGCCGACGGGTCGGTCATGAAGGTGGGCGCCGACGACCCGTGCCCTTGCGGCAGCGGCAAAAAGTACCGCGAGTGTTGCGGAAAATAGCCACGGCATGCCATCTTTGCTGTGCCAAAGTGACCAGGCAAAGCTGACACATTTAACGCTCGGTGCGCCAGTCGGCGGTATAATTGCATGCAACAGAGAATAAGTCCTGATAGTTAGGGGTGTTTCATGACTGAAGCTGGAAAGTACCGCCTGGTTACGCGAAGCGATTTCGATGGGCTCGTCTGCGCGATGATCCTGAAGGAAAAAGGGCTCATCAACGACATCAAGTTCGTGCATCCGAAGGACGTGCAGGACGGCAAGGTCGACATCACCTCGAACGACATCACGACGAACCTGCCGTTCGATCCGCGCGTCGGCCTGGCCTTCGACCATCATGAGTCCGAGCTCATCCGCAATGCCGATGTCGATTACGAAGGCCGCTACATTATCGACGGCGATGCGAAGAGCGCCGCGCGTGTAGTGTACGACTACTACGGCGGCTCCGAAGCGCTGCCGCGCATCAGCGACGAGCTGATGGAAGCGGTCGACAAGGGCGATTCCGCCGACTTCACGCTCGAAGAGATCCTGCATCCCGAGGGCTGGGTGCTCATGAACTTCCTGATGGATGCGCGTACGGGCCTCGGGCGTTTCCACGATTTCCGCATTTCGAACTACGACCTGATGATGGAGCTCATCGACGCCTGCCTCGACCATCCGATCGACGACATCCTGCAGATGCCCGACGTGAAGGAGCGCGTCGACTTGTACTTCGAGCAGCAGGAGAAGTTCACCGAGCAGGTGCGCGGGCTCGCGCGCGTCGAAGGCCGCGTGGTGGTGCTCGACCTGCGCGAAACCGAGACGATTTACGCCGGCAACCGCTTCATGGTGTACGCGCTGTACCCCGAAACGCAGATTTCCGTGCATGTGGCGTGGGGCTTCCGCAAGCAGAACACGGCTGTGATGATCGGCAAGTCCATCCTCGACAAGCGCAGCAACGCCGACATCGGCAAGATCTGCCTGTCGTACGGTGGTGGCGGGCATCGCAATGCCGGCACCTGCCAGCTCGACAACGACAAGGTCGACGAGGCGCTGCCCGATATCATTGCGGCGCTGAACGCCGACTGCACGCCAGTCGACTAACGGCAAGACAGCTTAAGTGGGCACCCTGGGTTGGCCGGGGTGCCCTTTTTATGGAAGGACTCGCTGTGAAACCCAATCGCACCCGCATCCTGTTCGTGTGTCACGGCAACATTTGCCGCTCGACGATGGCGCAATGCGTGATGCAGTGGCTGGTAGACGAAGCGGATCTCGGCGATTCCTTCACGATCGATTCCGCGGCGACGACCAACGAGGAAATCGGCATGCCGATTTACCCTCCAGCGCGCGATAAGCTGAAAGCCGAGGGCGTTCCCATCGTTCCGCATCGCGCGCGCCGCATTCAGGCTGGTGAAAACGCCGGCTGGGATTACATCGTCTGCATGGACGATGAGAACATCCGCCATCTGAAACGCATTCTCGGCCCCGAGAACATGGGCAAGGTGCGCAAGCTGCTGTCGTTCGTCGGCGAAGAGGGGGATGTGGCAGACCCCTGGTACACGCGCAACTTCGACGAGACGTACGACGACGTCTTGCGTGGCTGCCAGGCACTGCTTGCGGAAGTTACGGTCTAGGTAGGTTTCACTCGCCAGTAAACGCGTCCCAATGATGAGCATCAGGACGTTCCTGCTACTCATTTTCAGAAATGAGTAGCAGGAACGTCCTGATGCTCATCATGCCAGAAGCGGGTTAACATGTCCCAATAACAACCCACTCGTTTTGTGCGAGCCTGCCATACTCTCATCAGCGAGAGAAAGGCGGCAAAAAATGAGAAGTCTCGTATCTGACGATAAGTATTTCGAGTTCCTGAGCGGCATAAACGACGACATTTTGGCGCATACCGAGTTAGCTGCGGTATGCCTGATCGTCGAGTTCCCGCATTTGCGCGCCGAGGAGGCGAGGGCGATTTGGAAAGATTGGCGCACGTGGCGAAAGATGGCATGTGCACCGCGCAAGCGCGCTTCGATTTGTGAAGGACGCGTGACCGACGAGGAAAAACTTGCAACGAGCGGCATGTGAAACTATAATATCTGTTCGCTGCTCAAGCGAGCTGAGCGGCAACCATACATAGTGCGGGGTGGAGCAGTCTGGTAGCTCGCCGGGCTCATAACCCGGAGGTCGTAGGTTCAAATCCTGCCCCCGCGACCACTAAAAACGCAGGTCAGAGGCATAGAAGCTTCTGACCTGCTTTCTTTTTCTACACCGATAATCGCCCTCTGGGTGTGAATGGGGTGTGAATCCGCAATCCGTTGTTTTTATGAACGCCGCCAACGGCAGCGAAATGGCGGTTGGCGCAAGGCGCTTGTTCGCGAACCGAAAGTGGGCTCGAGGCAGTTAACGCAGCATATATTCGGATCCCGCGACTAAGGAATCCTGCTCGAGTAGCTACTTATCATATGCCGCCCTATCGATGATGCATCATGTGGGCTACCTTGTTTTATCGGTTGTTTTTCGCTGTTGCTCGATCTGCTGCGCCTTCGTTGTTTTGGGGCGTCATTCCAAAGACCGCGTCCGTTTATTCAGCTAAAGGAATCGAGAGGAATCCGCAACCTCGTTGAACATGTTTATACCTAGCGTTATTAAGTTGCTATACGGTTCGATGCAATGTTGTTGTTGATATGGCGAAGTGAGAGAATGGCATCTGGTTACACGCTTAGTGATATACATATTCGACACGAACAGCTATGCGCATCGTCCAAAGTCGTCAACAGCGATTTATTTGATGCGCGAAACACTAGAGAGCCGAGGCGCATATGACACAATACGCAAGCATGAGGATTCCAAGTCATGACTATGGCCTATCCTGGGTCGACAATGATGCGC
The DNA here is from genome assembly GCA_017459925.1 of Eggerthellaceae bacterium. GTDB lineage: Bacteria > Actinomycetota > Coriobacteriia > Coriobacteriales > Eggerthellaceae > UBA9715. The sequence continues at coordinate 15,307 of JAFUCC010000063.1, forward strand.
TTTATATCGCAGTTGAAAAAGCCTTTGCACGCTTGTTGGGTCTTGCCGGCTCTTCGAGAAACGAATTGCCTCCCGACCCGTTTCTCATTGTGGCTCAAGCTTTGGTTACTGATACCACTTTTGAAGAAGGGCTTGCCTTTGAGGAGATACGAAAGGTAAACAAGTCTCTAAGCAATGCTGTGGGAAATATGCATCAGTACATATTGGGCATCGCACCGAATTGGGAATCCCTCGGTACAACGGGCGGCGTTCTAGATATTCGAACGAAGCCGGGATACATCCATCCTGTTATCGGCATGCCTATCGTTGCAGAGGTGAAGAACCGCTTCAACACAATCAAGTCCTCGGATGAAAAGGATGTGTGGGACAAGATCGACCAAGCCGCACGTTTATCCGGCGCTCAAGGGTATATCTTTCAAATTGTTCCTGCAGAGGCAGAGCGCTATGACGAGATGTGGGAGCCGTCGGGACGTCGCGCGAAACCAACTGTAAGGTGCTGCGATGGTGCAACCGCCTATGAAATCGTATTCGAGTATGAGGATGCCTTGCACGAGCTTTACTTGGCTTTGCCGGAAATCCTAGCAGATATCAAGTCAACGAATCGGCTAGCACATACAGCTCCGCTTCCAAAAGAAAAGGAGATGGAACGACTCTACTACCAGGTTATTCCGTTTTAGGTGTACTCCAACGCAATTCGCTTCAAATAGCCGGTGTCTTCTATCTGCGCCTTTGTCAATGCAGGGACTTCCGTGAAGCCATCTGCGGCTACTCCGCTCAGCATAGAAACGATGCCGCGACCAATGTGGTAAGCCATATTCACGGGAACAGCATTCCCAATCTGCTTGTACTTTGATGCGGTGGACCCTACGAAACACCAATCGTCCGGGAATGATTGGATACGCGCGTACTCGCGCACATTCAGCGGTCTGGTCTTCTCAGGATGGCAACGCTCGGTCTGTTTCTGCGCAGGTGCGCATGTAAGCGTTAAGGACGGCTCGTCCCACGAGAGGCGCCTAGCCATCCCGGTTTTTCCTCCGCTAAGATGGTAGCTGCCCTTCAGATACTCTCGCTGCAATTCTTCCGGAAGGTCGCGCCAGTATCCACCGGGTGGCACCAGGTCGAGAATCTCCTTCTTCCGTTGTGGGTAGCTGGATCCCTCTCCTTCGTCGACGTCGCCGATTGCGTTCCAAAGCGTTAAAATCTCGCCGCATTGCGTTGGATAAAGAATCGGCGCCGAAAGATCATTTCTGATTCCCAGGATGACGAGTCGCTCCCGCTTCTGGGCGACATCCAAGAATTGAGCGCGCAATACTTTTATTGCGCACCTATAGCCGAGGCTCAAGAGCTTGTTCAACATCGTTTGGATGGTTCGCCCCTTGTCATGCGTTAGTAGCCCTCTGACGTTCTCCATCATGATTGCGCGTGGCCTGACTTCCTCGATTGCTCTTGCAAACTCGAAGAACAATGTTCCTCGCGTGTCTCCGAACCCTTTGCTCTTTCCTGCGTAGCTGAACGCTTGACACGGAACGCCGCCTTGCAGTAAGTCCACAGATCCTGCGAGGGGAGTGAAATCTACTTCGTGAATGTCTTGCTCAAGCACGTTCCATTCCTTGCGGTTGGCTCGAAGCGTCTCGCAGGCGTCATGGTCGAATTCGTTCAACAGGATATGGCTGAATCCTGCATTTTCAAGCCCCAGCGCCGTACCTCCTGCGCCTGCAAACAATTCCAGAGACGTCAGCCCAGAAGGTTCAGATACCAATACGCGAAAACGTGGCTTGCCGCGATCGCCTTCGTGTTCATGCTGTCGTTTGACGCGCTCTATTTCCGCAACGTCGAACAACCTACGACCACGCGAATCGCGCGTGCAATGTAGCAGTCCGAGCTTATCCCATCTTCTGACTGTGTCTATCGACACGCTCAAAGCTTGTGCGGCCTCGCCAGCAGTCAACCTGTCCATCTGAACCCCTTCAAAGTAACCCGTGCATAGGCGAAGGTTATTTATACCATGAAAGAGCCTGTAGGTCCAGCAGTTCGTTCGAGAATCTAGAAGAGATGACGTTTACTGTCGCTCAGCGTGTCTCGCGATTACGTCTCGCCCGATTCTAGTTTCCCAAACTCAGCCCAATCTCCTCATGACTTCAATAAGTGGTTCTATGAAGTCCGGCGTTTGCGATGCCTTGATTGCATATGCATATGCAAGGGCTTGCTTGCTAGACGTTTCGATTCGCGTATCCTGGCATAGCGTATCTTTGGTCGCCTGATATTCTTCGACAGTGGTCTCGAAATACTTCTCCCAATTGCTACCGAAATATGCGAAGCGTTCCGTGCAGACGAAACTGCCCGGCTCAGTGTCTATTGTCGCGCCACCGAAAAGCCTCTTGAAATGCTTGTCGTAACTAGCTTGGCTTCCGTCGGCATCAAACAAGCAATAGCAGTTGTACCCGAACGCTTCGTAGAGACGCCAGAATAGCGGAATTGATTCCTTTCCTCCGCATTCGACAATATCAACGCCTTCGGCAGCTAAGTAATAATCGGCTTTCTCGAAATAGACGGGAAGCGCCATGGCTTCTGTCTGGCCTTCAACGAGAAGCGCTCGCTCTGCGAACATTCCTCGAAGCTGCCAAGGGTGGACCTTCGAGGCATAGAAATCGCTTACCGTCGCTGTCGATATCTTGTTTTCAGGCACTCCGGTCTCAATACAGAAGCGAACAAGTTCATTGGTGTTGACCTGTTTGACCTTGGTGACGCCGTCTTCTTTGTAGACGCGTGCCAAGCCCTCAAGGTTCTTCGGGTCAAGGAAATCCGCCGAGTGCGTGGATATTATGACCTGCACTCCACTCTTGCAGACATCGTATATGTACTTCTTCAGCCATCGTTGTGCAAGCGGATGGAGGTGCGCCTCCGGCTCTTCGATTATCAGCACGAGTCCTTGCCCTCGCCCGAATACCCTCAAATAGGCCTGGGCGAACGCCATCAGCAAGACTTGCTGCTCTCCGGTTCCGAACTCCTCGAAGCTGCGGGTCTCGCCGCCTTCTGCAGCGACTATCCTCAATGCATTCGCATAGTTGTTCGGGTCATAAGCGGACAGGTCTACTTCGAGACAATGCGTGAAACCCTTGACGGAATCCCTGACAATATCCTGAACCGATTTTGCGAAATCCTTGTACTGCGGCAGGGTTTCGAAAGTTTCCTTGATGCTCTTGAACGCCGCATCGAGATCATCTTTCTTCTCTGACGTCAGGGCGGCATGTATGCTGTGCGTGAATTTGCTTAGGAGGGAATACCTGCTACTGTAACTCAAAGCCGTGTCGATGTTGCGATTAGCTTGTATGAGGTATGACTGACATTGTGCTCGTTGTGCTTGCCCGAATCCATATACCTTGTCGCCGTCTCCCTGGAAGAATCGGGTTTCCTCACCGGGAAAACCAGGGCGCCAATACTCGATGCCAATGGTTTTGCTATTTCCGTATTTCGATTTGTAGATCTCTTCATCAAAACTGGCGGCAATGGTTGCACGTGGGTGTTTGCCGCTATCACGCATGAAGTAGTCGCTGTCTCGCATTTCAATAGTGATAGGCCAATGTTCGCCAAGTAGGCGATCTATCGCCGAGAGGATATTCGATTTCCCCGCATTGTTCGGGCCGAATAGGATAAGAGGTGCATCCTTTGGGATGCTGAGCGTTATGTCTTTGATTGATCGGTATTCCTGTATTGTTATATGCTCGACCTTCATGATTTCACCTCTGTTGGCGTTCTCTTGTAGTTAATCTTAATTATCCATCATATGCGTCATTGGTCGTGCTTCCATTGCAATAGTCGCAGTATTCGTTCGCAGCTGTTTTCGGCGATTGAGAAGAGGGTGCATTTGAGTTCAAGACGACGTGCTCGTATTCCGGAAGAAGTCAGCAACCCCTTTGAACCGTTCGACTCATCGAGCATAATCGTCCCTGCTGCGGTCTACCGATCGTTCCTGGGATCTGGAGCTGCTCCGTGATCCTGAGCTGTCGCCCCATCTGGTGGGACTGGGGCCGCTGTGGCCCCAGAGGGTCCACACGGGCTTGGGCTCCTTGGCGGGCAGTATGCCGTAGTCGGCGGCAAACCGTCGGGCATGCCTGATCTTCTCGAGCTTATCAGGCGCATCGTCGGCGTTTTGAGAATCGACGGCCTGGCCTTGCTTCTCCAGGTGGCCAATCGTCCAATCGATGTCGGCTATCGATGTGAAATGGCATTCCTTGATTGTCGCCATGGCACGCGCCATCTCCCGTAGCTCTTCGAGGTCTTTGACGAGGATAGCGTGTTCGGCGATCTCCCTGAGCTTTTCCTCTCTGAAAGGCGAAAGCATCAGCCACTCGTGCTCCAGCGCCCCTTTGCCGTACGGCCACCCGAGCTTCTCACCGCTAACTATCCGGCTCGGATGGTCGGCGAAGGCGTACAGGTAGTCGCGCCGGCGCGCGTTGGGCGAGTTGAGCGATAGCTCGACGCCCAGGACCCCGAGCAACTCCCGGTAGCTCGCCTCGTCGGTGCTGAGAGCCCGGGCGGTCCGGGCGCGCTCGCGTATGTCGGCCACCCAGCTGTAGCCGCCCTCTCGCTCGATCCTGCGCTCGGCTCTGCCTTTGAACTCTCTCTGGGCCGTCCTGCACGAACTGCCTTTCGCTTTCTTGTCGTACAGGTGGTGCTCGTCCGCCAGGTAGCCGAGCCCGCGCTCGCGCGCCATCTGCTGCAGGTCGCGGTTGAGCTCCTTGGGCTGCGGGACGTGCAGGCGTCTGCCGGTCTCCACGTTGGTGTTGTTGACGACGATGTGCGCGTGGGGGATGCGGTGCTCGTTGTCGTCGTGGTAGACGATGGCGACCTGGTAGTCCCCGAAGTGCCTCTGCGCCCAGGCGACCGAGAGCTCGCGCAGACGCCCCAGGTCGATCCCATCGGCGGGGTCGGGGCTCACGATGTAGTGGCGGTACGTGATGGCGGGCTTTCCGCGGTAGGGCTCGCCGTTTCCGTAGAGATTCCTGAGCTCGTCCATCTCGGCGGCCCAGCCGATCGTATCGCCGCCGTCGCGCTCCATGCAGTCCAGGTTCATGAAGTCGTGCCCGATGGCGCGCCCGCCGCGCTCGAGGTAGCGCTCGGTCGCGGCGCATCCGGTGTGGCCGTTGATGCACTTCACCAGGGGCACGGCGGTCACCTTCCTCTGATGGCGTCGAGGCAGCAGAGCTCGTCGATGCGGGCGGCAATGTCCTCCTGCCCGCACTTCACGTCATCGAGCTTCGCCCTCACGTGGACGAGCTGGTCGGCCACCTCGTCGCCGTCGACGTTCCAGGCGTTGCGCAGGTACTTGGCCATGACGTTGAGCGCATGGACCGCCTGGTTATAGTGGCGGCCCCATGCGCGCATCTCTTTCGCCACGGCGAGCATGGTCGTGCGGTCGAGCACGAGCACGCGCCCGGCGCCAATGTCGCCCGTGACGGCATCGGCGCGGGCGAGCTGGCGGATGTAGTCGGAGCGCGAAACGCCGTGGGCGCGGCAGCGCTCCTGGATGAGCTGGAAGTCGTCGTCGGTCAGTCGCACGCTGATGGTGCGCGTCGCCTGCGCGGTCTCTTCCATGTCGACGGGTTCCTGGATTCGGGGCACGGGGCCGCCCCCGTCGGGCTCGGGCTCGCCCGTACCCGCGTCCGCTTCGGGCGGCCTCGCCGCGAGCGGGCGCAGCGCGTTGCGGATTGCCGCCCGCAGTCCGCTGCTGCCATCCGGGGCGGCTTCTGGCGCGGCCTTCTCATCAGGTGTATCGCAGCGCGTATCACCTGATGAGTTACTTGCTGCTACAGACGCGCCCGCCCATGTGCTGCGCCCCGTTTCCATGAACGCGCTCGCCTCACGGACCTGCCGCGCCCTCTCGGCGAGGGACGAGCAGTCGGCGGGCGCGCTCATGACTCCTCCGAAAACGTCGCATGCTCGGCATCGTAGATAAGCGTCGTCTCGCCGCAGGTTCCATAGCGGTTCTTGAGCATCGTCAGCTTGAGCGGCCGGATGGGCCGCGACATGTTGGTGCGCCGCTCCGCGCCCTTACCGTCGATGCCGAGGAATGCCACGGAGTCGCTGCAGTATTCCACTGCACTGCTTCCCCCGAGACAGCTGAGGCCGGTGGCGGGCTTGTCGTAGCTCGTGCGGTTGACCGAGCTGATGGCGAAAAGCGGCACCTCGTGGGAGTTCACGGCATGGCGAAGCGACCCCACGATCCCCTTGATGGCAAGGCGCTCGTCAGCGTCTGCGGCATCGCTCGTGAGAGCCTGCACGTAGTCCAGGAACACCACCGGCTTCGCCTTGCGCACCCGCTCGCATTCGGCCACCATGGCGCCGATCTCCACGGCGTCGGTTGCGGTCGCGAATGCGATGTGGGGCGCGATGAGCTGTTGGTAGCGCCTGATGGCGCGCGAGAGGGATTCGCGGCGGGCGTCGGCTTCGCCCGCTTGCTGCGTGGCCCTGCTGATGTCGGCGACCGAGAGCTCGCCTCCGCTCATTCGCGCGAGCGACTTCGCAATCAGTTGCGGCGGTGCTATTTCGAGGCTGACGAACAGCGCCGGCATGCCCTGCCTGGCGATATCGTCCGCCAGTTGGAGCAGAAGCGACGTCTTGCCGGTTCCCGGCTCGCCGGCGATGATGGTCATGCGCGGGCGCACTCCGCCAACGAGCTCGTCGAACGCCTTGAGGCTGAAGTGGGCGATGGGCTCGTCATCGAGGGCTTTCTCGAGGTGCTTGCCGAAGAGCGCGTCCTCGAACTCAATCTTCATGGCGCGCCTCCTTTGCGCCCAGGAACTGCCCGTAGGCTCCCGCCAGGCTCTTCAGGTGCGACAGCAGGTCGCTTTCCAGGATGTACTTGCGCCGGTGCAGGACGATCGCCTTGCCGGTCTCGTCCATGAGCGCGCTTGCTACTGTGCGGCAGAACCCGGTCTTCTCGACCACGTCGGCAATCGTGAGCAGCCGGTCTTCTCCGATTCGCATCATTCGTCCTCATCTCCTTTCCGTGTCGGCCGATTCGCTTCCATGCCCATTTTCTTCTCTCGAATGACCACTGCTAAGAGTAGAATTTGCAGTGACGTTGAGATTTCTTGGAAGGAAGCTCCCAATGCTGGTCCTGAACACCGCATACGGTCGGTTCTGCAACGGCTTCGAGGCTGCAATCGATGGTGACGAGCTTGTGTTCGCGTTCGGCGAGTCCCAAGCGGAAGATGCGCCCATCGAAGGCGGGGATGCGTTCCTGCGGCTGGCGAACCTCGTGAAGCCCGCGGGAGTCTTCGCCATCAAAACAACGAGGGTGGCGCCCGGACCCTCCGGCTTCTCCGCTTTTATCGACGACGACATCGACTACTCATACGCTGATGCAGAGGAGGTCCTGCAGCTAGCCCGGGAGTTCGGGCCGCTGTTTGGGCATGCTTGTGCAGATGGTGGGGCCGACGTGGTGCGGGAGCCTCTGGAAGCCTGGTATGCGGCCGCCCGCGTGCTGAACTTCGCCGTGCGCGCCGAGGCGACGCTCGCGGACCCTCCCCGGGCGCCCGAGGACGCGCTCGACGGGGAGGTCGTCTACGCAGTGGAGCAGAACTGCACCGGCGTGTATGTGCCCAAGCCTACCATATCCTGGGTCGCCGCCAAGGGGTTCGGCGATGCAATTCCCGAACCGTACCGCACGATGCTCGAGGTTCCCGCTGCCATGCTCGAGCGCTCGCACCATCCCATCCCGCTCGACGACGGCGGAGTCGCGTTCGGAAGGTGGGCAAGCGATGCCGGCTTCGCCGTGTACGGATGCCTTGAGGCGCCCTGCGAGCCAGGGTTGGAGCATGCGGCGATCGTGATGAGCGGCGCGGATGTTCGGCGGGGCGATCTTGCTCCGGGCTCCGAGACCCTGACCACACAGCAGTCGCTCACCGAGCTGATCGTGCAGCAGCTCGTGTCGGTCCATCTGGCGCGGACGTTCGTCGGTTGGGGCGTCGTCCACGACGACAAGTCGTGCAGGGATGTCGGGTCTGTGGGCATCCAGTTCAACAGCTACCTCGAGCGGATTTGGTACGCATTCGGCCTGCACCATTCGCATGGCAAGCTGGGCATCTGCAAGCACTGCGGCCGCCTATTCAGCGCCGACAAGGAGCGCAAGAGCACCAAGGTCTATTGCAGCAAGCGCTGCCAGGAAGCCGAGAAGGACGAGCGCGCCAAAGCTCGCAGAAAGCGTGCAAGGGCTGAGGCAAGAAAGAACGAAACTCCAAACTAGTACTTAGGAACTTGGGAAGTTGAGAAGTTCCTAAGTTCCTAAGTTCAGTTCCCAAGTACCTAAGTTCCCAAGTCGGACGCTTCATCGGTTGATGCGATAGCGCCTCTTGGGGCTGTTCTTTGTACCTATGGCCTCAAGGACCCCTTCATCAACGAGCTTGTTGATGTATCCCCGTGCTGTTTTAGGTGATATTCCTGCAGCTCGTGCAACTTCAGAAGTACTGGCGCTCTCCCGTTCGGTGAGATAGGCAAGGATGGCGCTTTCGACATTCAGCCTCGAATAACCTTTCCCTTCTTCGTCAGTCATCTTCCTGTGCCTAATCATAAAATCGAACCTATCGAGGGAGTTGCCAATAATGGGCTTGCCCATCAGGGCTTCTTCTAGCTCGCGCGTAATTGTCGGATATCCAGAGCCGCGATTCTCTACCACGCGACCTGTTCTTCCGTCATAGTCTGTGTAAGGTACGTCCTCGAGAATTCGTGCAAGAAATTGGTTGCGCGAAGAGGTTCCTCCCCGCTGTCCGAGCTGATCAATTGTAAGGGTGCCGAACAATCCGCCAGGATTGGATATCTCGAGTCGGTCGGGATACAGGTCGATAAGAACCGGTGTTCCTTGTCCGTCGACGGAGTAATCGCGGTGCATGAGAGCGTTCGCCACGGCTTCGCGTATAACTGGCAGAGGATAGTCGGGGACGTTCTCGCGCAACGCGCCTTTCACAATTGCGCCGTGTCGTATGTTCCTCGAAACCGCTCTCACCGCATCGACAACCATCGCAGGAATCGGACCGTCGATGTTCATCGTGTCGGTAAACCTATTGCCATCACGGCTCACCTCGCCTTTTTGAGGTGTTGGGTAGCTTGTGAAAACTATATCGAGGCGAGGGAAGTACTTCTGAGGGTATTTGCCTAGCGCCAACAATCCTGCCAATGTTGGTCTCAGGCATCCATCGTCATCTGCAGCGATGACCCTTCTGTTCGCCATCAAGTCTTCGTCGCTTGTTCCTGATCTACCGAGCGTGGTTTCACGGACTCTCGATAACCAACCGGAGACCAGATTTTCATCCAAGTCCTCGACTGTCGCATCTGGGACAATCACTGCATCGTTTCGAGCGTTGCGGCTCTGGTTTTCGATGAAACGGTCGATTTCGTACAGGGACATCTTGTGGTCGCCGTCTCCCGTTCGGATGAATGACCCATTCATCCGCCCCAACTTTTTGACGCAGCACGGCTTCTGACTGGCCATTGCCTCGGGCACGTTGGCAACCACGACCGGGCGCCCCTCGAATTCGAGAACAAGTATGTTCGCTGCCACTGGGGGATCAACAAGCTCTCGAGCGGCATGAGCGCATCCAGATTGCACGAGTTTGACGTCAAGGCCGTCAACCGCATGAAAACCGCCCTTTTCAGCGATTCCGAATACCAGGCTTCCGCCAAAAGTGTTCGCGAAAGCCGAGATGGTTTCTGACGTCGATTTCGGAAAACCTCCCGCCGCAGACTTGAGCTCGCACTCGGTCAAATCCGTTCCAGCCAAGCGCATCCGCTCAATTGCGGCTGCAAGTTCTTCATTGCTTGTGATGAACATGGCGACTCCTGCTCGAACTTGTGAAATTTCCTAAGTTCCACAGTATACTTCCTAAGTAACAAGTATATGGTATAACTACAGCGAAAATGTAGCAACATGCCGCCGAAATGCTCTTGAGCTCATTCAGGAAGTAATAGCGATAACCGTTCTGATTGGGATGAATCCTAGCTGCAACTCTGTGAATCCTATTCGCTGCCTGCGCTCAGTATCCTGTCCATCGCCTCGGCGGCGGCTATCTCGTCGGCGTCGAGCGCGTGGGCGTAGGTGTTCATGGTCATGGAGATCTGCGAGTGTCCGAGCCGGTGCTGCGCGGCTTTCGGGCTCACAGCGCCCTGGATGAGCGTCGCCTGGGTGTGGCGCAGCTCGTGAAGCTTCAGGCCCTCGTAGCCCTTGCCGCGCGTGACCTCCTTGCCGTTCATCCTGTTGGTGCGCACGTCCTTGGTGAATACGCCGAAGCCGTTGTCGACTGAGAAATTGCGCCACCAGCGTGCGTAGTTGTTCGGGTCGATGAACTGCCCGAGCTCGTTGGCGAACACGGGCGTCTCGTCCGTCTGGCGAAGGCCGATGGCCGCAAGCTCGCCGGCCTGCTGCGCCTTCCACGCGCGCAGGACGTCGGCCATGCGGCCCTTGATAGACACCCAGCGCTTGCTCTTCTCGGTCTTGGGTTCGCGCAGGTTCTTGTCGGTGTCGTACTGGTGGGCGATGAAGAGGCGTTCGCCTTCGAGGTCGACGAAGCCCCACATAAGGCCGAGCATCTCGCCGCGCCGCATACCGGTGGCGATGAGCAGCATGAGGCCGGTCGCATGCACGCCGCCCTCCGCCTCGGCGCATTGGAACAGCCTCGCCGCCTCGTCGGGCGTGAGGCTCTTGCGCGTTTCCTTCGGCCGCGGTCGGGGGAAGGGCACGAGGTCGACCGCGTTGCGCGGGACGATCTCGTTGAGGTAGGCGTCCTGCATGACCTGGCGGAGCTTCTGGTGCATCTTGTGCAGGGCCGATTCCGAATAGTCGCCTTCCTTGCGGGCTTCCGCCTCAATCGTCCTGACCATGCCGGGCGTAAGCTTACCTAGGGGGATGTCGCCGAACAGCTCGCACACGTGGGCGATGTCGATCGTCTCGCGCTTGTACGAGAGGGGGTTGATGGACGGGTCGCCCTCGCGCAGCTCGTGGAAGCGGCGGGCGTATTGGCCGATGGTCTGGTTCGCCGGGTTCGTGCCCTGCTCGTATTCCTCGATGTAGGCGGCCAGCGCCTCGCGCGCGTCGCCCTTCGACCCGTGGATCGTGCGTTTCGGGGCGCGCCTGTAGCGCCCCTGCTCGTCCTTCTCGCCCAGGTAGAACGTGATCTTCCACGTGTTGCGGTAGCGCTTGTCCTTCTCGATGACGCCGGACCCTCGAACTTTTGGCATCTGCCTTCGCTTTCTCGCTCTCCCGATTCTTGAAAGGAAGGGAAACCTTTTTAAGGGGTTTCCCTTCCTTCCAAGACCTTGGAGCGATGATAGCAGAATTCACACCCTAATTCACCCCCAGACGGGTGTGAACTGGGGGTGAATGCGTTGTCAATCGATGTTAATCTGCGCAAAACAATGCTATTTACCTGCGAAAATGCAAAACGCCGATTATAATGGATGAACATCGATTATCAGGAAAACCACGGTCTCATAACCCGGAGGTCGTAGGTTCAAATCCTGCCCCCGCGACCAAAATCAAAGCCCTGACCTGGTAAAACAGGCAGGGCTTTTTCATTGCGGGGGGAGTTTTCGGCCCGAAAAAGTTTACCCCGCAGCCCGTTTTCCTTACTGCATCGCTTTGTTTTCACCGACATCTCAGCGCCTCACTTGATTCCGCTCTGCAGCGCGGACGAACCCCCGACCCCTATGCGAACAAGTCGTCGAGCGTGATCACGTTCGAGAAGACGCCGCTGTACTTGTTCTGCACGAGGCCGAAGGTGGTGACGAGCGTGCTGTGCACCGACATCTTCGGTGAAACCTCGCCGGCGAGCAGGTCCTGCCGCCTGAGCAGGGTCCTGTAATAGTCCTTGCTCACGGCGAACTCGCCGCTGTAGAACTTGGCCTCGCACATGTTTACGACGTTATCGTTTCGGCTTATCAACAGGTCAATCTGCGCGCCGTCACTGTCGTCGGTGCGCTTGGACCAGGCGGAGCTCTCCGTTATCACGCCCGATATCCCGAGCGCCGCCTTAATCTGGGAGACGTGGTTGAAGCACACGTTCTCGAAGGCGTATCCCCGCCATGTCGCCACCGGCTGGGACGTGGCGTTCTGCTGCCAGAAGCGAGCGTTCGCACGGGTTCCGCCATCGAGAAAATGCAGGTAGAAGAGGCAGAACGGATCGACCAGCTTGTAGTGGGCCTCGCGCTTGCCCAACCCGAAGGGCGCGTACTTCACGACGAAGTCGCTGGCTATGAGGGCGTTGAGGTTCCGCGAGAGGCGCCCCCCGTCCGACAGCCCGAGTTTCTCGACGATTTCCCTGCGGGTGAACCCCGCGTTCCTCGTATAGAGCAGGCGGACGATGGACTTGACCGCATCTGGGTTGACGAAGACGGAGTCGAACAGCCTGTCGAACTCGCCGCGCAGCTTCGCCCCTTTGACGAAAAACGCCGCGTCTATGTTCTGGGCCAGGCTCTTCCCGGGCTCGAGATAGCCCATGTAATAGGGGATGCCGCCGAACACCATGTAGCTCTGCGCCACGTCATAGCGCGACATGGCGACGTGCCTGTCCTCGTAGAACTCCTCGCACTCGCGCAGGGTGAATGGGGACAGCTTGATCTCGTAGGTGACCCTCCCGTACAAGCCACCGCGGTTGTTAAGCAGGCGGTCCTGGACCCACGAGTTGGCGCTTCCGCACACGATGACCATGAGGTTCTTCCGGTGGCACCCCCATGTGTTCCAGAAGCCCTCGAACGCGCGCAGGAAGCCTGATTTGGGCGTGTCGAGCCAGGGGAGCTCGTCGAGGAACACCACCTGCCGGGACCCGTCATCGAGACTCTGCAACAGCTTCTCCAGCAGGAAGAACGCATCGAGCCAGCTCTTGGGCGTCTCGCATTCACCCATTCCCTGAAGCTCCAGCGAGTTGCGGAAATGCTCCAGCTGCGCGCGCAAGAGTCCGCCGGATTGCTCGTCGGCTGGCGAGAGGCCCGCGTGCCTGAACGTGATGCGGCTCGAGAACGTCTCGTCCACCAGGTACGTCTTGCCCACGCGGCGCCTTCCGTAGACCGCTACGAGCTCAGCCCTGCCGCTGTCGTACAGCCTCTCGAGCTCGTGGGTTTCGCGCTCCCTTCCGATCATGGCATCTCCTCTACTGATTTATAAGCGGCGGTGAAAAGGACGAAATGCGTATTCGCCGCCCGTTATCTTCTGAATGCAATAGTGTCATAATTTAAAGCGGCGGTCAATTATGCTATGAACGCATTTACCGCCGCCTATTATGTGGTCAATGGCCGTCGTCGGCCCAGCCTATGCGGAGGTCGGAACGAGGGTCGAGGTGCTCTGGGGCCGGCAAGCGGCGGTGGGCCTTAATGCTTCTCGTTGTATTGAATAAAATTACTCAGAATTCCGGAGACTCTTGGGATTTGGAGTTTGCAGACGAGAGAAACGAGACGTCCCGATACTGGAAACGTGCGCTCATACCCCGGAGGTCGTTGGTTCAAATCCTGCCTCCGTGACCATCTAAAATAGCTGGTCAGAGGCAGTAGATGTTTCTGACCAGCTTTTATATTATGAGGATTCATGGGTGGCTTCGGGTTGTTACCGAGTCTCTCGATCTCACTCTGTCAGCTTAAGCGGCTCGAACCCGTCGTACATGAAGCGCATTCGGTCGATGCTCTTCTCAATGTGCCAATGGCCGCAATACCATTTCCTGTAGTCGAGGCGTCGCTCGATCCGGTCAAGCCAGATTTCAGTTGACGTATCGACCATGCTTTGGTCAATGCCGGGGAGGAACGCTTCGGTCGGCTCGTAGCTGAACGGGCACGTGTGCGAAAGCACGACGTCGACCTTCCAGCCGAGCGCGTCGAGCTTCGCCTCCACGCGAGCTTTTACCTCGTCATCGGGCTGCTCGTCGGGAAACCACTTCAAGCCATTCTCGAGTCGGTACCATTTGTCCACGCTGTAAGCTCCGCCAATGGCAATCGCGCTCGCGCCGTCCAGGTCGTAGACCTCGCCGTCTTTCGCGAACAGGATGTTGGGATACTCGTCTTCCACGAACGCCGTTCCGCCGTTCCATTGCGTCTCGCGGTAGAGGCGCGGCAGCGACTGCGGGCGCATTTCGTGGTTGCCGTGGATGCAGAGGATGGTGGGCGCGATGCCCGCAACGACATGCTTGGTCCAGCCATCGCGCTCGCCCCCGAAGTAATTGAACCCAGCATCGCCTAGGATGACAATCGTGTCGTCGGCCGTCAGGCCTTCGTTTTTGGCGAACCGCTTGACGGGCTTCAGCTTGCCATGCTTGTCTCCGGTGATGTAGACGGCCATAGGTAATCGCATTCCTTTCAAAGTGCATGTAAATCGAATTGCACGGAATATTACTTGACAATCATATTAAATTATAGAACTATTTAATATGCAAGTAAACCCAAATGAAGGAGCAATCAATGGCACGGAAACTTGCGTCAGTCCAATACGTCCACGATGTTTGGCCGATTGAAGGCGCCGACCGGGTCGAGGCGATTGGAGTCTTGGGATGGCGTTGCGTGGCCAAGAAGGGCGAGTTCGAAGTCGGGGATTGGTGCGTGTACTTCGAAATTGACTCGTTCCTCCCCGTTGACGAGCGCTTTGAGTTCCTGCGCGCCAGTAGCTACAAGAACAGCGATTTGCTCGGCGAGGGGTTCCGCCTGAAGACCCAGCGTTTCCGGGGCCAGCTATCGCAGGGACTGGCGCTGCCCATCGGCGTCCTTCCGGAAGGCCATTACGAGCTCGGGCAGGACGTGTCGGAGCTGCTCGGCGTGCGGAAGTGGGAAATCCAGGAGCGCCTCAGCACGAACGGCACGATCGTCGGCGTGCTTCCCGACGGCGTCCCCAAGACGGAGGAGACGCGGATACAGGCCGAGCCTGGTTTACTAGAAGAGCTCCGAGGGCTTCCCTACTATGTGACGACGAAAATGGACGGCACGAGCTTGACCATGTTCCTCATCGACGGCAGGTTTGGCGTTTGCGGCCACAACTACGAGTACGCCGACGACGGGGGCTGCTCGTTCTGGCGCTTCGCACATGACCGAAAGATAGAGTCTCGGATGCGCGAGACCGGTGTCGGAAATGTCGTGATTCAAGGTGAGTTCTGCGGTGGCGGCATCCAGGGGAATCCGCTCAAACTGATCAGGCCGGAATGGTACGTCTTCTCGATTTCAGATGCGGAGACCCGCAGGCGCTGGCCGCTCGACGAGATGATCGCGTACTGCGACGACGCGGGCCTTGTGCGCGTGCCCGTCGAGGAGAGGGAGGATGCCTTCGCGTACGAGTCGGTCGAAGCGCTGCTCGAGCGCGCCCGGGGGTTCTACGAAAGCGGGAACGTGAAGGAGGGGATCGTTGTTAGGCCGATTGAGCCGGTGTATTCGAAGTTGCTGCAAGGTCCGTTGTCGATGAAGGTCATCAACAACGACTACCTCCTGAAGAAACACAAGAAGTAAGACCGCTGTGAACTGGCGCAGTGCCGATTATGGAGCGTTAGGGAGAGCTTGTTGCGACGCTAGTCGCGCTCGAGGTCGACGACGGCGTAGCTGACGCTTGGCTTGGTGGTCACCTCGAAAGGAAGGCGCCCCTCGCGCAGTGCCTGGCGCACGAACACGTTTATCGCCGTGGTGAAGCTCATGCCCAGCTCGTCGAACAAAGCGTCGGCGTCCTTCTTCAGGTCCTCGTCCATGCGGATGGTTATGTTGACGTTGGCCATGCTGACTCCCTTGGCTCGCAAGTAAGATGCAATAAATCTTACATCATAAAGGCAGAGACCGCATGCAATCGCAGTGCGAAAGCGATGCACCTCGTCGGAGATCGGAGGAACGAATGGACCAAGTGAGCTGGAATCTCGTGGCGCCGGATATGGACAGGCTCCTGAACTGCTTCGGGGAGCGCTGGAAGAACCCGTCGGCCCAGACGCCGGCGGTTCTCGAAGCGCTCGACGGGCTCTTCGACACGCTCGCCGATCTCGAGCCGCTCGAGAGAAACGAGGAGGCGAAGGCCA
Source organism: Eggerthellaceae bacterium (assembly GCA_017459925.1). Taxonomy (GTDB): domain Bacteria; phylum Actinomycetota; class Coriobacteriia; order Coriobacteriales; family Eggerthellaceae; genus UBA9715. Next base: position 31,323 of record JAFUCC010000063.1, read on the forward strand.
TCTGGCTCAGGGTTCCCCGTGGGGAGTTGGACGACTTCGATGATTACGACAACCTGCTCGACATCGGCGAGGTGTCTTCCCGCGAGGAGTACGTTGCATTGTGGGAATACGCCTATCCCGACGGGTTCAAGTGGTATGAGCTCGTCATCGTGGAGAACGAGCGCTGCAGGGCCGTGTCGGTCGGCCGCACGTTTGTGGTTTGCGCCGACCTTGAAGAGGAGCCCCGCGAGTTCGACTGGAACGAGGAATACGCCGTGGCTCTGTTCGGCCTGCTCGCGCGCGCCGCAAACCAGAGCATGGAGCTGCTGAGGGAGGGCGCGTACAACGCCCTTGTCGAAGACCAGCTCCCCTACCACCACCGCAAGGGCGTTGTCAGGAGGAGCTCCCTGTGGGAAGCCGACGCCTCGTGGAGGGAGGGCGTCTTCGAGGGGATGGGCGATGAGACCTACCGAGCGTTCCGCGAATACGCCGCCTGTGGCGCGGAAGATGAGAAGAACATCGGGCGCCTGGCCGGCATGACGGGAAACGACTTCCTCGGCGCGTGCGCGATTGGCTACGAGGCGTGCGGGTACGACCTTTGCGGCGACGACGGTGAGAGGCTGCCACTGGTCGACCTGTACATGCGCTACGCGGACGGCCGTGACGAGGGGCTGACCTGCAAGGGCAGCGGGCTCTGCTCGGGCCCGGGCATCGACCTGACAAGCCCGGAGGCCTGGGATTCCTGGTACTTCGACCGGAATCGCGGCGGCGGGCATCCCTGGGAGGTGTGCCGCGGCGGCAACTCGACCCACGTGGACCTCTTCGTCAGCCATGACAGGCGGCACGACGAGTTCCGGTATCGCCTCGGCGAGCTGACCGACGAGCAGCTCGCCGAGGCGAAGAAGGCCTGGGGCTATTACTTCGTCGTCGCCGGCAAGGCGTGGAGCAGGTCGGTCGAGGCGGTGAACATCTACGTCGCGCTGAAGCGCGCCGGGCTGCCCGTAGCGCTCAGAGATGCAGATGCGATCCTCGCGCGGTTCGAGGGGGCGGACTACGTCGGCGTCGTCCCGCACGACGTGGTTCCCCGCTACTGCGAGAGCATGTTTCTCGGGCGCTACGGCGCGATCCTCGACTTCATCCACGTCTACGGCGACGACATGGAAAGCTTCGGCGATGAAATCGA
>JAFUCC010000009.1 GCA_017459925.1 Eggerthellaceae bacterium
CACTTTGTCCCACTTTTGCGAAAGTTGGACAAAGTGCCCTGCCCCCATTGTCCCACTCCACCTGCGCTTGCAACGATTCCACGAACGCGACCGAGTCGTCGTTGCGCGCGCCGGCGGCGATGAACAGCGCGTCGACACGCGTTCCCAAAAGCGCGGCGCAATACCGCGCAACCGACTTCCCCGATTTGCCCAGGCCCAAGACGAGGACGTTTCCGATATGCTCAGCGCCCCGCATGCTACGCCCCCATGAGGCCGTTGGCGAAGTACAGCGAGAAGCCGATGGCGGCGCAGACGCCCGAGATGATCCAGAAGCGGATAACGACCTTGGTTTCGGACCAACCCTTCTTCTCGAAGTGATGGTGCAGCGGCGCCATGAGGAACACGCGCTTCTTCGTGCGCTTGAAGTGCAAGACCTGGATGATGACCGACAGCGCTTCGGCTACGAACAGGCCGCCGATGATGATGACCACGAACTCGGTCTTGGTGAGGACGGCCAGGCACCCAAGCCCCATGCCGAGCGCGAGCGAACCCGTGTCGCCCATGAAGATGTCGGCCGGATACGAGTTGAACCACAGAAAGCCGATGCACGTGCCGGCGAGCGCCGCCGCCACAATGGCAGGCTCGAGCAAGTTCGAGCGGAACGCGATGGCCGCCATGACGAGCATGACAACCATGACCGTGCCCGCCGCCAGGCCGTCAAGCCCGTCGGTCAGGTTCACGGCGTTGCACAAGCCCACGAGCAGGATGTCGACGAACACGAGGTAGAGCCACGGCAGGTACAGCGCCCCTTCGCCAATGGGGATGACCGTGTACAGGACGCCCAGGTCGATCGTCGCGATGAACGGAATGATAATCGTCGGCTGCACGTAGAAGTTGTTCACCGCGATTATGCCGAAGATGGTGGCGATGGCGAACTGCCCGATGAGCTTGCCGCGCGGCGTCAGGCCGAGCGAGCGCTGGTGCACGACCTTCGACGCGTCATCGAACAAGCCGAGCGCACCGGTGAGGATGATGGCGCCGAGCAGCACGTAGGTCTCGATGTTCGGCAGGCCGTTGATGAGCACCGTCGCCACCAACGCGATGAGCATGATGACGCCGCCCATCGTGGGCGTGCCCTGCTTCACGAGGTGCGTTTCGGGGCCGTCGTCGCGCACTTGCTGGCCAATGTGGCTCGACTTCAGGAAGCGAATCCACGCGGGCATGAACAGCATGGTGAGCGCCGTAGCCACGAACACGGCCATGAACACCAGAAACGTCGGGTATTGCGAGAACAGCGGAGAGAGCACTAGCCCACCAGCCCTTCCACGATGCGGTCGAACTCCATGAAATGCGACGCCTTGACGAGCACCGCATCGCCGGGTTCGACGAGAGATTTCAGTTCTTGAATAGCCGTGTCGACCGACGACAGATGGTGCACGGCCGAATCGGGCATGCCGGCGTCAGTCGCCGCCAGCGCGATGTGCTCGGACAATTCGCCTACGCAGATGAGCAGGTCGAGGTTCGACTGCCCCGCCAGGGCGCCCACGCGCTCGTGGCATTCCAGCGCAAACGTTCCGAGCTCGCCCATGTCACCGAGCACGGCGATATGCCGCCCAGGAACTTCGAGCGCGGAGAACGTCGCCAGCGATGCGCGCATGGAGTCGGGGTTCGCGTTGTACGAATCGTCGACCACCGTGACGCCCTGCGCCGTGCGGAACACCTGCTGGCGGCCCTTTTCGGGCTGTGCGGCAGCAAGCGCCTCGGCGCATTGCGAAAGGGTGAGGCCTGCGGCCAGGCCGACAGCAGCGGCAGAGCACGCATTGGAAACGTTGTGCATGCCGCGCAACGCCAGCTTCACCTTTACGTCCGCTGCGGACGCCTCGGCATTGCCTTCGCGCTTGTCCTCGCTCGCATGGGCAACCTGCTTGTCGCCATTCCCGGCTGCGGAATCGCGCTCAGGTAATGCCGATGCGTCCGCAGCTACGGTCAAGGTGAAGGATGGCCTTCCCTCTTCGTCAAGCGAAACATTCTCTGCGCGCACGTCTTCGTTGAACTTCACGATGCGCGCGCCGTGTTCTTCGGCCTGGCCGAAGGAGAGAAGGTCGGGCAGAAGCTCGTCAGCTGCGTTCACGAAGCCGATACCGCCTTGCGGCAGTGCCGCAAGAAGCTCGGACTTGGCGCGCGCGATGTTCTCGCGGCTGCCGAGCAGCTCGATGTGGCTCTCGCCGACGTTCGTGACAAGCCCCCAATCGGGGCACGCGATCTTGCAGAGCGCCTCGATTTGCCCGAGGCCGCGCATGCCCATTTCCACGACGACGAAATCGGTGTCCTCGTCGGCGGAAAGCAGCGTAGCGGGCACGCCGAGCTCGTTGTTCTGGTTGGCTTTGGTGGCAACGACCGAGCCGGCGCACGCCAGCACGTCGCGCACGAGGTTCTTCGTGGTGGTCTTGCCGGTGGAACCCGTCAGGCCGATGACTGTGCCCTTCAGGCGGCTGCGCCAATACGCAGCCAAATCGGCGACGGCCTGCATGGCATCGGCTGCCACGATGACCGGCACATCGACGGAAAGCTCGCGCGTTCCCAGCACGGCAACCGCGCCGGCTTCAACCGCGGCGGCGGCGAAATCGTGCCCGTCGACGCGCTCGCCTGGCAAGGCGACGTACAGGTCGCCCGGTTTCACCGTGCGGGAATCCCAGGTAAGGCCCGTAACAACATGAGTCGCAGGAACGTCCTGTGACTCATTCTGCCGATTGGCTTTCGGACAGGCATCGTTCACAGCAGAATGAGTCGCAGGACGTTCCTGCGACTCATGTATGACGCGTCCATGTACAGCTTCGGCTATTTCGGCAACGGTCAGACGCACGGCAAATCCTTAGGCAAACGCCTTTTCCAATTCCTCGGCAGCGACTTCGCGGTCGTCGAAGTGGCGCGTTTCAGAGCCGATGATCTGGTAATCCTCGTGGCCCTTGCCGGCCAGCAGCACCGAATCGCCCGGTTCTGCCAGCGCGATGGCGCGTGCGATGGCCTCGCGGCGATCGGGCACGACCTCGTAGCGCCCGACGCCGTTTTCCATGCCGCCGACGATGTCCTCGATGATGGCAGCCGGGTCTTCGGTGCGCGGGTTGTCGGACGTGACCACCGCGAAATCGGCGGAAAGCGCCGCTTCGCCCATGATCGAGCGCTTGGATGCGTCGCGGTCGCCACCGCAGCCGAACACGACGAGCGTGCGCCCGGTGGAAAGCGCCTTGATGGAGGCGATGGCCTTCGAAAGCGCGTCGGGCGTGTGCGCGTAGTCGACGAACACCGACACGCCGCCGTCGGCCTTGGCGTGCACGCGCTCGAGGCGGCCCGGCACCTGCGGGGCGGCTTCAAGAGCACGCGCGATGTCCTCGTTCTCGTAACCGAGCGCCTTGGCGATGCCGAACGCGCACATGATGTTCGACACGTTGAAGCGCCCGACGAGCGGGTACGTGAACGCCACGCGACGTCCGCGCACGTCGAGCTCGACCGTCGTGTGGTCGGCAGCGTATTCGACCGAGACCGGGTGAATCTGCGCAGACGCGTCGAACCCGGTCGTGATGACCCAGTCGTCGGCTGCCGAGCAGCGGCGCAGCAACTCGCGGCCCCACTTGTCATCGATGCAGATGACGCGCTTGGCCGGGTAGTCGCGCGAGAACAACAGCGCCTTGGCCTCGAAGTAGGCCTCGAACGTGTGATGGTAATCGAGATGGTCCTGCGTCAGGTTGGAAAACGCCGTGACCGCGAACTGCGTGCCCCACGTGCGCTGCAAGTCGAGCGCATGGGACGACACTTCCATGGCCACGACGTCGCACTTCGCATCGCGCATTGCGGCGAACGTGGCCTGCAGGTCGGGCGATTCGGGCGTGGTGTGCTCGGCCTTTGTCCGCGTGCCGGCGATTTCCACGCCGACCGTGCCGATGACGCCCGTGCGCTTGCCATGCGCCCGCGCGATCTGCTCGACCAGGTAAGTGGTCGTGGTTTTCCCGTTCGTGCCGGTCACGCCCACAAGCGCAAAGTCGGCAGATGGTTGGTCGTAGAAGCGCGCGGCCACATGAGCCATGGCCTTGCGCGAATCGTCGACGATGATGACGGTGACGTCGGTGGTATCGGCCTGGTACAGGCGCCGCTCGGCCACGAGGAACTTCGCGCCGCGGTCGATTGCGTCTTGCGCGAACGAATGGCCGTCGACTTTCAGGCCCACGATGCAGAAGAACATGTCACCGGGCTTGACGCGGTCGCTGCGGTAGGCCAAGCCTCCCACTTCGGCGGATCCGTCGCCGATGATCGTGCATTCCATGCCCTTAAACAGTTCCGAACAGATCGTCATCGTGCGTCGCCTCACTCGGTAGTCCCGGTCGATACAATGTTGTAACGGCTTATGGCCGCACTCATTATATCGTGAAATATCGAGCCCACCTTGCGGTCGGCAGGCACCTCGTTGGCGCCCACAAAACACACGAATCGGCTGTTCGAGTTCGCGATGAACCCCGCGAAACCCAGGTTCACGGCGTCATCGCGGTAGCCGCCGCCTTCCTCGAAGATCTCGGCAGTCGACGTCTTGCCCGCCACGTCGAAGCCCTCGATGGCGGCATCGGTGCCCGTGCCATCGGTGACGACGGTTTGCAACATGCTGGTCACAGGCGCAATGGCCTCGGTATTGTCGATGATGCGGTGATGCTCGTATTCCGGCACCTCGCCGGTTTGCGGCTTGCGCAGCAGGAAGTGCGGGGTCGGCTGCACGCCATCGGCCACGAGCGCCGCGTAGAAGTTCAGGATCTGCATCGGCGTGAGCGAGATGCCCTGGCCGAACGTGACGTTATAGGCTTGCACGCGCGACCAATAGTCGAAGTCGAGTAGGTAGCCGATTTGCTCGCCCGGGTAATCCACGCCGCACAGCTCGTTCAAGCGGTAACGCAAGATGGCATCGTAGAACTTCTGGAAGCCCAGGTACTTCTCGACCGAAAGCGAAATGCCCACGTTCGACGAAACGTTCATGATGGTGCGCAGCGTCCAGGTGACCTGCTCGTGATCGTGCGCGTCGGAAACGATGTAGCCGTCGGCCTCGAGGTATTCCGGCACGACCACTTCAGTGTCGGGCGTCATCGTGCCCTCTTCCATAATGGCGGTCGCTGACACGGTCTTGAAGATCGAACCCGGCTCGAAGAGGTTGGTCATCGCCGTGAGCTGCATCGACCCTTCCTCGACCTTGCTGCGGTCGGCTGGGTTGAAGAACGGGCTCGAGGCAGCTGCGAAGATCTCGCCGGTGTCGGCGTCCATGACGACGGCCGACCCCTTGTTGACGCCGACGCGCGCGACGCCTTCCTTAAGGGCTTGCTCGACCTCGGCCTGGAATTCGATGTCGATGGAAACGACGATGTCCTGGCCTTCGATTGCGTGCTTCGATTCGTGCACGCCGCCGGGAATGGGCGTGCCGTCTGCGCCGACCTCGGCCTCGTAGTAGCCGGGCGTGCCCGACAAGATGGTGTTGTAGTACAGCTCGAGGCCGCAGATGCCGTCGTAGTACTCGCGGTTGTTCTCCTCGTCGACCGCCACGCTGCATGCGCCGACGACCTGGCCGCCCGTTTGCCCATACGGGTACTCGCGGCGCGTGTCCTCGATGAAGTAAATGCCGGGCAGCTCTTGCTCGCGCAGCTGCTCGGCTAAATCGGCGTCGGCTTTGCGCTTGATGAACGTGAACGTTGCCGAATCGCCTTGCGAAAGCGCGTCGAGGTAGTCCGACGCAGTGCCGCCGAGCACTTCGGCGATAGCGCGCGACGTCGCACCTGGTTCCTTGATTTCGGAGGGGTTGGCGTACACCGTGGTCGCGTCGACGCTGATGGCGAGGATGTGGCCGTTGCGGTCGTAAATCGTGCCACGGCGCGGCTCGACGATGAACCCGATGGTGCGCGATTCCTGCGCCTGGGCGGAGTACTGCGGCGCCATGATGACCTGCAAGTACACGAGGCGCACGAAGAACAGCGCGGCGAGTGCCAAAAACACGACCACGACGACGAATGCGCGGTTGCTTCCGCGGGAAACGTACCGTTCGAAGTTTTCCGCAGCAGAACTTGCCGTGGAACGACCGCCGCGGTCGTTGCGCGGGGCACGCCTCGAGCCAGCCACGGGCTAGCTCCGGGCGTTGACGACGTTCTTGACGGAATCGGAAAGCAGGAGCTCGCCGTTGGCGTCGGTCGCAACTACGTCAGGCTCGAGCGCGAGAGTTCCCACTGCGCCGGGAGCCGCCATGCCGAGGCGCTTCACGGCAGCGTTCAGGGCCGACGTGCTGGAAAGGACGCTCTGCTCCATTTCCAAGCTGACGCCCGACGAGCGGGCTTCGGCGATTTGCGCAGACAGCGCGTCGCTTTCGATCATGGTCGTGACAGCCGCGTTGGTCAGCGCAATGCGCGCGAAGCTCAGGCAGGCAACGAACACGAGCACCACCGCGGCCAGCTTGGCGGCGGTTACGAGCAGCGCGGCGTTGGAGTCGGTGGAGGCGGGAGACCCGGTGCGGATTGCGCGGACGTCGGCACGACGCGAACGCTCAGGCGCGTAATCGGGATACGCATCGTAGCGGTATGCTCGCTCGGCAGATGCCATCGCGCCTCTCTCCCTTCCTTCTCATTTTGAACATCACCCCTGGGAAGATGTTCATTTTTTTGAACACCATCCCAGGGGTGATGTTCAGTTTCTAGTTGAGCAATGGGGCCAGGTGAGCTTGCTCATTGCCCTGGTGGTTAGTTCGTTTCTCATTGCGTTTCAGCGCAATGAGCAAGCTCGCTTGGCCCCATTGCTCATAGCTTGCGCGCCACGCGTAACTTCGCACTGCGCGCACGCGGATTCCGTTTCACTTCGTCAGGCGTCGGCGTGATGGGCTTACGCGTGACGATTTCGAGTATCGGCTTCTTCCCGCAGGCGCAAACTGGAAAGTCGGGCGGGCAGGTGCACCTGTTGGCACCTGCCGCCATTGCCTCTTTCACGATGCGGTCTTCCAACGAGTGGTACGAGATGACCACCAGCCTGCCGCCCGGATTAAGCCAGCGAACCGCAGCTTCAATGCCTTGTTTGAGCACGGTTAGCTCCGAGTTGACTTCGATCCGGATTGCCTGGAACGTCCGCTTCGCCGGATGCCCGCCGGCGCGCCGGGCGCTGGCGGGAATGGCTGCCTTGATGACGTCGACAAGCTCGGCACTCGTTTCGATCGGCGCGCTTTCACGACGCTTCACGATGAACTCGGCGATGCGGCTGGCCCACTTCTCATCAGAGTACATACGGATGATCCGAGTGAGGTCTGCTGCGTTGTAGGTGTTTATGACCTCTGCTGCGGTTAAGGTTTGTTTCCCCGGATCCATCCGCATATCAAGGGGGCCGTTCTCCTTAAAGGAGAAGCCACGTGCCTGCGTGTCGAGCTGCGGCGACGAAACCCCGAGATCGAACAAGAAAGCGTCGACGCCGGGTATTTCGCATTGCAAGAGCAGCTCATCCATATCCCCGAAGTTGCCACGAACCAGTTCGAGGTTGGGGCGCTGTTCATCGGGTATGGCATTTAGGCGTTTTGACGCGGCAGCTAAAGCTGTCTCGTCCTGGTCGATTCCGATGAGCGTGCCCTCAGGCCCTAGTCGCGTGGCAACTTCGAGGGAATGTCCCGCGCCACCGAGCGTTGCGTCCACGAACGTATTCTGCAGTTGGAGTTCTAAATGTTCGAGGCACTCGGTAAGCAGGACCGGGATATGCCGATATTCGTTTGTCAAGGCGCGCCTTAGCTCAGCAGGCTGGAGAAGTCGATCTTCTCGACCACTTCGCCGCGACGCTTCTCGCTCCAGACCTCGAAGAAGCCCGTGTTGCCCACGATGACGACTTCCTTGTCGATGCCCACCTGCTCGCGCAGGTCAGCCGGAAGCAGGATGCGACCGGCCGAATCGGGCTGCACGTCGAAGGCGTTGCCCTTCAACGCGCTGCGCCAGTACAGCTGCTCGCGGTTGGTGGAATTGAACCCGCCGAACTTGTCGGTGAAGATGCCGTCCACCCACGCGTTGAAGCTGTCCTGCCCATCGAACACCAGAAGGTGGTCTTCAGTGAGCGCGCACGTGACCACGAGGTCTTCCGACAAGACTTTGCGGAACTTGGCAGGCAGGGACACGCGACCCTTCGCGTCAGTCTTGAAGCGATACGAGCCGTTGAGGTCAACGGTGTTACGCGCTTCTTCCATCGGTTCCCTTCGCCTAGTTCACGCCCAATCTAATCGTGCGTTTGACATTCTATCCCACGATGCCCCACGAAGCAACACTTTTTTGCACTTCGGCGGCACTTTTCCCACATTTGGCGGCCTTTTTGGAGCAATGGCAAAAAGCGCCCACAACATGATGTGGACGCTCCTCAGAAAGGCACAATTGAACGCTCACCCCAGGGACGGCGGCCGATTGAACGCTCACCCCAGGGGTGATGTTCAATTTGAAGAAGCGCTCCTACGCAAAGACAAGGCCTCAGCAAATTGAACATCACCCCTGGGGTGAGCGTTCAATTGCGCTAATGGGCGCGGGGATGGGCGCTGAGGTATTCTTCGCGGATATGCGCGCGGTTCACGTGCGTGTAGATCTGCGTGGTCGAGATGTCGGAATGGCCGAGGATCTCTTGGATGACGCGCAGGTCGGCACCGCCGGCTAGCATATGCGTGGCAAACGAGTGGCGCAGCGTGTGCGGATGCAGCCCCTCCACGCCGATGGCGGTACCCGCCTTCGCGACGATCTTGTGGATGCTCTGGCGCGTCAGGCGGGTGCCGCGCCTGTTCAAGAAGACGGCCGACGTGGGTTTTTGCGGCTTCGCGAACTTGCCGCGACCGTCGCGCAGGTACGCGCTCAGCGCATCGAGCGCGCATCCGGCAATGGGCGCAACGCGCTCCTTGTCGCCCTTTCCCACGACGCGCAAATACCCTTCGCTCAGCGCGCAGTTCCCCAGATCGAGGCCAGAGCATTCGCTAACGCGCAGGCCGCAACCGTACAGCACCTCGAGGATGGCGCGGTCGCGCAGGCTTGCGGGGTCGGTTCCGTCATGCCTTTCGAGCAGCGCGTTCACCTGCTCGATCGTCAGCACGTCCGGCAACTTATCGGGGGGCGTCGGCAGGTGCACGTTCGCCGCCGGGCTCGCCTTCGCGTACTCTTCGCGCACGCAGAACTTGTGGAAGCTCTTCACGGCGGATATGTGGCGGTCGATGCTCGTTACGGCATAGCCGCGATCGGCCAAATCAGCTTCATATGCCACGACGGCATCGCGGTCGACGCGTTCGACTTCCGTGATGCCGGCCTCGGCGAGAAACGACGTGTAATCGGCCAAATCGGCACCGTACGCCTCGACCGTGAGCGCAGAACTCCCCCGCTCCACCCTCAGGTGTGCCAGAAACTCGTCGATGGCGTGTTCGATTCGCATGGTTCAATTATATGAAACCGCCGCAAGGGACAAGTTTCAGGCCTTAGTCCTTGCGATTAGCCCTGGTAGTACCTGTGCTGCTCGTAACGCGGCTCGCAGCAGACGTTGATGCCGAGCGAACGGTACAGCTGCTCGTCGTCGGTCGAGATGATGACCGAGAAGTACGCATCGCACCCGCGCAGTTGGCTTGCGGCCTTAATGGCAGTGGCGGCCATGGGGCTCGTCAGCGACGACGTGGAAAGCGCGATCAGCATCTCGCGCGGATGCAGGCGCGGGTTCTGATGTCCCAGCTGCTCGGTGCGCAGCGAGCAAATCGGCTCGAGCGCCGCATCGCTGATGATCATCATGTCGTCGTCGATGCCAGCTTGGGCTTTCAACGCGTTCAGCAGCACCGACGAGGCGGCGCCCAGAAGCGTCGACGTCTTGCCGGTGATCACGCGGCCGTCGGGCAATTCCATGGCGCCTGCCGGGCCGCCCGACTGCTCGGCCTTCGCCAGAGCCGCCGCGCGTGCGGGCGAATAATCGGGGCCGATGCCCGCTTTCTTCATGAGCATCTCGGCCTTCGCAACGTTCTCGTCGCCGATTCCCGTGCGCTTGGCCTGCATTGCCGTCTGGAAATAGCGGCGCACGATTTCGCGGTTGGCGGCGTCGCGGCACACCTCGTCGTCGCAGATGGCAAGGCCAGCCATGTTCACGCCCATATCGGTGGGCGACTGGTAGGGGCTCTCGCCCATGATCTTTTCCATCATAGCGCGCAGCACCGGGTAAATCTCGATGTCGCGGTTGTAATTCACGGTGGTTTCGCCATAGGCTTCCAGGTGGAAGGGGTCGATGGCGTTCACGTCGGAAAGGTCGATGGTCGCCGCTTCATAGGCGATGTTCACAGGGTGGTCGAGCGGGAGGTTCCAAATGGGGAACGTCTCGAACTTCGCGTAGCCCGCGTTCACGCCGCGCTTGTGCTCTTGGTACAGCTGCGAGAGGCACGTGGCCATCTTGCCCGAGCCGGGGCCGGGCGCGGTTACCACGACGAGCGGCCGCGACGTTTCGATATAGTCGTCGGCACCATAGCCCTCGTCGCTGACGATGCGGTCGATATCGTAGGGGTAGCCCTCGATGGGGTAATGCAGGTAGCTCTTCACGCCGAGCGCCGCCAGGCGTTGGCGGAACGCGTCGGCCGCGGGCTGGTTGCGGTACTGCGTGATGCACACGCTGCCGACGTAGAACCCAAGCCCCTGGAAGATGTCCATGAGGCGCAGCAGGTCTTCGTCGTAGGTGATGCCGAGGTCGCCGCGCACCTTCGAGTGCTCGATGTGGTTGGCGTTGATGACGAGGATGATTTCGATTTCGTCGGCCAGGCTCTTCAGCATGCGCAGCTTCGTGTCGGGCTCGAAGCCGGGCAGCACGCGCGAGGCATGGTAGTCGTCGAACAGTTTGCCGCCGAACTCGAGGTAAAGCTTGCCGCCGAACTCGTTCACGCGTTCGCGGATGCGCGCCGTTTGCAACTCGATGTACTTGTCGTTGTCGAAACCGATGCGCTGCGTCATGCCTTCCCTCTTTCACTCGCAGAAAACCATACGATTATAGCCCAGCCCCTTGCGTTGAAGCCGCGCGAAAGAACAAGCGGTTGTGGATTACCGAGGATTTGGGCCAACCGCTGAAACGGCGCCCGACGATCGGGCCGCTTAGCGCTTCCCGAACCGGCCGGCAACTTTGCCGACAAGGCCGGTGACGATGGTCATTTCGGGAATGCGGAACAAAGCGCACAGGCCGTAAGCCACCACCAAGCCGATGCCGCCCGCAACGACCAGGCGGATGAAGCCGCCGACCATGCCCTCGCCCACCGGCAGCCACACCGAGATGAAGTACGAAAGCACGGTGGCCACCGCCGTGGCGATGAGCACGCGCACGGTCAGCCACAGGACGTACTTCAAATCGAAGGCGCCGATCATGCGGCGCAGCAGCACGAGCAAGATGACGCAGCACGCGCCGTAATACACCAAATCGGCGATGGGAACGCCGACCAGGCCGAGCGCTTGCGGCGTGCACAGCACGAAATACAGCACGCATTGCACGACCACCATCAGGCAGCTGACCACGGCAAACGTGAGGAAGCGCCGAATCGACGCGAACACGTTGTACAGGAAGAACATCACCGCGTAGAACGGCAGGCTGTACAGCCACGCCGCGAGCACGGTCGACACATATGTGACATCGCCGGCATTGAACGCGCCCGCGCGGAACAGCTCCATCAGCGGAATGGCGAGCGCGATCATGATGCCCGCAAGCGGAATGATCAGCATGAGGTTGCCCGACAGGCCGGTGCGCACGAGCTCGCGCAGGGCCGGATAGTCTTCCTTGGCCGACGCCTCGCCCATCTCGGTGAACAACGCGCGCGAGAGCGACACCGACACCACGCCGTACGGCAGCTGGAACCACGTCCAGGCGTACAGCAGCGTGGACGGGCCGTTGTCGCCAACCTGCAGCGAGAACGCGTTGCGGCACGAGAACGCCACGAGCGTGCCGACGATGTAGAGCATGGTGGGCAGCGCGATCTTCATGGCCTCGATGAGCGCCGGATCCTTCAGGCGGATGAAGAAACGGTACTTGAAACCCGTCTTCATCATGGCGGGAATCTGCACGACCGCCTGCACGGCCACGCCGAGCGTCGTTCCTACGCCGAGCACCACGATGGCGAGCTGCTGGTCGACGCCCGAAAGCGGGATGTACGCCAAAAACGACACGATGACACACACGTTGTTGAGCGCCGGGGCGATTGCCGGCAGGAAGAACACGCGGTTGGCGTTGAGCACCGCGGTCAAGATGCCGCTGATGCCATAGAACACGATTTGGAACGCGAAGATGCGGAAGAACGCCACCGACAACTCGACGACCTCGTCGGTCTCGCCGACCGTGAACGTTTGCGTGGCGATGAGCTGCGGCGCGAAGATGCTTGAAAGCAGCGTGAGCACGCCGAGCACCACGATGGTGAGGTTCAGCAGGTTGCAGGCGAACTCGTTGCTTCCGGCGTCGCCCTTCTTCTCCTTTTCCAGCATGAACACGGGAATGAACGCCGCGCCCAGAAGGCCGCCCGCAACCAGGTCGAACACGACGTTGGGCATGTTGTTTGCCACCTGGTAAGCGCTCGTGACGAGCGTGTTGCCGAGCGCGAACGCCATGGCCCACGTGCGCACGAGGCCCGTCACGCGCGAGATGAGCGTTGCCGCCGACATGAGCGCCGTCGATTTCGCCACCGATTCGTGCGTCTGCTTGTCGACTGCTTGTGTTTGTTCGTCCGCCATGCTGGCCTGTTCACCCGATGTGTCATAGTGGCCTGGCCAACATGACACGTCTTTTCGTTGGTTTCCCTGCTTGTATATAATGTATCAACCGAAAGAAGCGGGTGGCCGATTCACCTGAAATCCCGAAAAGGACGGCAGGCACATGAGGGTTTTACTTGTTGCGAACAGGAAGAACGCCAAGACCATCGACGCGCTGTTCCAAATTGTGGCCTACTTGGACGCGCAGGGCATCGACCATGCGGAAATGGACGTGGAAGACCTGCCCGACGCGGCGTTCCCCTATAGCGGGCGCATGCTCGCTGCGGTGCCGCAGGGGCCGATCGACCTTATCATCACGCTTGGCGGCGACGGCTCGATCTTGCATTCCGCCCGCATCGCCTATGCTGTGAACGCGCCGATTTTGGGCGTGAAGTTCGGGCACCTGGGCTTCTTGGCAAACGGAGCCGAAGACGGTCTCGTGCCGCTCATCGCCGATGCGCTGGCTGGCGAGATCATTCGCGAAGAGCGCGTTGACCTGCGTGTTCAAGTTACGTGCGAAGGTGACGAGGAAGAGGGCATCGACGAGCCGCGCGAGTTCTTCGTGTTGAACGAGATTGCGATTGCCCGTGGCGCCATGGGCCACATCGTCGACTTCAGCTTCGACATTTCGGGTGACCGCGTGGCAACCATGCGCGGCGACGGCGTGATCGTGTCCACCGCCACCGGTTCGACTGCCTACGCTTTGTCGGCTGGCGGCCCGCTCGTGGGGCCGAGCCATCGCGGGCTCATCGTCGTACCGCTGGCACCGCACACGTTGAACACGCGCGCCGTGGTCACCGAGCATCATGACGTGGTGGAAGTGTCGCTCGAGGAAGGCTCGGCAAGCGCCCGCGAGGTATCGCTGTTCGCCGATGGCGATGCGCTCGAATTCGCCCGCCCCATCTCCTCGATCGTCGTGAGCGCCGGCGAGCGCCCCATCACCTTGCTGACCCGCCGCCAGGAAAGCTTCTACAAGCAGATTGCACGCACGTTCTTCGCGTAATTGAACATCGTCCCTGGGGTAACGTTCAGTCCTTTGAACATCAGCCCAGGGGTAATGTTCATTTACATCGCATTATTCGCTTAACAGCATTGCTTATCCAAAAATGAACATTACCCCTGGGCTGATGTTCAAAGGACTGAACGTTACCCCAGGGACGATGTTCAATTACAGGGGACGATCGCGGTCGGGTTCCACTGAAACGAGGACGGGGCCTTCTTCGGTGATGGCGACGGTTTTCTCGAAGTGCGCGGCGGGCTTGCCATCTTGGGTCACGACGAGCCATCCATCGCTCATGACATGGGTCTTGTACGTTCCCAGCGTGAGCATGGGCTCGATGGCGAGCACCATGCCGGCTTCGAGTTTCAAGCCCATGTGGCGGATGCCGTAATTCGGCACATTGGGGTCTTCATGCATGTTGCGGCCGATGCCGTGACCGGTGTAGTCGCGTACGACACCGAAGCCGGCTTTCTTGGCGACCGACTGCACCGCATGGCCGATGTCGCCCAAACGGTTACCGACGCGCGCGGCTGAAATGCCCGCCCACATGCTTTTCTCGGTGACTTCGAGCAGCTTCTTCTTCTCGGGCGAAATGGTTCCGACGGCGTACGTCCAGGCGTTATCGCCTGCCCAGCCATCGACCGTTGCGCCCACGTCGATGGAGATGATGTCGCCAGACTGCAGTTTCACCTTTGAAGACGGAATGCCATGCACGATCTGCTCGTTGACAGAAGCGCAGATGCTCCCCGGAAAGCCGCCATACCCCTTGAACGTGGGAATGCCGCCATGGCTGCGTATGTAGTCTTCCGCGAACTCGTCGAGCTCGAGCGTGGAAACGCCCGGCACGCAGCGCGCGCCGACTTCTCGCAGCACCGCCGCCGACAAGCGCCCGGCTTCCTTCATCGCCTCGATTTCCGCAGGTGTTTTCTTGATGACTGCCATGATGCTCCTAAAAGAAAAGGAGGTCCGAAGACCTCCTTTCGTAGTGCAGATGCGCGCGAATTATTCGGCAGCCTCCTGCGGCTGGTCGTAGTTGCGCGTGATGCTCGGGTCGATCTTGATGCCCGGGCTCATGGTGGAAGCCACGGTGATGGACTTCACGTACTTGCCCTTGGCAGTGGACGGCTTCATGCGGACGATCTCGTCGTACACGACGCCGTAGTTCTGAGCGAGCTGCTCAGGCGTGAAGCTCGTCTTGCCGATGATGACATGAGCGATGCCGAAACGGTCGGCGCGATACTCGACGCGGCCGCCCTTCAGGTCGTTGATGGCCTTGGCGACATCGGGCGTGACAGTGCCCAGCTTGGGGTTCGGCATGAGGTTGCGCGGGCCGAGGATCTTGCCCAGGCGACCAACCTTGCCCATCTGGTCGGGCGTGGCCACGGCGGCGTCGAAGTCGATCTTGCCAGCCTGGATGTCGGCAACCAGGTCGTCGGAACCGACGATGTCAGCGCCAGCTTCCTCGGCGGCACGAGCGGCGTCGCCCTCGGCGAACACGGCCACGCGGACCGTCTTGCCCGAGCCGTTCGGCAGGGCTACGGTGCCACGCAGGTTCTGATCGGCCTTACGGGTGTCGATGCCCAAGCGGAAGTGCGCTTCGACCGTCTCGTCGAACTTGCAGGACGCGACATCCTTCAGCATCGTGAACGCCTCGAACGGGGCGTACTGCTCGTCGCCGATCTTCTCGATTGCGGCGCGATAAGCCTTCGATTTCTTTGCCATTGTTCTCTCCTTCGTGGTTGTTAGCGAATGCCCGCAGGCACTCTCCCATCTATTGGAAACGCACCGGTTGGCGCGTTAATCCCTTGCTTGACGGGTGCGATGAATCGCGCCCTTACGGCAATTCGCTTCGCGAATTACTGACCGAGGGCCTTCAGCTGTTCGGCCAACTTGCGGCTCGGGATGTACTTCTTCTTCATCTCGCGGCCTTCGATGCGCACGCCCATGGAACGAGCGGTGCCGGCGATGATTTCCATAGCGGCCTCGATCGTGTTGGCGTTCAGGTCGGGCATCTTGGTCTCGGCGATTTCGCGAAGCTGGTCTTCGGTCAGCGTGCCGACGAAGCGCAGCTGCGGGATGCCGGAACCGCTCTCGATGCCGAGCTTCTCCTTGATCAGCACGGCCGCCGGAGGCGTCTTGCAGATGAACGAGAACGTCTTGTCCTCGTAAACCGTGATCTCAACAGGGATGATGGTGCCGGCCTGCTCCTGCGTCTCGGCGTTGAACGCCTGGCAGAACTGCATGATGTTGACGCCCTGGGCGCCAAGGGCCGGGCCTACCGGAGGAGCGGGGTTCGCGCCACCGGCCGGAATTTGCAGCTTAATGAAGCCAGCAACTTTTTTCGCGGGAGGCATATCTCAAATCCTTTCGAACTGTTTTCACTCATCTATGTCGCTAGCGTCCGTGAGAAGCCCCGGTCCACGCGGGCACGTACGCGCGATATCGCCAACTTATACCTTTGCCACCTGGTCGAACGAAAGCTCGACGGGGGTTTCGCGCCCGAAGATGGAAACCATGACGCGCACCTTGCCGGCGTCGGGCATGACCTCGGCCACCGTGCCGTCGAAATCGACGAAGGGGCCGGATACGACCTTGACCGTCTGGCCAACTTCGATGCTGGTGGTTGCCTTCTTCGGAACACCGGGGCGCGGCTTGCCAACGCCCATGATCTTGTTGTACTCGTCGCGGGTCAGCGCCTCGGGGTTGCCCTGGCTGCCGACGAAGCCGGTGACGCCGGGCGTGTTGCGCACGGCAGTCCAGCTTTCAGGATCGAGCTCCATGCGGACGAGCACGTAGCCGGGAAGCACCTTCTTCTCGGATTCGACGCGCTTGCCGCCTTCTTTGATCTCGGTCACCGTTTCGGTGGGAATCTCGATCTTGAAAACCTTGTTTTCCAGGCCGAGCGCTTCGACGCGTTGAAGCAGGTTCTGCTTCACCTTGTTCTCGTAGCCCGAGTACGTATGCAGCACATACCATTTCTTCGCCATGGCTTATGCACCCAACCCGGAAAGAGCCACGAGCGCCGGCGTGACGATGACGTTGTCGAGCAGCGCGACGTACACGCCGAAGAACACCAAAGCGCCCACCACGACGCCGCTCCAACGGACGACATCGGTGCGGGACGGCCACGTGACGCGCTTCATTTCGGCTTTGACATCGCGGAAGAACTGGAAGCGCTTCTTCTTGGGCTTCTTCTCTTCCTTCTTAACGGCGGCAGCGGTCTGCTGCTTGGCCTCGGGCTTCGCTTCCTTCTTCTTGAACAGGCCGCCCTTGGATTCCTCCGCGGTTTCCTCGACAGCGGCTTCTACGTTCTCGGAAGCGATTGCCTCGCGCTCCTGGCGTTCCTTCTTGTTCGCCTTGGCAGCGCTGGCCTTCGCACGTTGTGTTTTCGACTTGTGGGCCATGTTCGACCTCAGTTCTTGTTCGCAAACTTTCTGCTTATAACGCTAAACAAGCAGCCTGACTTCAAGTTGCTATTTCTAGCAAATTGAACACAAGCTGCTCGGATCAAACAAGCTGGCAGGCCAGGAAGGACTCGAACCCTCAACTTCCGGTTTTGGAGACCGACGCTCTACCAATTGAACTACTGGCCTATGCGCTTGCTTCTCCCCTATATTATCGAGTTTCGCGATGCAGAGTGTGATGACCACACCACTTGCAATATTTCTTCATCTCGATGCGATCGGGGTTGTTCTGCTTGTTCTTCTTGGTCGTGTAGTTACGGCGCTTGCAATCCGTGCACGCCAAGGTGACCAACGTACGCATTAGAAAACTCCTCTGGCTTCTTTCGCTCTTGCTCGCTTCAAAGTCACATGATTGCATGAACGGAGCCCGCTGTTTGGGCGGGCTCCGTACCAGATGCGTTTGCAGCCGTCGTTACTTGTAGATCTTCGTGACGCGGCCAGAGCCGACCGTGCGGCCACCCTCGCGGATAGCCAGACGCAGGCCCTCTTCCATGGCGATCGGGTGGATGAGCTCAGCATGGATGAGCACGTTGTCGCCAGGCATGACCATCTCGGTGCCCTCGGGCAGGTGAGCAACGCCCGTGACGTCCGTGGTGCGGAAGTAGAACTGCGGACGATAGCCGTCGAAGAACGGGGTGTGGCGGCCGCCCTCTTCCTTGGTCAGGATGTAGATCTGAGCGTCGAACTCGGTGTGCGGGGTAACGGAACCCGGCTTGCACAGAACCTGGCCGCGCTCGATTTCCTCGCGCTTGATGCCGCGGAGCAGGCAGCCGATGTTGTCGCCGGCCTGAGCCTCGTCGAGCAGCTTGCGGAACATCTCGATGCCGGTGCAGACCGTGGACTGCGTCTCCTTGATGCCGACGATCTCCAGCGGGTCGTTGAGGTGCAGAACGCCACGCTCGACACGGCCGGTAGCAACGGTGCCGCGGCCGGTGATGGTCATGGTGTCCTCAACGGCCATCAGGAAGTCCTTGTCGGTGTCGCGCTCGGGCGTCGGGATGTAATCGTCGACTGCGTCGAGGAGCTCCCAGATGGCATCCTGCCACTCGGCGTCGCCCTCGAGGGCCTTCAGAGCAGAACCGCGGACGATCGGCAGGTCGTCTCCGGGGAACTCGTACTTGTCGAGCAGCTCGCGGGTCTCCATCTCGACGAGGTCGATGAGCTCTTCGTCGTCGACCATGTCGCACTTGTTCAGGAAGACCACGATGTAGGGAACGCCGACCTGACGGGCGAGCAGGATGTGCTCGCGGGTCTGGGCCATGGGGCCGTCGGTAGCAGCGATCACCAGGCTGGCGCCGTCCATCTGAGCAGCACCCGTGATCATGTTCTTCCCGTAGTCGGCGTGGCCCGGGCCGTCGACGTGAGCGTAGTGACGCTTGTCGGTCTCGTACTCGATGTGGGCGATGGAGATCGTGATGCCGCGCTCGCGCTCCTCGGGAGCCTTGTCGATGTCTTCGAAAGCCGTGAAGTCAGCATGGGCG
>JAFUCC010000064.1 GCA_017459925.1 Eggerthellaceae bacterium
ACATCTTCCCTGGGGTGACGTTCAAATCGGGGCAACGTTGGCAAAATTGATTAACGCTTGTCAGCCAGGAAGAAGAGGGCGAGGGTGCCGGGGCCGGAGTGCGCGCCGATGACGGGGTCGACGTAGTTGATGCGGATGTCGGTTACGCCAAGCTTGTCGCGGATCATGTCCGCCAGGTAATTGGCGTCCTCCTCGCAATCGCCGTGGCTGATGAACACGGTCTGATCGGATACGGGCTGAATCGCCGATTCTTTCATGTGCTCGAATAGTGCTTGAATCGACTTCCTGCGTCCGCGGACCTTCTCCATGGGGATGAGGTGGCCTGCATTGTCCATGTGAAGCACCGGCTTGATGTTCAAAAGCGAGCCTGCCCAAGCGCTCGTGCGGGAAACGCGACCCCCGCGGAACAGGTACATGAGGTCGTCGACCGTGAACCAATGCGCCAAGTTGAACTTGTTGGCCTCGACCCATCCGTGCGTTTCCTCGATGGTGGCGCCGTCGCGCGCCATGCATGCCGCCTTGTACACGAGCAGTCCCTCGCCCATAGAAGCGCCGCGCGTGTCGACATGGAAGATCTTGCGCGTGGGGAACTCGCTGCGCATGGCGTCGAGCATGCCAGCCGTGGCTTCGTAGGTGCCCGACAGCCCGCTGGAAAAGCCGATGTAGAGGATGTCGCGGCCGTTGGCCAGGATCTGATGCAGGAGCTTCTCGGAGTCCTGCTGGTTAGGGAGCGAGGTGGTGAATATCTTGCCCTCGCGCATCATCGTGTAGAACCGCTGCAGGTCGCTTTTCTCGCCCTGCGTGTAGCTTTGGAATTGCTCGCCGTCGGACATGAACGTGAGGGGGAGAATGTGAAGCCCGAACTCCTCGATCATCTCGTCGAGCAGGTTGCAGCTGGAATCAGTGACGATGTCGAATTGCATGTACGGTCCTTTCGCGAATTACGGAATCACTATTGTACACGATGAGCATCAGGACGTTCCTGCTACTCATTTTCGTAAAAATAAGTAGCAGGAACGTCCTGATGCTCATCCATTGGGTTAAAAAATCTGTTGATACCGCGATACGCTCTAAGGGCAATGTTCATTCTTATATACTAATCGGGTTTGAGTTAACGCAGCTGAAAGAGGAAAACGTGGCGAACAGTTACAAAGAAACGATGAATCTGCCTCAGACCGATTTCCCCATGCGCGGAAACCTGCCTGAAAACGAGCCGAAGCGCCTTGAAAAGTGGGAAAGCGAGCGCCTGTACTGGCGCGTCCTCGAGAAGAACAAGGACAACGAGCCTTTCATCTTGCACGATGGCCCTCCGTACGCGAACGGCCCCATCCATATCGGGCATGCCTTCAACAAGATCTTGAAGGACTTTGTGAATAAATCGCACGCGCAGCGTGGATATTACACGCCCTACATTCCCGGCTGGGATTGCCATGGCCAACCCATCGAGCACATGGTCGAGGAAACGCTCGGCACAGAGAAGTTCCGCGAGACGCCCCAGCCCGAAGTGCGCCGCCTGTGCCGCGAATGGGCCGAGAAGTACGTGGGCGTTCAGCGTGAGGGCTTCAAGCGCTTGGGCGTGAATGCCGACTGGGAGCATCCATACCTCACGTTCATTCCCAATTTCGAGGCGGGCAATGTCGAGATCTTCAAGAAGATGTACCTCGACGGAGCGATTTACCGTGGCCGCAAGCCCATCCATTGGTGCAGCCACTGCCACACCGCGCTCGCTGAAGCTGAAATCGAATATGGCGATGAGGTATCGCCGGCCATCTTCGTGCGCTTTGAAATGACCACGACGCCCGCAGGCCTCGAAGAGTGGGAGGGCAAGCTCGACGTCGCCATTTGGACGACCACCCCATGGACGCTTCCCGCCGACGACGCCGTCATCCTGCATCCGACCGAGTCGTATGTCGCCGTGGCGCATGACGGGCGCGCCTACATCATGGCCGAGGCGCTCGTCGAGAAGCTCGTCGAGAAGTTCGGCTGGGATGACGCACGAGTCGTCGAGGGCTTCAAGGCCACGGGCACCGAGCTTCAGGGCAACAAGTACAAGCAGCCCATCTTCGCAGATCAGGGCGAGGAGGGCGTGTTCATCTACGCCGATTACGTCACGATGGAAGACGGCACTGGCATCGTGCACACAGCACCCGGCCATGGCGTCGACGACTACCTCGCAGGCATGAAGTTCGGCGTGCCGGTGGTCATGCCGGTCGACGATGACGGCAGGTTCTACGTGGGCGACACCATGGGCTTCGGCGGTCCGTTCAGCGGAATGGAAGTGAACGAGGCGAACCCCGTCATCATCGAGTGGTTGCGCGAACGCGGCATGCTCATCCTGCACGAGGACATCAACCACAGCTATCCGCATTGCTGGCGCTGCCACGAACCGGTTATCTTCCGCGCCACGAGCCAGTGGTTCGTGAGCATGGACGACACGGGCTTGCGCGAAGCTGCCACGAAGGCCATCAACGAGGATGTCGAGTGGATTCCCGCTTGGGCCTCGAACCGCATCGGCGCCATGGTGGCTGAGCGTCCCGACTGGTGCATCTCGCGTCAGCGTTCCTGGGGCGTGCCCATTCCCGTGTTCACATGCGGAAAGTGCGGACAGACCGTCGCCACCGAGGAGACGTTCGACGCGGTCATCGACTTGTTCTACAAGGAGGGCGCAGACGCGTGGTTCACGAAGCGCCCCGCCGAATACCTGCCCGCCGATACATGCTGCGGCAATTGCGGTGCCGGCGTGGAAGACCTCGAGCCCGAAAAGGACATCCTCGACGTGTGGTGGGAAAGCGGCGTGTCGCACCAGAGCGTGCTGCGCCATCGCGCCGATGAAGGGCTCACGTGGCCTGCCGACATGTACCTGGAAGGTTCCGACCAGCACCGCGGTTGGTTCCAGTCGTCGCTGCTCACAAGCGTGGGTGCATACGGGGTGCCGCCGTACAAGTCGGTCATGCATTGCGGTTTCACCGTCGACGAGAACGGCGAGAAGATGTCGAAGTCGAAGGGCAACGGCATCGATCCGGCCGACGTCATGGGCAAGTTCGGCGCCGACGTGTTGCGCCTTTGGGTCGCGTCGGTCGATTACTCGCACGACGTGTCGATTTCGGACAACATCCTGAAGCAGGTGTCCGATGCGTACCGCAAGTTCCGCAACAGCCTGCGATTCCTGCTTGCCAACCTCTACGACTTCGGAAACGACGAGCTCGTGACCTCATGGGATGATCTCGAGCCTGTTGACAAGTACATGATGGCCCGCGCGTACGCCCTGCTCGTCGAATGCGAAGCGGCATACGACGCGTATAAGTTCCAAGGCGTGTACCGCACGTGCTACGACTTCGTGAACGAGCTTTCGAGTGTCTACATGGACGTCACGAAGGACCGTCTGTATTCCGAGGCGCCAGATTCGCCGCGCCGCCGTGCCGTTCAGACCGTGCTCATGAACATCCTCGAGGTGCTCGTGCGCGTGCTCGCGCCGATACTCTCGTTCACATGCGACGAGGTGTGGGAGCATTTCCCGGAGAAGCTGCACCGCGGCCATGATTGGCCGTTCAGCGTGCAGCTGGCGGGATGGCCCACGCGCGAAGACTTCTATCCCTCGCTTCCGAGCGACAATGGCGCAGCCGACATCGCGGCTTTCGAGAAGGCGCTCGCGGTTCGCGAGGTCGCGACGAAGGCGCTCGAAGATGCGCGTGCAGAGGGCTTTGTGAAGAAGAGCCAGGAAGCTGCCGTCAAGGTCACGGTTCCTTCCGAGGATTTGGCCGCTTTGAAGTCGTTCGGCGAGGCGGTTCTCGAGGAGCTCTTCATCGTCTCGGGAATCGAGCTCGTAGAGGGCGAAGAGCTCGCATGCGAGGTTCTCCATGCGCAAGGCGAGAAGTGCCCGCGCTGCTGGAATTACCGCGAACTTGGCGGAAACACAAACCATTCGGACGTGTGCGAACGTTGCGGCGACGCGCTCGACGCAATCGGGTTCGCTGAGTAAATGGCGTCGTCTGACAACAACGCTGTGACGAAGAGGACGGTATTGCTTGCCGTCCTCGTCGTCATTTGGGTGCTGCTCGACCAGTTCACGAAATCACTTGTGGCTGGCCAGGAGCTCGGAAAGATGTTCGCCGGTCCGTTCCTTGGGCTCATCGACTTCAAGCTCGTGCATAACACCGGAGGTGCCTGGGGCATCTTCGAAGGCAATACGGTTGCCCTCGGCGTTTTCTCGCTCGTCGTATGCGCGTTGCTGCTTGCCTATTACATCTGGCAACGCCGCGAGGTGAACCTCGTGCAGACCGTCGGCATCGGCCTCATCATGGCCGGTGGCATCGGAAACGCCATCGACCGTTTCGTTCAAGGCTACGTCATCGATTTCATCGAGTTCAGCTTTTTCGATTTTCCCGTGTTCAATGTTGCCGACATCGGCGTGACATGCGGATTCGTCATTTTGTTCATAGGGCTTGCGCTTGCATGGCGCAATGAGTCGAAGGATGAATCGTGAGCATCTCGAGATGCTACGTGGCAAAAGCGGAAGACGAGGGTACGCGTCTTGACGCGCTGCTCGGGAGCCTTGGCCTGTACCCGAGCCGTTCCGCTGCTGCGAATGCCATCGAAGACGGCAAAGTGCTAGTGGCGGGGGAGGCTGCTTCGAAGAAGCAGACGGTGAAAGCCGGCCAAGCCATCGTGTATGAAATCGCAGAGGCTGGGGTCGACACGCCGCTCACAGGTGAGCAAATCCCGCTCGACATACGCTATGAAGACGATGACGTCATAGTGCTGTCGAAGCAGGCGGGGCTTGTCTGCCATCCCTCAGACGACCATCGCGATGGAACGCTCGTGAATGCCCTCATTTACCATTGCGGCGCCGATCACCTCTGCAACGTGCAGGGCGAGAAGGACCGCCTCGGCATCGTGCACAGGCTCGACATGGATACAACGGGCCTCATGATGGCTGCCAAGACGAACGTGGCAGGCGAGGTGCTCATGGCGGCCATTCAAGACCATGTAGTCGACCGCCGTTATCTTGCTCTCGTGCATGGCGTTATCGCGCATGACACGGGCATGATCGACGCTCCCATAGCACGTCATCCGAAAGACCGCACCCGCATGGCAATCCGCGACACCGAAAGCGCTCGCGAGGCCATCACGACGTTCACGGTGCTCAGGCGCTTCGAAGCCGGTCCACGCGACAACGGTTACACGCTCGTCGATTGCAAGCTGTTCACCGGTCGTACCCACCAGATTCGCGTTCATATGGAGTATGCGAAGCACCCGCTCGTGGGCGATCCCTTCTATACGGCCAATCGTCCGCGTCATGAATCGGCGAATCTGGGGCTTTCGCGCCAGTTCCTCCATTCGTTCAAGTTGACGTTTGATCACCCGATTACCGGAGAGACCTTGCATTTCGAGGACGACTTGCCCGATGATTTGGCAAACGTTCTCGAGCAGCTAGAGGAGCGTGCGTTATGAGCAAGACCGTTCTCATCGGCGTCACCGGTTGCGTCGCCATCTACAAGACGTGTGAAATCATACGCGGCCTCCAAAAGGGCGGCGTGCGCGCGAAAGTCGTCATGACCGAAAGCGCCACCCATTTCATCAATCCCACGCTGTTCCGCTCGCTCACGCGCGAGCCGGTCGCAGTCGGGCTGTTCGATGATGCGCCAGGCGACCCCATCCACCATGTTTCGCTCGCGAAAGAGGCCGATCTGTTCCTCATCGCGCCATGCACGGCAAACGTCATGGCGAAAATGGCCCATGGCATTGCAGATGACTTGCTGACGACGACGGCGCTTGCCACGACGGCGCCCATCGTCATCGCGCCCGCGATGAACGTGAACATGTACGAGAACGTCGCAACCCAGCAGAACATGGAAACCCTGCGCTCACGCGGCATCGAGTTCGTCGACGCCGAAAGCGGCTACCTTGCCTGCGGAGACGAAGGGAAGGGGCGCCTTGCCGACCCTGCCGTTATCGTGAAGGCCGTGCTCGATAGGCTAAACGTCAAGCGCGACCTCGAAGGCAAACGCGTCCTCGTGACAGCGGGGCCGACCGTCGAGCCCATTGACGCCGTCCGCTTCATTTCGAATCCGTCATCGGGGAAGATGGGCTTCGCCATAGCGGTGGCGGCGCATAATCGCGGCGCTGACGTAACGCTCGTAACGGGGCCCGTATCGCTTGAAGATCCTGCGGGAATCGAAACGGTGCATGTGAAAACGGCGCTCGAAATGTTCGACGCCGTCGAATCTGCATTCGGCGAATCGGACATTGCCATATTCACGGCGGCGGTGAGCGATTATCGCCCCGCCAGTCCTGTCGAGCGAAAGCTCAAGAAGGGCGCCGACGATGCTGCGCTTGAAACGCTTGAACTCGTTGAGAATCCGGACATTCTCGCAACGATGGCTTCAAGGAAACGACCCGATCAGCTGGTTGTCGGATTTGCCGCGGAGACGGAGAACGTCGAAGCAAACGCCCGTAAGAAGCTTGTCGGGAAGAAGGCGGACCTCATCGTGGGCAACCTTGTGTCCCACGATAACGGGTTCGCAATCGACGAAAACGAGGCGATGCTTGTCGACGCACGCGCTTCCAAAGAGCTGCCGCGGATGACGAAAGCGCAGCTCGCGTGCGCTATTCTCGATGAATTATCGTTGGCGCTTCAATAATTGAGAAAATGGGACAAATGTCCCACTCACTCCCTCGAAATTGAGACGAACTGTTATAATTTCGTTACCGAAGAAGGGGTGAGCGTATTACCAGGCGCATCATCATAGTTCTTGCCGTGCTTATCGTGGCCTTGGTGGTCTGCGCCTTCCTTGCCCGGAAATCGAAGCGCGCCATCGCTAACGACGTCGTCATGTTGCTCGTCGCGTTGCTGCCTCCCATGATCGGCAATTCGATAATCATCGGCGCTAACGACTGGCTGGCAGCCAATATCGGTTGCTACATCTACTTCATCGGCCTCGATTTCTCGGTTTTAGCGCTTCTGCGCTTCACAGCGGATTATTGCGACATCGCCTACGTCGGCACGAAATGGCGCGTTATCGTTACGTCTCTCGTTGCCTTAGACGTTTTGCAGCTGCTGCTCAATCCCGTCACGGGGCATGCGTTCCTCACGAGGCTCACCATGGTCGATGGGTCGGTTTACTACCAGCTCGTCCCGCTTGTAGGCCAGTACGTGCACCGCGTCGTCGCATATGGCATCTTCTTCGTCTCGGTGTTCATCTTCGCGTTCAAGACCTTCAGCGTTTCGCGAATCTACATGGAAAAGTACCTCGTCATTTTCCTGAGCATGGTGTTTGTCGGCCTATGGGAAACGTTCTACATCTTCTCGGGCACGCCAATCGACCGGTCGATGATAGGGTTCGGCGTGTTCGGGCTGCTCGTGTTTTACTTTGCGCTGTATTACAAGCCCATGCGCCTGCTCGACAGCATGCTTGCCCGTATCGTGTCAAGCATGAACGCGGCCGTGTTCTTCTTCGATACTTCCGGGAAATGCATTTACGGAAACGACGCCGCGCGGTCAATGGTGGGCCTTGGACGAGACGAATACATCCCCGAGGATGTCGCTAAATCCATAAGTCGCGCTATCGGAGGGTGGGGCGGTTCCTACAAAGAGGAATGGCACGTCGTGCGCCATGTCGTGAATGCGGATGAAGACCATTACCTCGACGTGCTCGTTCAGCAGATTGACGACGAGAGGAACCGGTACCTTGGCGCTGCGCTGTCGGTTCGCGATATTACGGAAGAAGAGAGGAAGCTTCAACGCGAACAGTTCCTCGCAAACCACGACAGCCTAACTGGACTGTTCAACCAACGGTGCCTGTTCGATCGCGCTCGGATGCTCATCGACGAGCATCCCGACACGCAGTACGAGGTTGTCGGGCTCGACATCAAAGACTTCAAGATCATCAACGATATCTTCAACAAGGAATTCGGCGATCATGTGCTCTGCGTCATGGCTGACGCAATACGGAGCAACGCGGTAGCGGGAACGGTATACGGACGGCTGTCCGGCGACAAATTCGGATTCGTCGCTCCCAAGGGCATGTTCACAGCCGAACAATTGAGCCCGTTACTCGATCCGCAGTTATACGGCGAAGCAATCGCGAATTACCCCATCGTCGTTCACGTCGGGGTATTCGAAGTAGCCGATCGGGAATTGCCTGTATCCGTCATGTTCGACCGCGCATTCATGGCCGTCAAGTCGATCAAGCACGACTACAGCCGGCGAATCGCGAAATACGACGAGACCATGCGAGACGACCTCATCTGGAACCAGACGATTTCCTCGCAGCTTGAAAAGGCCATTCGCGAGCGTCAGATTCGCCCGTATTTGCAGCCCATGGTCGACGCCACCGGAAACATCGAAGGTGCCGAGGTGCTCGTAAGGTGGGTTCACCCGGATGAGGGGTTCCTTTCGCCTGCGCGCTTCATCCCCGTATTCGAAAACAACGGCATGGTTGCCCAGCTCGACGAGTACATGTGGCGATGCGCATGCGAGATTCTGCGCGATTGGGCCGATCGGGGCATCGATTTGTTCTTGTCGGTCAACATCTCGCCGAAGGATTTCTACTTCATCGACGTGTTCGGCACCATAAAGGGCCTTGTTCAGGAGTACGGCATCGATCCCGCGAAACTTCGCCTCGAGATAACGGAAACGGTCATGATGACCGACCTCGAGAACCGCTTGCGCATCATCGAAAACCTGCGTGCCGAGGGCTTCCTCGTGGAAATGGACGACTTCGGAAGCGGCTATTCGTCTCTCAACATGTTGAAAGACATTCCCGTCGACGTGCTCAAGATCGACATGATGTTCTTGTACAAGACGAAAGACCAATCGAAGGCGCAGACCATCTTGCAGACCATCATCAACCTGTCTGGCCAACTCGGCATACCATCGGTTACCGAAGGCGTCGAAACCGCCGAACAGCTCGACATGCTCGTGAACATGGGTTGCCGCATGTTCCAAGGCTACTATTTCGCCAAACCCATGCCCGTCGCTGAATTCGAAGAGCGTTTCCGCGCAGCGTAACGGCGGCAGACAATCGACGCAATTTCCTGGTTAACGCAGGTAAAAACCGCGGTTTTACGTGGCCTTTTGCCGTTATGAACGATATAATGCTTAGATTAGGTGTTATTGCGTAGCGAGGGGATTTTCTCATTATGCATCAGACGGATAACGAGTCATTGCGCCAAGGTGGTTCTCCTGCTGGTTTTGGCGGGGCTCCAGAAGGCGCTGGCATAACGCAAGGTGGCCCGCCCGAAGGATTCGGCGGACCGCAAGGAGGCCCGCCGGCTGGTATGGGTGGACCGCAGGGAGGTCCTCCCGTAGGAGCGGGCGGCCCGCCTGAAGGACACCAAGGACCGCCACCGGGGCTCGATGCCACGACAGGCGCCATGAACATGCCCATGTTCGCGCGCTCGTTCGCAACCGAGGTGCTGCCGAAGCGTCTTGACAAGACCGCCCTGTGGTATATCGACATCCGCAATTTCCGCTCTGTCAACCCGAAATTCGGTTTCCTCAGGGGCAACCTTGTCCTCAAGGGCTTGGTCGATTGCATAAGGTCGTTGCTGGCTCACGATCATCCCGTTGCGCGCCTTGGCGCCGACCGTTTCATCTTCGTGACCGACGGTATCGGCTTTGATGAAGCGCAGGCCAAGTTCAGGGAGCTCATCGAGGCTGTCAACGAATTCGCTGACAGCAATGGCGTGAAGACGCATTTGTCGCTGACAGGAGGCATGTATTACCTGCGCGATGTCGATTTCGAAGCCGGCGACCATAATCGCGCGATGGATTACGCGTCGATTGCGCATCGCAATGCTCATCGCGAGAGCCATTCGATTTTGCTCATGTTCACGCAAGAGGATCTTGAGCGCGACGTGCGCCGCATTACTATCGAGCAGTCGATAGACGACGCTCTCGTGAACGGGCAAATCGAAGTATGGTATCAACCCCAAATCGACTACACGTACGGCGAGGTCATCGGCGCTGAAGCGTTGGCGCGTTGGAACCATCCCGATATGGGATGGATAAGCCCAGCCGAGTTCATCCCCATTCTCGAGAATTGCGGTAAGGTTCACGATCTCGATCTGTTCGTATGGGAAGAAGCCTGCCGTAACGCCGGGCGTTGGCGCAACGTCTCGGATGGCAAGCCGGTTCCCATCTCGGTGAACGTGTCGCGCACCGAGATGTTCGAGGAAGGGTTGATGGAGCATTTCCTCGAACTGCAACGTAAATACGAGCTTCCCGATGGCAGCCTTCATCTCGAAGTCACCGAAAGCGCTTTCGTAGAGGAAGCCGACCGCCTGTACAGCATCATCGAAAAGATGCGCGAACACAACATGATGGTCGAGATGGACGACTTCGGCAGTGGCTTGTCGTCGCTGAACATGTTGAAGGACGTCCCCGTCGACGTCGTGAAGCTCGACATGGGCTTCATGCGCTCCGCCGTGAACGAAGATCGCGGCGGCGTTGTGCTCAGCTCGGTCATCCGAATGCTGCAGGGTCTCGATACGCCAATCATCGCCGAGGGCGTCGAGACGCTCGAGCAGGCTGAAATGCTCAAGAACATGGGATGCCACCTCATGCAGGGCTTCCATTTCTCGCGCCCCATGCCGCTCGACGAATTCGAGGGGTTCATCGCGTCGAACAACACGGTCGAGACCAGCTCGAAGCGCAAGAAGCGCAATTCTCATCTCGACGAGCTCACGAGCTTCGACCCTGCTTCGTCGTACCTGTTCAACGATGTTATGGGCGGCACGATGTTCTTCTTCGCTGGAGACGGCACGTCGGAGAGCATCCTCGTAAACGACGAGTTCTACGAGGAGTGCGGGCTTGAGCGCACGGTGTTCGGGAATTCGAAGGTAAACCCCATAGAGGAAATCGACGCCGAATCGCGCGCCACGTTATGGCGGGCCGCCGCCGAAGCGCGCGAGGTGGGCGCTGCGCCCTGTCGCGCAAAGGTGAGAATCACGGGACGCTGGATCGACTGCATCATGCGGTATCTCGGGCCAAGCGCCCGTGGCGATGTGTTCTCCCTGAACATTTACCGTTCAGGAGAATTGGGCAGCGAAGATGACAACGATGCCATGCAGGCAAGCCAAGATGGTGCATGGGCGCAAAGCCTTCTCGACAAAATTGCTCTAAGCGGCTTTTTCAAGTGCGCCATCGATGAAACGCTCACCTTCGATTACGTAAGCTCGAGCCTCATCGCGAATAGCGGTCTTTCACGCGAGGATTTCTCACGCAGATGCCACAACTCGTTTGCCGAATGTGTCGTCTCCGCTAACAGGCCCGATGTTATCGCCGCCATTCACGAAGCCGCCGACGATGGCTCTCTTGTCGAAGTCGAGTTCAATGTGTTCCACGGGTTCAGCGAAGAGCGGACGGTGAAGATGTTCGGTCGGGCTGAATATGACGAATACGGCAAGCCCTGGCTGTACGCGATGACGCTCGAGAAGGACGACCAGTCGTTGTTGTCGGCAGGCGGGGCGAATGGGCGCGAGCGCATCATACCGTTCGACTACTATGTAAACGAGGACCGTTTCGTCATGCGCGACGTGAAGCCTGATGGGCACGTCAACGAGATAGAGGCCTTCAATTGGCTTGCGCGCGTCGAGGAAATGCCCGAGAACATCGCGCCTTCGAGCGCATCTAAGATCCTTGCCACCGTGCGCGATTTGAAGCACCATGCCTCATCTGGCTTCACCGACCTGAAGTGCAACCTTCGCGGAAGCAAGTCGCTTAGGTGGTTCCATATCAACTACACCTGCGAGGCGGATGAAAACGGCGGGGCAACGGTAATTCATGGCTACGCCCAAGATGCGAACGACCAGATGGGCTCTGCGAAGTGGTGGAGGCGCCAGGCCGAGATCGACCAGCTCACGGGTCTTTTGAACCGTAACGCCGTCGAGCAGGACATCAACCTTTCCATGCGGACGCAAGGCGTGGGCATGATGTTCATGATCGACCTCGATTCGTTCAAGAGCGTGAACGACGAACTCGGGCATTTGGCGGGTGACTCGCTTCTCCGCGATGTTTCCAGGGCGCTTGCCGATCATTTCCGCGAAGGCGACGTGCTCGGGCGCTATGGTGGTGACGAATTCGTTGCGTTCGTGCCTGTTGCGGTCGGAGATCCTGAAACGATTGCCGCCAAGCGAAGCGAGGACATCATCAAATCGATCCACAATATCGAAATCACCGATGATACGCGTGCGGGTTGCAGCGTCGGCGTGGCGATATCGCACAATCGCGAGGCGACGTTCTACGACTTGCTCGAAGTCGCAGATCAGGCCATGTATCAAAGCAAGCTCAAGGGCAAGGGGACGTATACGA
>JAFUCC010000065.1 GCA_017459925.1 Eggerthellaceae bacterium
AAAGTGTCCCACTGGTTTCCAGTGGGACACTTTCCCCTGCCCCCAATGTCCCACTCCCATATAATTGCACCATATGAAAACGGCATTCGGAATACTCAAACGCGATCTGCTCGCACTGCTGAAGAACCCCATCGCCTTGCTGGTGGTGGGCGCCCTGATGGTGCTGCCGGGCTTGTATGCGTGGTACTGCATCATCGCGAACTGGGATCCGTATGCCAACACGGGCAGCATGCCCATCGCCGTCGTGAACCACGACAAGGGAACGAAAAGCGACCTGGCCGGAGAAGTGAACGTCGGCGAGCAGGTCGTCACGCAGCTGCATGACAACGACAGCATCGACTGGCGGTTCTACGACGACGAGGACGAGGCGCTTAGCCTCACCCGGACGGGCGAGGTGTACGCCACAATCGTGTTCCCCGAGGACCTGAGCAAGAACCTGGTCGGCATCTTCACCGGCTCGGACGCGCCTCCGACCATCTATTACTACCCCAACGAGAAGTACAACGCCGTGGCCACAAAGGTCACCGACTCGGCTGCGCAGACGCTCATCCGGCAGATCAACCAGAACTTCTCGTCGACCGTCAACGAGAAGATCATCGTGTCGGCGCAAAGCGTCGCCGACGATGTCGAAGCGCGCGCCGAGAAGACCAACCAGTCCGCCATCGCCGAGATCAAGGCCGTACAAGAAGACATCGACAAGATCATCGTCTCGCTCGATGATGCGACGAGCTCGATTGCCGGGTGGCGCGACGCTGCCAACGGCGCAAATGCCGCCTTGGCGGGAACGTCGGAACAGTTGCCCGCCATTGCGTCGGCACTTGCGCAGGGGTCTGGTCAGCTGAACGACCTGCGGACGCAGACGAACGATTTCGAGGGCCGGCTTTCCAAGACCATCCTCGATTCCGCAGCCACCGTGTCGAACCTGGCGGGGCAGTCGAGCGCCACGCTTGCGCAGGCGACGAAGGACCTGCAGGAAACAGAGGTGAAGCTCGAAGCGCTGCGCGACGCCGCAGCAAGCGTGCCGGGGCTGGAAGGCGCCGTGTCCCTTATCGATGCCGCCGTCGGCCTTGCGGCCTCCGCCGTGGAAGGCGTGAACGGTAGGGTTGGAGAGATAAGCGGCAATGTTCAGGAAATGTCACAAAATGTGACATCGGCGACGAACCGCATCTCGAATGAGGTCATGCCCCAATTGAGCTCCGGGACTGTCAGCCTTTCGACGTCGTTCTCGAAGCTGTCAGGCGCGGTCGAGCAATTCGAGCCCCAAATCGTCACGCTGATGGGCGTGCTTTCCGAAACCGACGGTGCGCTGCAAACGGCGGCGAGCGCCATCGCCGACGCGAAGACGCTGCTTTCCACCATGAGCGCCAGCCTGAAGGGCACGGTAACCGACATCGGGGCCATCGGCAGCGCGCTCGAGGTCAACCGTCTTTCCGACCTGCTGAACGTCGACCCGGAAAACGTCGGCACGTTCATCTCGTCGCCCGTGCACATGGTCACCGAGAAGATCAACCCGGTTTCGAACTACGGCACGGCGGTGGCGCCGTTCTACACGAACCTCGCGCTGTGGATCGGCTGCTTCATCTTGGTGTCGCTCATGAAGGTCGAGGTGAACGCCGAGGGCTTCGAGAGGGCCACCACGCGTCAGCGCTATTTCGGGCGGTGGCTGCTGTTCATCGTCTTGTCGCTTATCCAGTCGCAGGTCATCTGCGGCGTGGACATCCTGCTCGGCATCGACTGCGAGAATCCGGCGTTGTTCATGCTGGCGGGCGCGGTGTGCTCGTTCGCGTACATGAACCTGATTTACGCGCTGGTGAAGACGTTCCGCAACATAGGCAAGACGCTGTGCATCCTGCTGCTCATCATGCAGGTGCCGGGCTCGTCGGGCATGTACCCCATCCAGATGATGCCGAGCTTCTTCCAAACAATCCACCCGCTGCTTCCGTTCACGTACGGCATCGACGCCATGCGCGAGGCGCTTTCGGGCATGTACGGCCTGTCGTACCTGCGCGACGTGGCGTTTCTGCTGATCGTCATCGTGGCAATTGCGTTCGTCATCGGACTTGCGCTACGTCCGCTCATGGCCAACGTGCTGACGATGTTCGACGACGAGATGAACCAGGCCGGATTCTTTGCGAGCGAAGAGCACACGAAGGGCGAAACCGACCGGCTGCGCGGCGTGTTCAGGATGATGACCTCGCACGGTGCGTATGCCGACGGCTTCGAGGAGCGGGCGTGGCGGTTCAACCGCGTGTACCCGAAGTGGCGCCAGGTGGGCGTTGTTGCTACGTTCGTTATCCCGTTCGCGTTGCTGGTGCTTTTGCTCCCGTTTAATCTAGTGGCGGGGCTAAGCATCGACGTGAAGCTCGGCGCGCTGGTCATCATGGTGGTGCTGTTGCTCGTCGTGCTGCTTGCGCTGACCGTGCTGGAATACACGCACCGCACGATCGCCGAGGAAACGCGTCTGCTGGGTCTGCAGATCATGAGCGACTTCGGGGACGAAGGCGACTACCTCGACATGGTCAGCATGATGCTCGAAGACGGGGAAAGCGCTCCAACTGCGCCGATTTCGCCCGCGGATGCCGAGGCCAAGAAGTCGGGTCCCACGCGCGACATCTTCGCGACCGACATGCGCCTGGGCTTCCAGAGCGTCGTCGGCGTCGTGGTCATCATGCTGCTCGTCATCACGCCGTCGATGTACGCATGGTTCAACATCGCCGGCAGCTGGGACCCGTACAGCTCCACAGGCAACTTGCAAGTGGCAGTGGCCAACGAGGATGAAGGCTACAAAGGCGAGCTCATTCCCGTGACCATCAACATCGGCGACACGGTGATCTCGCAACTGCGTGGCAACACGAGCTTCGATTGGGTGTTCGTCAGCAAGGACGAGGCCATCGAAGGCGTGAAGAGCAGCCAGTACTACGCCGCCATCGAGATACCGAGCGACTTCAGCCGCAACATGATGACCTACCTGGTCGACGACGCCGATTACCCCGACGTGGTGTACTACACCAACGAGAAGGAAAACCCCATCGCGCCCATCATCACGCAGAAGGGCGCCGACGCCATTCAGGAAAACATCCGCGTCAGCTTCACCGAGCGCGTCGACCAGATAGCGCTTTCCGTCGCATACGACGTGATGAACTACGTGACGAACCCGCGCATGAGCACCTACGTCACCACGATGAGCAAGCACCTTGACGACGCGACCCGCGACACCAAGAGCGCCTCGAGGGAAATCGTGTCCATCGCGGGCCTGTGCAGGACGATTGCGGGCATCGTTGACACCACGGGCGCGGCCATCGACGGCTTGAAGGGCGCGAGCGCATCTGCGAAGGACGCCGTGGGCGACGCGAAGACGGGGCTTGCTGACGCGTCGTCGGCGTTCGACGGCGCAATCTCGGTCGTGCAGCAGATGCTCGACGGGCGGAGCATCGACATCGACAAGATCCAGGGGATCATCGACGCTGCGCTCGAGTTGTTGGAGGCGGGGGCCGACGGAGTGCCCAGCCTCATCGACGATGCCATTGCGCGAGTCGAAGAGCTGCAGGCCGATAACCCAGGCGTTGCCGACGAGGAATTCAAGGCGGTGCTCGACAAGCTGCAGGACGCGAAGGCGAACGCCGAAGCGGTGCCCGGCGACGTTGCGCAAGCGCGCGCCGACACCGATGAGCTCATCGCGAACGCCAACGCCGAGCTGCAGGATGCGAAGTCGTACTTCAACAACACGATCGTGCCTTCCATCGACGAGTTGCGCGACACGATGGAAAACGTCTCGTCTTCAACGTCTTCGATCGTCAGCGGGCTCGAGGGCGCGCTCGACGGGCTCGGCGACAGCACGGGCGGCCTTTCCAGCCAGCTGGCATCGCTGTCGGGCGGCCTGAACAAGGCGGCTGACAAGCTCGAATCATCCGCCACGAACATCGACGCCACGAAGAAGCGCGTGGCCGACGCCTTGAAATCGGGTGACCTGAAGCAGATCGAGGACGTCATCCTGGGCGGCGACCCCGAGATGCTCGCCGCCAGCCTGGCTGCACCCGTGCAGCTGCAACGCGAGGCGATGTACCCCGTGTCGAATTACGGTTCGGCCATGGCGCCGTTCTACACGGTGCTGTCGCTATGGGTTGGCGCACTCGTCATGATCTCGACCATGCGCGTGCACGTGGTCGAAGAGCGCATCGAGGAACTGCGCCAGCGCTACGGCAAGGTGCGTCCGCGCCACGAGTTCTTCGGGCGCTACGGCATCTTCGGTTTCATCGGGTTATTGCAGGGTGCGCTCGTGCTGCTGGGCGACCTCATGTTCCTGCACATCCAGTGCGTGCACCCGGTGCTATTCTTGCTGTTCGGCCTGTTCATCGGGCAGATCTTCTGCCTCATCGTGTACACGATCACCGAGCTGTTCGGCGACGTTGGCAAGGCGCTGTGCGTCATTTTGCTGATCATGCAAGTGGCGGCTTCGGGCGGTACGTTCCCTGCTCAGATGCTCGACCCGCTGCTGTTCAACATCGTGCCGTTCCTGCCGTTCTACCACGCCATGACCCTGCTGCAGGAATGCGTTGCGGGCATCTACTGGCCTGCCGCGATCGTCACCATCGGGGCGCTCGTCGTCATGGCCGGCGCCATGCTCGTCATCGGCTTGCCCCTGCGCCGCCCGTTCCGCAAGCTCAATGACTTCTTCGAGGAACAGCTGGAAAAGACCGGGTACATGTAAAATATGTTATGAGTGTCGGAAAGAAGGCAGTCATGATACTTGATGCAGACGTTGATAACCTCGGGCACGTATTCAACTTCATCCACGAGGAGCTGGAGCGCCGCGATGCTCCGAAGTCGGTGTACAACCCGCTCGACATCGCAGCTGAAGAGCTGTTCGTGAACGTGTGCCACTACGCGTATCCCGATGCCACGCCCGACAATCCCGGCGAGGTGCGCATCGACGTCAAATATGATGACAACCCGCCGTTGCTCGCGGTGACGATTTCCGACGACGGCATTCCGTACAATCCGCTGGAAAAGCCCGACGCTGCAACGGCTGACGAATATGCGGGCATCGCCGACATCCCCATTGGCGGCCTAGGTATCCTCATGGCCAAGAACAGCGTCGACGACATGACCTACGAGCGCGTAGGCGATAGCAACGTTCTTACGTTTGTGAAGCGATGGTAGCCTGCCTGCGCGCCTGCGCAGCTGGAAATATGGTATTGTTAATTGTTGAGCTTTAACAGATGAGAAAGGATTCCTCATGGAAATCAAAGTCGTGGATGAAGGCAAGCCGTACGTCATCGCCCTGGTTGGCAGGCTCGACACCAACACGGCGCCGCAACTCGAAGAGTTCGCGGGCGGTCTGTACGACAAGAGCGTGTCCGACATCGCCGTCGACATGGCTTCTTGCGACTTCGTCTCTTCGGCTGGCCTGCGCGTCATCGTCGCCATGCAGAAGCGCGCGACGGTTGGCGGCTCGCTCGTGTTCCGCAACGTGCAGCCTGAGGTCATGGAAGTCTTCGAGATGACCGGCTTCTCGAAGATCCTGACGTTCGAATAAGCTAACGCCACTGCATAAGCAAAGGCGCAGCGCCTCGATGCATGAGGTGCTGCGCCTTTTTTGTTCCAAACCTGGTATCCGCTCCATCTCCTAGAACATCAGGAACAGTTTCGCCAGCACGAAGCCGATGACGCCGCAAGCGGGGAACGTGATGACCCAGGCGAACACCATGCTCTTGGCCAGGTCCCAGTTCACGCGGCGCACGCTCTTCTCGGCACCGACGCCCATGATGGCGGCCGTCGAGCAATGCGAGGTGGAAACGGGCATGCCCGTCATGCTTGCGATGAACAGCGTGATGATGGTGCTGATCGACGCCGAAACGCCCTGGTAGCGCTCCATCTTCACCATGTTCATGCCCACCGACTTGATGATGCGCTTGCCACCCGCGAACAAGCCAATCGCCAGGGCCACCGAGCATGCGGCCATGAGCCATACCGGGAACCCCTGGCTTTCGTAGTCGTTCACGCCGAGCGAAAGCATGACGCCCATCATGGCGATGGACATGAATTTCTGGCCATCCTGCGCGCCGTGCAGAAACGCGGTCATGCACGCAAGGATGTCTTGCACGATCAGGAAGATGCGGCTCGTCTTGCGGCGCGTCACGTTCAAAAACAGCGCGCGCACGCCCTTCACGGCGCCCCAGCCGAGCGCAAAGCCGGCTACGAGCGAAAACGCCATGCCGATGAGCACCTTCGCCCACTCGGCCGGCACGACGCCCGCCCACCCGTTCATGGCGATGGCGCCGCCGGTGATACCCGCAATGAGCGCATGCGATTTCGAAATGGGAATGCCGCGCCACCAGCAGAACACGCCCCACAGGATGGCGCCGATCATGGCAGCGGTCAGCGCGTGAAGGGCCGCGCTCGTGTCGCCCGAGAAGTCGACCATCGCGAACATGGTGTGCGCGACCGCCGTGGAAACGAATGAGAACAGCACCAACCCGATGCAGTCGAAGATGGCGGCAAGCACAAGCGCGGTGTTGGGCTTGATGGAACGCGTGGAAACGGCGACAGCCACCGCGTTGGGCGCGTCGGTGGCCCCCGAAACGGCTGTGACGCCGAACACGAGCACAAGGATGATTATCAGCGAGGGATCCGCTGCGGCGAGCTGCGCGATGTTGGCAAGGCCCAAATCCATAGCCTAATCAGAATAGGGCAATTCCAGTAGTTGTCTTCGCAGAATTTCGCCGTCGCAAGATGTTCCGCGCTTTTCGAAAATGTGTCCATGAACGGTCGTAACGTAGTTGAACATTACCCCAGGGGTGATGTTCAAGTTGATATTTGAACGTTGTCCCTGGGACGGCGTTCAACTGCGTGCATCGTGCTACCATACGTTCTCGTTGAATGAACGAGAGGAACCACCCATGAAGCAAGAGAACATCCGCAACGTCGCCATCATCGCGCACGTCGACCACGGCAAGACCACCATCGTCGACCGCCTGCTGTACACGGCGGGCGTCTTCCGCGAGAACCAGCAGGTCGCCGAGCGCGTGCTCGACAGCAACGACCAGGAGCGCGAGCGCGGCATCACCATTCTGTCGAAGAACATTTCCATTACTTATAAAGACGTGAAGATCAACGTCATCGACACGCCGGGTCACGCCGACTTCGGCGGCGAGGTCGAGCGCGTGCTGAACATGGCCGATGGCGCGCTGCTGATCGTCGACGCGTTCGAGGGCCCCATGCCGCAGACGCGTTTCGTGTTGCGCCACGCGCTGGCTACCGGCATGCGCATCGTGGTCGTCGTGAACAAGATCGACCGCCCGGGCGCGCGCCCGCACGAAGTCGTCGACGAGGTGTTCGACCTCATGGTCGAGCTCGACGCGAGCGACGAGCAGCTCGACTTCCCGGTCGTGTTCACGTCTGCCATGGGCGGCTATGCGCGCTTCGAGCCCGAAGACGACAACATGAACATGATCCCGCTGCTCGACACCATCCTGAAGGAAGTGCCCGCGCCCGAATGCCAGCCCGACGGCCCCATTGCGCTGCAGATCTGCACGGTCGACCACTCCAGCTTCGTCGGCCGCATCGGCGTCGGACGTCTGCATTCCGGCACCATCCACAAGGGCGAGCAAGTGCTCGTGGTGAAGAACGATGGAACGCGCTACAACACGCAGATCAAGCAGGTGTTCGAGTTCCAAGAGCTCGGCAAGAAGGAGCAGAAGGAAGTCTACGCGGGCGACATCGTGGCCGTCGTGGGCGTCGACGACGCCGACATCGGCGACATGGTGACGTCGCGCGAGCACCCCGTGGTGCTCGACCCCATCAAGGTGGAGCAGCCTACCATGGCCGTCGTGTTCGAAGCCTCCACCTCGCCGCTCGTTGGCCGCGAGGGCGAAATCGTCGGCAGCCGCCAGCTGCGCGAACGCCTGCTGAAAGAAGCCGAGAGCAACATTTCCATGCGCATCACCGAAGTCGAGGAAGGCACAGGCATGGAAGTCGCCGGCCGCGGCGTTCTGCATCTGTCGGTGCTCATGGAAACGATGCGCCGCGAGGGCTTCGAGTTCCAAGTCGGCCGCCCGCAGGTCGTGTTCAAGGAAGACGAGTCGGGCGCGAAGCTGGAGCCGATCGAGGAGGCGACCGTCGACGTGCCGAGCGAATACGCCGGCAAGGCCATCGAGGTCTTCGGCAACGCCGGCGGCGAGATGACCGACATGTACCAGCGCGGCGAGGACACGCACCTCGTGTTCAAGATTCCCACACGCGGCACGATGGGCCTGCGCACGCGCCTGCTGAACGTGACGCGCGGCGAAGCCACCATGTTCCACCACTTCAGCGAGTACGGCCCGTACCGCGGCGAGATGGCTCACCGCAAGAACGGCATGATGATCTCCATGTCGACCGGCAAGTCGGTCGCTTACGCGCTCGACACGCTGCAGGAGCGCGGCCGCCTGTTCGTCGGCCCCGGCGAGGATTGCTACGAGGGCATGATCGTGGGCGAATCCGCCAAGGAAGGTGACATGGTCGTGAACGTCGAGAAGTCCAAGCAGCTCGGCAACCAGCGCTCGAGCAACGCCGACAAGGCCATTCAGCTGACCCCGCCGGTCACGTTCACGCTGGAAGAGGCGCTCGAGTTCATCGAGGACGACGAGCTGGTGGAAGTGACTCCGCAGTCCATTCGCCTGCGCAAGCGCCTGCTGAACGCCACCGACCGCAAGAAGGCCGCTGCCGGGAAGTAATCGAGCGGCGAACTGGTACCTCGACGCAATAAAAGCCCACAACTTGAAATGTGCGCCAGTTGAAGTCGAGTGCTGGCGCGTTTTTCGAGTTGTGTGGCGCTTTCTTAGCGCTGCCGTAATTCCCAAAACGCGACGGCGCTGCTGGCGGCGACGTTTAGGGAGTCGACGCCGTGCTGCATGGGAATGCGCACGGTGAAATCGCATTGCGAGATGGTGGAAGGCGCCAAGCCGTCGCCTTCCGTCCCGAACACGAGCGCAAGCTTCTCGCAGGCCTTTAGGCGCGGGTCGTCGAGCGAAATGGAATCGTCGGAAAGCGCCATGGCGGCCGTTTTGAATCCCAGGCTATGCAGTAGCGGCACGCCTTCGGTCGCCCAGTCGTGAGGGTTCGTGCCGATGCGGGTCCAGGGCACTTGGAACACGGTTCCCATGGAAACGCGCACGGCGCGACGGTACAGCGGGTCGTAGCAAGCGGGGGAGGCGAGCACCGCATCGACGCCGATGGCCGCAGCCGAGCGGAAGATGGCGCCCACGTTCGTATGGTTGCGGATGTCCTCGAGCACGGCGACCAGGCGCGCGTCGCGCACGACCTCTTCCACCGGGCGCTCGGGCGGGCGCCGAAACGCCGCCAACGCGCCGCGCGTCAGCTCGAAGCCCGTCAGCTGGGCGAGCTCTTCCTCGGGCGCCACGAACACGGGCGCTTGCGGGTCGCAGGCTTCCATCTTCTCGAAGACGCGCTCGAGTTGCGGCAGGTGATGCTCGGTTGTGAGAAGCGACAAAGGCCGCATGCCGCCATCGAGCGCGCGGCCGATGACCTCGGCCGACTCCGCGATGAACACCGCCTGGCTCGGCTCGATGCGGCTGCGCAGCTGCACGTCGGTCAGGCGCGCGTACGCATCGAGCCGCGGGTCTTCCAACGATGTCAGTCGCTCAATCCTCATGCGCCCATGATACCCGAATAAACAACGAGGGCATTGGCCTGGTATGGTGGCAATTGAAC
The DNA here is from genome assembly GCA_017459925.1 of Eggerthellaceae bacterium. GTDB lineage: Bacteria > Actinomycetota > Coriobacteriia > Coriobacteriales > Eggerthellaceae > UBA9715. The sequence continues at coordinate 9,712 of JAFUCC010000065.1, forward strand.
GTTATCCCAGGGAAAATGTTCAAATGTGCCGGGTTCTATTCTACGTAGGAGCGCTTCTTCAATTTGAACATTATCCCTGGGATAATGTTCAATCAGCCGCCGATGCTCATGCGCTGCGGGCACGTGATTCCAGGCGAATCATTCATTGGGCTATACTGGAAAGCGAACAACGTGAAAGGAAACGGGTGATGGCAGAAGCCGAACATCCGGCATTCGATAGCTTTGTGAACACGGTGGCTGCGCTGCGCTCGCCCGACGGCGGGTGCCCGTGGAACCGTGCGCAAACGCATGCTTCCATCGGCGACTACATGATCGAAGAGGCCTACGAGGCCGTTGACGCCATTCAGGCGGACAATGCCGATCACTTGCGCGAAGAGCTAGGCGATGTGCTGTTGCAGGTCGTGCTGCAAAGCCAAATCGCGGCCGACGCGGGCGAGTTCACCATCGATGACGTATGCGCCGCAATCGACGAGAAGATGATTCGCCGCCATCCGCACGTGTTCGGCGACGTGAAGGCAGACAATGCCAACGAAGTCGCCGACATGTGGGAGCAGGTGAAGCTGGCAGAGAAGGGCGCAGCCGACGCTCAGGCTGGCGACGCGCGCGAAGGGCTGCTCGACGCAGTGCCCACGCACTTCCCGGCGCTTCTGCAATGCCAGAAGATCTCGCGCAAAGCCGCTGCCGCCGGTTTCGAGTGGGAAACGGTCGCCGACGTGTGGGACAAGGTCGCCGAAGAGCGCGCCGAGCTCGAAGCCGCCTACGCCGCCGCGCCGAAGACGGCTGACGGCAAGGTCCTTTCCAGCGATCCTGCGGAAACGGGCGCAACCGAGCGCGACCCGCTTGTCGCGGCAGCCGAAATGGAGTTCGGCGACTTGCTGTTCGCGCTGGTCAACGTCGCACGTAAGATGGGCATCGACGCCGAGGCCGCATTGCGCGCGAGCAATGCAAAGTTCCGCCGCCGCTTCGCCGAAGTGGAAAAGGCGGCATGGGCGCAAGGCCGTTCGGTCGACGACCTGACGCTCGAAGAAATGGAAGAGCATTGGCAAAAGGCCAAGCAACACGAACACGGTTAACCCTGTAGGGCGCGATACATCGCGCCCGTCGGGAACGATAGGCGCGCATTTCCGAAGCGCGTCACAACACAAACGGAAGCAGGAGGGTGCGCAATGGCGCCAGAAGTAAAAGGGGTCAACGTTCACGACGGGGGCATGCGCGTCACGCCGACGGGCATGATCCGCACGGCGCAGTGGAAGATCGTGCCGGCCGCCGAAACGGTCGTGAAAGGCTCGACGCAAGAGCTGCTGCTCGACGCCGACGCGCTCGACCGTTACGAGGAATTCACCGGCGAGATGCACGCCATCCTGCAGAAGTACGAAGCCGCCATGCGCCAGATGGTCGTGCGCTTCGAGATCCTCGACCGCGACTTGTCGCTGCGCCGCAACCGCAACCCCATTCACCACATCGAATCTCGCATCAAGTCGCCGGTCAGCATTTACGAGAAGCTGCTGCGTTACGGCAAGGACCCGACCATCGGCAATCTGGAAGAGTACCTGATGGACGTCGCCGGCGTGCGCGTCATCTGCTCGTACAAGAACGACGTGAAGCGCCTGATGGGCTTGCTGCGCCGCCAGGACGACCTGGAAATCGTGCGCGTGAAGAACTACATCGAGAACCCCAAGCCCAACGGCTATCGAAGCCTGCACGTCATCGTGCGCATTCCCGTGTACTTCATGGACAGCAAGGAGATGGTGCCGGTCGAGGTGCAGATCCGCACCATCGCCATGGACTACTGGGCTTCGCTCGAGCACGACCTGAAGTACAAGGCCGTTGCGGAAACGCACGGACTCGACATTGCCGGCGAGCTGCAGGAATGCAGCCGCATTATCGAGAACATGGAAGAGCGCATGCAGGTGCTCGCCAACGCTTTGGATTCCGGGCAGTCGAAGCATTCCAAGCTTGGGAAAGGAGTCGGAGGACGTTCCTGCTACTCATTTCCGCGGAAATGAGTAGCAGGAACGTCCTCCGACTCATTT
>JAFUCC010000010.1 GCA_017459925.1 Eggerthellaceae bacterium
GAAAATGAGTAGGAGGAACGTCCTGCTACTCACTGGAGGAACGCCCTGCTACTCATTATAATTTCGCATGTTGGGCAATCATGGGAGTCGGTAGCATGGAAGAGCAGAAGAAGGCGAGCATCTTTCGCAGCGAGACGCTGCAGCGCATTTCCTCGCCAGAACAGCTGACAGATTACCTGCGCGTGACCAACCCGGGCATCTGGGTGATCCTCGCGGCGGTGCTCGCCTTGTTGGTGGGTTTCTTCGTGTGGATGTCGGCGGGTACCATCGAGACGACCGTCGAGGTCGGCGTGTCGACGCACGACCACGTAGCCGAGGTGGCCGTCAAGAGCGGCAACGCCACCATACAAAAAGACATGACCTTGCGCGTCGGCGACCAGGAGACCGCGATCCTTTCCACGAAGACCGACGAGTACGGGCGCACCGTGGGAACAGCCGAGATGAACCTGTCGGACGGCATGTACGACGGCACGCTTGTCACGGAGTCCGTCCATCCCATCGATTTTTTGCTCGAGAGCAATTGAGGCGGCGATGGGGAGTAAAGACATCAAGCAGCCTTTGAGAAAGGGCGTGGCGAAGGTCCCCGTGATCATGCAGCTGGAGGCGCTCGAATGCGGCGCCGCATCGCTTGCCATGGTCATGGCCTACTACGACAAATGGGTGCCCCTCGAGCAGGTGCGCGCCGACTGCGGCGTTTCCCGCGACGGCAGCAAGGCGAAGAACGTCGCGCTGGCCGCCATGCGCTACGGGTTCGAGGTGAAAGCATACCGCTACGACCCCCAGACCATACAGAAGGAAGCCTCGTTTCCCTGCATCATACACTGGAACATGAACCACTTCGTGGTGCTGGACGGCTTCAAGGGCGGCAAAGCGTACCTGAACGACCCTGCACGCGGCGACATCGAAGTGACGATGGAGGAGTTCGACGAGTGCTTCACCGGCGTCACCATCATACCCACTCCCGGCCCCGACTTCGAGCCGAGCGGGCAGCCCAAGAGCACCCTCGAGTTCGCGAAGAAGCGGCTCGTGGGCGCAGGTGCGGCGGTCGCGTTCGTGATGATCACCACCGCCATAGGCTACCTCTTCGGCATCATCAACTCGTTCACTTCGCGCATTTTCATGGACCGGCTGCTCACCGGCGTGAACCCCGATTGGGTCGAGCCTTTCATATTCATGATGGTGGGGTTGGCGATCTTGCAGCTTGTCGTGGCATGGGCGCAGGCGGTGTACTCGCTGAGGATCAACGGCAAGATGGCCGTCATCGGCAGCACGTCGTACATGTGGAAGGTGCTGCGGCTGCCCATGAGCTTCTTCTCGCAACGGCAGGCCGGCGACATCCAAGCCCGCTTGGCGCTTAACGCCTCGATTGCGGGCACGCTGGTGAACACGTTAGCGCCGCTGTTGCTCAACACCGTCATGGCGGTGTTCTACCTTGCCGTGATGCTGAAGCAGAGCGTGCCGCTCACGCTCATCGGCCTTGCGGCGCTGGTGATAAACATCGCCGTGTCCCGCTACATATCCACCCAGCGCGTCAACATCACGCGCGTGCAGATGCGCGACCTGGCCAAGCTCGCCTCCACGAAGGCCAGCGGCATCTCGATGATCGAGACCATCAAGTCAAGCGGGGCGGAAAACGGCTTCTTCCAGAAATGGGCCGGATATCAGGCGTCCGTCAACACCCAGGCCGTCAAGGTGAACAAGACCGACATGCTGGTCGGAAAGATCCCGCTGCTCCTTGCGGACATCGCGAACTACGGCGTGCTGGTGCTGGGCGTGTACCTCACCATGCAGGGCGAGTACACTCTGGGCGGCGTGATGATGTTCCAGGGCTTCCTAAGCTCGTTCATGACGCCCGCTCAGTCGCTGGTCACCGCCGGGCAGACCATTCAGGAGATGCGCACGCAGATGGAGCGCGTCGAGGACGTGATGGAATATCCGGAAGACGAGGCGCTTACCGCCTACACGGGCGACGCCGACGGCGAAACCCAGCCCATGCGGAAGCTGCAAGGCGGCTTGGAGCTGAAGAACGTCACGTTCGGCTACTCCAAGCTCGAGGAGCCGCTGATCGAGGACTTCTCGCTCACGCTCGCGCCGGGCGAGCGCGTGGCGCTGGTGGGCCCGTCCGGCTGCGGCAAGTCGACGGTGGCCAAGCTGGTATCGGGGCTCTACCAGCCCTGGAGCGGCGAGATACTCTTCGACGGGAAGCCGCGGAGCGCGTATCCCCGCGACGTGGTCGTGGGGTCGCTGGCCGTGGTGGACCAGGACATCACGCTGTTCGAGGACACCATATCCGCGAACATCAGGATGTGGGACCCAACGATCGAGGATTTCGAGGTCATCATGGCGGCGCACGATGCGCGGCTGCACGACGACATCGCCAAGCTGCCCGACGGCTACCTGCACAAGCTTTCCAGCGGCGGCAAGAACCTCTCCGGCGGGCAGCGGCAGCGCATGGAGATCGCGCGCGTGCTGGTGCAGGACCCGACGATCGTCATCATGGACGAGGCAACCAGCGCCCTGGACGCCCGGACCGAGCACGAGGTGGTGAACGCCATCCACGAGCGCGGCATCACCTGCATGGTCATAGCGCATCGGCTGTCCACCGTGCGCGATTGCGACGAGATCATCGTGCTCGACCGCGGAAAGGTCGTCGAGCGCGGAACCCACGACGAGCTTATCGCCAAGGGCGGCGCGTATGCTGACCTCGTGGCGAGCGAATAGGAGGTGGACCGATTGAACTTGTTTGAAGAGCAAATCATGGAGCGTCGGTCTGCCGAGCAGCGGGCTTTGGAGGACTCCTTCGAGAAGGCGGCGGGCGTCGTGCTGGGCAGGTCGGCTGCCGAGCGCATAAACGACAAGAGGATCGTCACCGCAGGCGTCATCGACGAGGTCCTGAAGAGCTACCACTGCAAGCCCGTGGAATACCCCGAAGGCATAGAGGCCGGTGAGGAACAGCTCGATTACGCCCTGCGCCACTACGGCATGATGCGCAGGAACGTGGTGCTCGAGGGAAAATGGTACGCGGACGCCTACGGGGCGCTCATCGCCTTCACGAAGGACGACTACACCCCCGTGGCCCTGGTGCCGAACACGTTTTCGGGCTACTGGTTCACCGACCCCCGCACGGGCGAGCGCACGAAGGTGAACGCGAAGACCGCCGAGCTCTTCGACCCGAATGCCATCTGCTTCTACCAGCCCTTGCCCCAGAAGAAGCTCGAGATTTACGACCTGATCGTCTACATGAAGAACTGCGTCTCCTTAAGCGACTTCGCCATGATCGCCGGCGCGACTTTCGCGGCCACGCTGGTGGGGATGCTCATGCCCCAGATCAGCCGGATGCTGACAGGGCCCGTGCTGTCGAGCGGCAACGCCAACGCGCTCGTGGCCATCGCGATTTTCATAGTGTGCGTGCTCGTCTCCTCGCAGCTCGTCGACAGCATAAAGGAGATGATCCAGACCCGCCTGAACACGAAGATATCCCTGGGCGTGGAAGCGTCCATGATGATGCGGCTCCTTTCGCTGCCGGCGAGCTTCTTCAGGAAGTACAGTCCCGGAGAGCTCAACGCCCGCTCCGATTCCGTCAGCCAGCTCTGCAGCGCCATCTTGAACATGGTCCTGGGCACGGGGCTCGGCGCGCTCATGTCGTTGCTCTACGTCGGGCAGATCTTCGAGTTCGCGGAGCCGCTGGTGGAAACTTCGCTTTGGATCATCCTGATCACCGTGGGCGTCTCGGTCGCCACCACCCTCATCCAGGTGCGCGTGAACCGCAGGCAGATGGAGCTGGCCGCCAAGGAATCCGGCATGAGCTACGGCCTCATCACGGGCATACAGAAGATCCGGCTCGCCGGCGCGGAGAGGCGCGCTTTCGCGAAGTGGCTCGACCTCTACGCCGACAGCGCCGACCCCATCTACAACCCGCCCACGTTCATCAAGATCAACGGCGTGATAACCACCGGCATCGCGCTGTTCTCGAACATCGTGCTGTACTCCCTGGCCATAGAAAACGGCATCGACCAGTCGTCGTACTTCGCCTTCACGGCGGCGTACGGCATGCTGATGGGCGCGTTCACGTCGCTGGCCGGCATCGCCCTGACTGCCGCAAAGGTCAAGCCCATCCTCGAGATGGCCGAGCCCTTCCTGGCGACCGAGCCCGAGACCAGCCAGGACAAGCAGATCGTGACGGGCATCTCGGGCAGCGTCGAGCTGAACCACGTCTCGTTCCGCTACAGCGAGGAGAGCCCCTACATCCTGGACGACCTGTCGCTTTCGGTGAAGCCGGGGGAGTACGTGGCAGTGGTCGGGCGCACGGGATGCGGCAAGTCCACCCTGGTGCGCCTGCTTCTGGGTTTCGAGAAGCCCGAGAAGGGCACGATCCTCTACGATGGGCGCGACATGGCCGAGCTCGACCTGCCGTCGCTGCGCAAGCAGGTCGGCACGGTCATGCAGGACGCCGGGCTGTTCCAGGGCAGCATCTTCGAGAACATCGTCATCACGGCGCCGCAGCTGACGTTGGACGACGCATGGGACGCGGCAGAGAAGGCCGGGGTCGCCGAAGACATTCGCGCCATGCCCATGGGCATGCATACCATGATTTCAGAGGGGCAGGGCGGCATATCCGGCGGTCAGCGCCAGCGCATCATGATCGCCCGCGCCATCGCGCCTGCACCTAAGCTGCTGATTTTCGACGAGGCCACGAGCGCGCTCGACAACAAGACGCAGCGGCAGGTGTCAGAGGCGCTCGACGCCATGGGCTGCACGCGCCTGGTGATCGCCCACCGCCTGTCGACCATCCGCCACTGCGACCGTATCTTGGTGCTCGACGGCGGAAAGATCGTCGAGGACGGAACCTACGACGAGCTCATCGAGCAAGGCGGCTTCTTCGCCGAACTGGTGGAACGCCAGCGGCTGGACGCAAAAGAATGAGTACCAGGACTGTCCTGCTACTCATTTGCTGGTAATCACACGAGTTCGCAGGCCGTCACAGAAAATGAGTAGCAGGACAGTCCTGGTACTCATTCCGTTCTACTATACCCGCCAGAGACGGCCTCGAGCTGGTCGTCGGTGAGCTCGTAGCCCTCCTCCCTCGCCAGTGCCAGCATCTCCTCGGGCGTCTTGCACTCGCGAATCTTGGCCTTCTGTACTTCTGTCAAATCGCTGAAATCCATCGTAGGGCTTCCTTTCCACTCGGTGTTTCGCGTTTCTCGGCTTTCCCGTTCACCCTATCATACGCAGCAGCAACCCGTTTCGTCTCGGGTCCCTCCTGTTCGTAGGTATGATGAGGCCTCAGGCTCCTCAGGCCTCCCTGGCGACAGATGACGGTGGGCCCGTAGAATTGCAATCGGGCTCGGGTGCAGACCGGGCACGGGAAACGTACGCGATCGCGCGCCTCGTGCTGCCCTCCATGTCGGAAGGCGACGTGATGAGCGAGTTGTTGCCGATTGGCACGTCCGTCCGTCTCAAGCTGGACGACTCAGGGGCGCGGCGTCATGCGCAGAGGTAGGCCGTCAGCTGGTTGATTTGCTCGTCGGTCATGCCGGCGGCTTTCAGGTAGTTGCGGGCGCCGGCAGAAAGATCGGCATTCGCGAGGTCGGCGCCAATCTCTGCCCCGATGACGTGGCGGAGCATGCTGTCAAGCCTCTGCTCCTTGATGATGTTGAACCTCTCCGCATCGTTGGCCTCGTTGACGTGGTAGTAGTTGTCGTAGGTAATCATGTAGTCGTCGGCGATCTGCTGGTAGCTCGCCCCGGCCAGCGCCTCGAGCAGCATGCAGACGAATCCGGTGCGGTCCTTGCCCGCGGTGCAGTGGATGTAGACGGGGCCGTCGTGCTGCATGAGCTCACCCAAGCCGGCTGCCAGCTTCTGGCCGTATCTTTCGGATAGGTAGGCGGCGTCCAGGTCGATCGCGACCACGTCGCCCGCGTTGCGCAGTCCCTCGAAATGGGAGACGTCGATGCCCGTCTGGCCGTCCTCTTCGAGGAAGCCCTCGATCTCGCCTTCGTTGTCGGCTAGGTCGAAATCAACCCGCACGCCCGCGTCGGCGATGAGGGCGTTCGCGTAGGCGGCCCGGTTGTGCTTGTCGTTCACCGGCGACGCCCCGCGGTAGAACTTGCCGGGCTTCAGGTTCCCGCCCTTAAGCTCCCGGAAGTTCGCGAAGGCGACATCGCTCGGGTAATCGGCGCGCTCGTCCGTGTAGGACAGGTCGAGCGCCTTTTGGAGGTCTGCGTACGCGCCCGGCTCGGCGAGCGTGACGGTCGCGGTGTCGCCGTCCGACAGGCCGGCCGTCGCCCACAGGTCGTCGCCGTAGGACACGCCCGCCTCGATGTAGGGGAGGGCCGAGGAGCCGAGAAGCAGGGCCTCGCCCGGTTCGACGAGGGTGCCGCTGTAGTAGGGGAGGCCCTCGAGCGCATAGCCGTTCGAGAAGGCGACGTCCACGCTGTCGCCGAACGCGAACCCGAGCGCGTTGAAATCCGCGACCGAGGCCTCGATGAGGACGCCGTCGGACTTGGGGCTGTGCGACACGGGGCAGTCTGCGAGCACGGGGGCCGCATCGGCTGCGGGGGATGGTGCCTCGGCAGCGGCGGAGCTTCCCGACGTGCTAGCCGGCGACGCGGCGGGCGCAGCGGTGCAGCCTGCGCAACATGCCAACAGGGCGCATACGTATACGGTTAAAACGGCGTGGATGAGCTTCTTCGCGGGCATGGCGTTCACCTCTTGGTCGATCGTTGCGTCTTAGGCGGATTATAAGGTGTCTTGTTCCGCTTCGCAGTGTTTGCTGCAACTCATTTCGAAAGCGGGGGCGGGTTAAGTTAAGCCGGGAACATTCGGGAATAGCCGCAAATTGCACTTAATGGGTGCGTATATGTTAGAATTAACGCACTCAAAAAGTGCAATATAGGAGCGATATGGACGCCTTGTACGAGCTCATGCAGAGCCAGCTCGAAAGCACGCCGACCGACTTCCTGCGTTACAAATACAATCAGGTGAACTGGGATGCTCGCATGTTCGGGCTGGTGGGGCCGCGCGGCGTGGGGAAGACCACCCTGTTCCTGCAGCGCATCAAGCTCGCCCACGGCGCTCACGACGCGCTTTACGTATCGGCCGACCACATGTACTTCGCCGACCACACGCTCTACGAGGTTGCCGAGCGGTTCTCGAAGGACGGCGGGACGTTCCTGTTCATCGACGAGGTGCACAAGCACCCCGGCTGGTCGCGCGAGCTAAAGGCCGCCTACGACGCCTTCCCCGACGTGCGCATCCGCTTCGCCGGGTCCTCGGTGCTCGACATCGAGAAGGGCGAGGCGGACCTCAGCCGCCGCGCGCCCAGGCACCTCATGCAGGGCCTGTCGTTCAGGGAATTCCTCGCCATCCGGCATGGGATCGATGCGCCTGTCCTCACGCTCGAGCAGGCGCTCGGCCACGCCGCCGCGATCCCCGGAGTCCGTCACCCGCTACCCCTGTTCAGGGAGTACCTTGCAAGCGGGTACTACCCGTTCGGAGACGACCGGGATTTCGGCATCGAGCTCAACCAGGTCATAACCCGTACGCTGGAAAGCGACATCCCCCAGTACGCGAACATGAACGCAGCCACCGGCCGGAAGCTGAAGAAGCTCATGGCGGCGGTGAGCGAGCTTTCGCCCTTCAAGCCCAACATGACGCGGCTCGCAGGCCAGATTCAGGCGAGCCGCAACAACGTCGAGGATTACCTGCTGTACATGGAGAAGGCCGGGATGATATCGCAGCTGCGCAGTTCGGCGTCTGCGCTTGACGACCTCGACAAGGTCGAGAAGGTGTACCTCGACAACCCGAATATCCTTTACAACCTGGGCGGGCAGCGCGTGGAGGTCGGCACCGTCCGTGAGACGTTCTTCATGAACCAGGTGCGCGTGGGGCACGACGTCCGTGCGAGCGCGCGGGCGGACTTCGAGGTGGAGGGGCTCACGTTCGAGGTGGGCGGCCGAAGCAAGACCCAAGAGCAGATCGGGGGCCTCGACGGCGCCTACATAGCGAAGGACGACATCGAGCACGGCCACGGCAACGTCGTCCCGCTCTGGGCGTTCGGCCTGCTGTATTGAGACGCCGCGCTGCAGGGCCTCAACAAGTCCGAGACCGCCGAGAAGTACGGCGAGGACCAGGTGAAGGTCTGGCGCCGCAGCTACGACACGCCGCCCCCCGCCTTGGAGGAGGGCGACGAGCGCGACGCCCACACGCAGCCCGCGTACCGCGACGTGGACCCGGCGGACATCCCCATGGCCGAGTGCCTGAAGGACACCGTGGCGCGCACCTGGCCGTATTTCGAGGGCGAGATCCTGCCCCAGATGAGGGCCGGCAAGCGGGTTCTCATCGTGGCGCACGGCAACTCACTGCGCTCGCTGGCCATGCGGTTCGACAACCTGAGCGAGGAGGAGGTCGTGGAGCTCAACATTCCGACCGGGATACCGCTCGTCTACACGTTCGACCAGGATCTCAACGTGCTCGGGAAACGCTACATCGGCGATCCGGCCGTCATCGAGGCGAAGGTCGACTCGGTTGCCAACCAGGGCAAGGCAAAGTAAGGGCCATGTGGAGAGGCTAGGTTCGCGGTGACCCCGGAGAGGAAAGCTGTCTCATCCTTTCCGAGGTCACCACAGTGCACCACAGTGCCCGATTGCGGTATCCGGTCTCGAGAGTTTCCGCTGGGTGCACATCCGATCTGCTTACTAGCTGCAATGCAAAGTGAGACGTTCACCCATGGTGACCGTCTCACATCGTCCGCGTTTCCCCGTTATGCGAGGATGGCGCTTATCTGGCGGTCCTTCAAGCGGTTCACCGCGTCGAGCTTCCAACGTGGGTAGCCGAGGCCGGGATCCTCGTAGGCGAAGTCCTTCAAGGCGATGAGCTTCGTGCGTATGGCTGGCGTTATGAGCGCCCGCGCGATGGCCACGAAGTCGGTGCCGATCTTCGGGCCGATGAGGCTGATGTAGCGCTCGAAGTCGTCGCCTTCCATCATCATGGGCAAGCAGGCCATGTTGTGGTCGAATAGCGGCGCCATGTGCAGGATGTCGCCGGTCGCGTTGTCGACGAGGAAACCGTAATTGCCGGAGTGCCGGTCGACGTTGGCCATGACGGCATCCATGACGACCATCTCGCGGAAGCTGTCCTCGGCGCCATGTGCGGCGCAGAACTCGAGCATGTCTTCCACGTCGAAAGGTCCGTCGAACAGCCGGTGCGCCGAGACGAATCCCACCTTCTCCGACGTGAACAGCGGGCACTTGCTCGCTATTTTGCCGTGGTAGCGCACGACCTCGTACGGAACGTGGTCGATTCTGGCGGCGTCGAGCAGGTCGGAGGCAAGGGCTTCCGAATAGGGCTCGAACCCGGCGTTGGCGTACCCTTCCGACCCCCGCTTGAGCAACGACACCCGCTCGCCTTCGCGGATCCAGCATTTCGCGAAGGACCCCGAGGTTGCGAATTCGGGTGACGTGGGCGAGTTCTCGCGGCCGTACATCCCGGTGCCGTCGAAGGCGATCTGGGCGATGACGTCGTCAAAGGGATTGCGGTAAAGGGACACGTCCTGCCAAGACAGATCTTCGTCGGCGCGCTTCATCCAGAACGTGTCGGTCAGCGACAGGCAGCGGACCATGCCGATGAAATCGTGGCGCGTGTTCATCCCCAGCTCGCGCATGAGCTTCTCGATGGATGCGCGGTGCTTGGCTATCTGGCGCCCGTCGATCCAATCGTCGATGCCGGCGAACCCGTGGGGGAGGTAAGGGTCGCGTTGCTCGACCAGCGCATAGCGGTAGTCATCGAGCCGCTTTTGCTCTTCGTACGTCGCGACGACCGTGTCCTTGTTCATGAGTTGGTAAAGCAAGGCCGCTCCTCACCACAGCGTTTCTTGCCTCATTATACCGAACGCTTCTGTCGGCGATGATTTCGCGGCCATGAAACTCGCCATCGAAGTGCAGGGCGCCCCCATGTGCGAGGAGATTATCTGCATCAAAGTGAGACGATCACCCAGGGTGAATGTCTCGTAGATTCGACAGCCACTCGACTGCCCCCAATGACGACACGCCCCATTCGGCAACGGAGAGGTGCGCCATGTCGCAATAGCGGCACATGGGGTGGGGGCTCCTCCGCAGCTCCTCGATCTGGTCGGTTGAGACGATGTCCGCGATGACGAGCGAGTCATGAGGCTGCGCGTGGATGTCGAGAGCGAACTTCCCATTGAGGGGCGCATGGTGCGCCGCCACCTGGCAAGGCCAGATCCGCCCCTCGCTCATCTGCAGCGTGCGCCCGCCGAAGGGGCAGCGGTTATGCGAGGTGACGGGGTCTTGCGAGCCGCTCGGGTCCAGGGCGAGCCGGAAGAACGCCTCCTTTCCATCTTGAGTGTTGGTGACATCCCCCGCTAGGCCGGCCTTGACGCCATGCGATGCGGCGAGCTCCAGGAGCGCCGGGTAGTCCACGCGCAGGGGGTAAGGGGACAGGAGCAGCTTGATCTTGCATTCGGACATCGCCTGCCAGAACTCGTTCCCCATGCGCTTCAGCAAAAGCCCGTTGCTGTCGAGCGCAATCTGGGCGTTGGGGAGATGCGCCCGGGTGAGCCGGATCACTCCCGCAACCTCGGGATGCAACAGCGGCTCTCCGCCCATGAGGCTGACCTCGCGGATGTAGCCCTCGATGCCGGGAATCCTCGCGAGCGCCGCGAGGTCTTCGCCATACGCATCCAAATCGAGGAACCGGGGCTCGGCAAGCGGCGCGAAATGGATGCATCCGGCACAGCGGAGATTGCAGTGGTCTGCCACGTGCACGTCGAGATAAGGCTTCTCCATCAGGGCCTTGATGCGCTCGAGCAGCGATAGCCGATAGGGCGTGAGTTCGCCCGAGGCGTTTTGGTTATCGCCTCGGGCGCCCGTTTCAGAAGTTTTATTCACGAAAACGGTGTTTAGCAGGGCTTGTCGTCGGTTTGGCATTTTTCCCATGCAGCTCCGCCGGAAACGGCCTCTAGCTGCTCGTCGGAGAGCTCGTAGCCCTCCTCCTGCGCGAGCTTCAGCATTTCCTCGGGGGTCTTGCATGCCAGCGCCTTTGCCTTCTGCTCTTCGGTCAGACCATCGAAATCCATGTTGCACTCCATTCTCTATCCTTGTCCTGTGGGCTTTCCGCAGGCTCTACATACTCTTACGTCCAAAAGAATGAAACCGTCCTGCAAAGATTACCAAGTGCTAGCCAGAACTCGTTGCTCGGTTGCAGTGTTCGACTTACGATTGATCGAGCGAGGGTTGGGGGGGCTCAATTGAATTTGTAGGTCGAACACTGTTGCGTTAAGTCGTGCAGGAGCGAAGGGGCGCAAGCCCCTTCGCTTTGGAGGCGCGGGCCTTGGCCCGCCCGATCGAAGCGAACGTCAAACCCGGCCAACGCGATACGGCTTCGCCCTCCTTGTGTGTCGCGCCTTCGGCGCTCTCGATGACGCGGCGGCCCC
>JAFUCC010000011.1 GCA_017459925.1 Eggerthellaceae bacterium
CGTTGAACGTGAAGAACTTGCTGGGGTTGCTGGCATCGCCGTTGTAGCTGATGATGAGCGTGCCACCATCGGTGTCGATGACGTAGGCGCCCGTTTCGTCGCTGAGGTACTCGCCGGTCTTCGGATCTTGCGCGTAGCGCGTGAGGCCCGCGTCGGTTGCGGGGTTGTAGGCGCGGTACGTGTTCTCCTGCACGAACTGCCAGCGGATGTCGTTGCGCTCGGGGAAGTAGTTCTGGGTATCCCAGTGGTACCAGGTGGTGGCGGAGACCGGGCGCGTTGTGCCAGACGGGTACAGCGTGTTGGCCAGCGTGTACGACGAGCCCCTCTGGCGCCAGTCGGAAACGGTTTCGCCCGCGACGCTGGTCATGTCGCCCTGGTTCGCGCCAGCGAACCACGTGCCTGCGTACAGCTGGCGGCTGGGGGTCTTGTCGGCGTTGTCGATGCCGGAACCCTGCAGCACGACGTTTTCGCTGAGGCCCAAATCGACGAGCTCGACGCAACCTGCCAGCATGTCGGTGACGGTCTTGCCGACCATTTCCCAACCGGTCAGGTTCAGCATCTTCAGCGAGCTTGCGCCCTTGAAGGCCGACGAGAAATCGCTGACGATGTCGGTGTTCCAGTTCTCGGTGCCGCTGATGCTTTCAAGGACGTTGGAGCCTTCGAACAGGCTGGCGATGGATGTGGTGGAGCTGTTCGTCTTGGCGGCGAAGCGCATCTTGTCCATGACGGCTTCCGTCAGCGCCGTATGGCCCATGAACCAGCTTTCGGGGTACGCCAGGTAAATGACGTCCTGGAACTGCACCTTCGTGATGAGGTCGTAAATCGTGGCGTCGGGCTTGGTCTGCTGAAGCTCGAGCAGCGTGTCGGGCGCGAGGTCCTTCCACGGCAGCGAGTTGCGAACCTCGGTGATCTTGCGGCTGGCAACGTTGTCTTCGTCGGCCGTGCCGCCGTAGCCGATGGTCAGCACGCCGGTGCGCACGTTGTAGCTCCACCACACGTTCAGGTTGCTTTCAAACGTGCCCTGAATGAGGCTGACGAACTCGTACCAGTACACGTCGAGGTCGTTGCCGGCGTTCTTGTACAGGCGGTTGGCCAGGAAGTCGCCGCTGTTCGAATACGCCGGAACCACGCTTTCGCGCGTTGTGGCGTCGAGGCGGGCCCAGCTGCCGTCGTTGATGGTGTGCGCCGAGAAGCTTGCGAAGCCCGAGCCCTCGAGCACGGTTGCCTTGCCCGTCTTAATGTAGACGAGGCCCTTGCAGCCGTCGAAGAAGCCGGTGAGCGTGGCATCTTTCATGATCCAGGTGGAAAGGTCCATGGTGACGATGTTCAGCGCGTTCTCGAACATGTGGGCCATGGTCATGGTGAAGCCCGCGCCCTTGTGAGCGACCTTCCAACCGGCGATGGGCTCTTGGGTGGTGAGGCCCGTGCAGTTGGCGAACAGGTAGGAGAAGTCCCACACGTTGCTGACGTTCCAGTCCTTAAGGGGCGTGAGGTCGGAAAGCAGCAGCGCGCCGTCGAACATGTGCGACAGCACCTCGGCGCCCGTCATAGTCCAGTTCCTCAACTGCTCGAAGCAGGAGTTGGCGAGCGTGGCCACGTTGCGGAACATGCCGGTGAAGTTCTTAACCTGCGCCATGTTCCACTGGCCGATGTTCTTGACGTTGGTAAGCTTCTTATCGTTGGCGAACATGTTGGCGACGCTGGTGGTGACGCCGACGTTGCCCGAAGCGGCGAGCGACATGTTCATGCCCGAACCGTCGAAGGTCTCGAGGTTCTTGTAGCCCGCGAACCAGTTGGCCGGGTTCTGCAGCCGCACGTCGCCTTGCGTCGTGATGTCTTTGATGAACGCATAGTTCTGCAGCTTGCCTTCGGCCAGCGTGTAGCTTACGGTGCCGTCCTCGGCGACGAAGCGGCCGTACTGGTCGCGCGCGGCGCCGACCTTGCCGTACCACGGCAGCTCGTGGGCCGAGGTGTTGGCGTCGCCTTCGGAGCGCGTCATGGTGACGGTGCGGTAGGCGTCGGTGCCGTCGTCGGCGCCGATGGTGAGCGTGCGGTACGTGGGGCTGTCCGGGTTGATGTCGAGCGTCCACCACGTGCCGCACCACGCAGGCTCGTTGGCCTCGAAGCGGCCGCCGGCGTGATCGGCGTCCCACACGTAGGTGTACACCGGGTCGTAATGCTTGTTGGCACCCAGCGGGTAACGGCCGGCCAGGCGCAGCGAGTTATCCCACCAGGTACGGCCCGTGGGCGGGTTCTGAAGCACCCAGCGGCCGTTCCACGACTCGCGCATGAGCAGCGTGTCGTCGAGGCCCGAAGGCGACGTGGTGGTGCTGCCTTCGGAAAGGCCCAGCGTGGACGTGCCGCTGGCGACGATCTTGGCGATGTTCACGCACCAGCTGAGGAAGCCCTGCATGCTGGCGTTGGTCGCGGCCTTCTGCATGTTCCACTTCGAGATGTCGAGCGTGACGAACGCAGGCGAATACGCGTAGTCGGTGAGCTTGATGCCCGTCGTGGTGTAGTTCTGCAGGATCTTCCACTTGGTCATGAGGTCGGTCATGTCGAACATGTGCGAGAAGTCCTCGACGTTGGCCGTGTTCCACGTGGAGATGTTGGTGTTGCCCTGCAGGCTGGCGCAGTTCTTGAACATGGCCTTCATGGTGGTGACGTAGCGCGTGCGGCCCGTCGTGCCCCACTGGACGAGGTTGGCCAGGCCGGTGTTGATCTTCTCGCAGCCTTCGAACATGTACGACAGGTCGAACACCTTGTCGACGCGCCAGTCGCCCATATTGGTGAGGTCGGTAAGGCGGTCGTCGTGCGAGAAGAAGCCGTGCAGGCCCTGAATGCCCTCGCCCAAAGACGTGAACGTGGGGGCGGTGCCCGGCGTGTTCAGCTTGATGGTGCCGGTCGTAACCTGGTCGTATTCAGCGTACGTGCGCTCGAGGTTCACGCCGCCGCCGTCGAACGAGACGAGCGTGGCGTAACCGGGAGCCTCGCGCAGCGTGAGGTTCTGGAAGCGGTAGCGCACCCAACCGTAATCGTAGCCGGTGTTGGTGTACCACTTGCGCCAGTAGTCGCCCACGTCGGTGTTGCAGAAACCGAGGTAGTACGTGCCCGTTTCGGCCACGGTGATGACATAGCGCACATGGTTCCAGTCGCCGGTCTTATCGAGCCAAGCCGTCATGTAGCGCGGCATGCCCTCGTACCAGTAGTAGCCGGTGTTGCGGTCGTACCAACGCCTGAGGTCGAGGTACACGTTCCAGCCACGGCTGTCGGCATTGTGAACGTCTTCGAACCGGTAGTCCATGTCGACGACGTAGGTCTTGCCCTTTTCGAGGGTTACCGTGGAATAGCAGCCGCTATCCCACCAGCCGCCTTGCGAAATGGTGACAGTACCCGAAACGGAGGTGCCCGTCGTTGCGTTAACCGAGACGTTCCCGCCCTGCGTGTAGTTCCACGTAAGGTTCTTGTACGTGTTGTCGTACGGGTCGGACGAGAACCACATTGCCGGATGCAGGATGTGCAGGTCGCCCTGCGTGACGATGTTGCGGACGAACGTCGACTCGACGATGCCGATCCACGGCAGCTCGTAGTACTTCTCGGACACGACGACCGGGTCTTCGCCGGGCAGGACCACTTCGGTGCCGATGTAGAGCGTGCCACCCGGGTTGGTCGTGGACCACCTGCTGGCGCCCTGGCCGTTGTCGCCGGGCTCCCACGGGTTGGTTCCGTCGGGCTTCACGCGGACGAAGTACCACCAGGCACGCTCATCGCTTTCGAAACGGCCGCCGAGGGTGGTGTCGTCCCACGTGTACAGCAGCTCGTTGCCGCGCGTGTTGCCGCCCAGCTTGTACAGGGCCGCGAGCTTCGACGTGTTGTCGAACCAGCCGTTGCCTTCCAGGACCCAGCGGCCGTCGCGCGCGCCGCGGTTGTAGATGTTGTTGTCGAAGCCGCTGCCGACCAGGATGTCGTCGTTGTCGAGCAGCATGGTGCGCAGCGAGCGGCAGTTGGTGAACATGTTGGCGAGGTTGACGGTCTTGGTTCCCAAGCTGAGGCTGTAGCGCGTGGCGCTGCCGTCAGTTGCGGAGTTGAACGCGCGGTAAACCTGGTTCGTGGAATCCCACACGTAGTCGCCGTTGGCGTCTTCGGCATACCAGCCGTAGCGCTGCTTGCCGCTATCGGTGTCGGCGTTGTACGCGCGGTAGGCCGACGAGTCGTCGGTGACCCATTCGCCGGTGGCGGATTCCTCGAGCGAAAGCGAGTAACGCTGGCCCGTGTCGCCCGTCTTGTACAGGCGGTAGGTTTCGCCGTCCTTCACGTAGTCGCCGTAGTTGTTCTCGGTGGCGGTCAGCGTGTAGCGGACCTTGCCGCCATCGGTCGTCGACACGAACTCGCGGTACTTCGCACCCTGCCAGTCGACCACGCTGCCGTTGGCGTCGGCGACGTAGTCGCCGTTGGCGTCGGCGACGAATTCCTTGTGGTAGCGCTGCTTCGGGCCGTCGGAGAGGGAGTCGAACTTGCGGTACGACACGCTGCCGAACACCGTTTCAGCGACGAAGACGTTTACGGTTTCCAGGGTTTCGGTGAGCGTCAGCGTGTAATGCTGCCTGTCGCCGTCGGTGACGCCGGCCACGCGGTACGTCGCGCCATCGTCGTCGGTGACGTACTGGCCGTCGTCGTCGGCCGTGGCGACCAGCGTGTAACGCACGGCCGGAGCATCGGTCGTGGGGTTGTATTCGCGGTAGTTGGCGCCGTTGTCGTCGGTGACGTACTGACCCTGCGCAGCCACTTCGTAGCCGAGGTTGTAGCGCGTAACCACATCGAGCGAAGCGTCGTACAGGCGGAACTTCCTGCCGTCGCTAATGGTGACGTCGCCGTTGGCATCGAGCACGTAGTCGTCATCGGCGATTTCGTCGGTGGTCTCGGCGGCCACGTAGTTGAAGCGCGGCTTCGCCTCGTCGAGCTCTGCGTCGTAGGGGCGATACGTTTCGCCATCGTCTTCGGTTACCCAGTAGCCTTCGACGTTCGATTCGTACCAGATGCGGAACAGCTCGGCGTCGGTGCCGTCGGCAGCGACCCAGAGGCGGAACTTCCTTCCGAGGTAGTCCTCGATGGTGCCGTTCTCGTCGTCTTGGACGTACGTGCCCTCGGCAGACGGACCGGCCATGAGGTTGTAGCGGATCTTGGCGTCGTCCCTGCTGGAAACGTATTCGACGTACTGGCCGTCGATGTTCACGTACTGACCCTCATCGTCAGATTCGTAGCTGAGCTTGTAGCGCTTGACGATGTCGGAGGATTCGCTGAAGGCGCGGTAATGGTTGCCCGCGCTGTCGGTGATGTCCGAGCTGTCGGTGCGCACGTAGTAGCCGTCGGGATCTTCGGTGGCCACGTAGTCGTAGCGCACGGCGCCATCGTCGGTGGCGGAGTTGTAACCGCGGTACGTCGTGGAAACGTCGCTGGTCTCGGCGACGAAATCGCCATTGGTGGCTTGCGTGGGCGTGATGTTGAAGCGCTTGAGGTTTTCAGTTTCCTTGTCGATCTGCTCGTTGTACACGCGGTACGTGTCGCCGCCGTCGTCGGTGACGTACGCGCCGTTGGGGTCTTCCACGATAGCAAGGTTGAAGCGCACGGCGCCGTTGTCGGTCGTGGCGCGGTACTCGCGGAACGTCTGCCCGTTGTCGTCGGTGACGTACATGATGTAGGTGGCCGTTTCCGGATCGGCGTCGTCGGCAACGTACGACTCGGAGTAACGGTCCTTCGATTTGTCGGTGCTGTCGTTGTACTTGCGGTACAGCGACGCGCTGAGCACGAAGTTGCCGTGTTCGTCGACGACGTACACGGGCACGTGCACCATATCCCAAGCGGTCAGGTCGAGGTCGTTCAGCGCGGTGCAGCCTTCGAACATGTGGCTGAAGTCGGTGACGTTGAGCATGTGCCACTTGTTGATGCCGGCGTTCGCGTCGGTTGCGGTGCCGCGGTTCGTCTTCAGCTGCGTGCAGCCTGCGAACATGTACGACACGTCGGTGAGGGCGTCGACGTTCCAATCGTTCATGTTGATGAGGTCGACGAGCAGCGGGTCGTTCTGGAACATGCGCGTGAAGCTGGTGACGTCGGTGGTGTTCAGGTTGGCGCCATTGAACATTTCAAGGCGCTTGTAGCCGCTGAACCAGTTAGCCGGCGTGTTGATGTGCGGCGAGCCTGTGAAGACGACGCGGTTGATGGCCGTGGTGGTTCCGTTGAAGTTGAACGTGTCGACACCCGGGTACGTGAGCCACAGCGCCTCGATGTCGGCGCGCGTTTCGGCTATGTTCTTGTTGGGGCCGCTGTCGGTGCCGATTTCAAGGAAGCCCTTCTGGCCCGCCGTGGTGGCGCCGATGTAGAACCGCCACCAGGCGTTCGGGTTGCTGGGGAAGCGGCCGGCAAGCGCCGTGGAATCCCACACGTAGGTGAACACGCCGAGCGGACGGTTCACGTCGTCTTGCGCGCCGCCCGCGCCGTTGGTGTAACGGTCTTCCAGCGCGGTGGAGTTGCCGAACCACGCCATGCTGGTGAGCTTCCACGAACCCGTGTTGTTCGGGCGCGTGCTGCTAGCGTCGATACCCACGTGGTTAGTGGCCGAGTACTTCAGGACCACCTGGTCGTCGACGATGATGGTGGCCAAACGTGGCGTCTTCAGCAGCATGTTGGTGAGGGTCTTGGTGCCCTGCAGGAACTTGAAGTGCGAGCCGTCAGCCGCCTTGAAGCCGGTGAAGTCGACCTTGTTCAGGTAGTCGCAGTCGTAGAACATCTCGGTGAAGTTCACGTTGTTGGGCATCGTCCACGTGTCGATGCCGGCCGTGGTGGTGAGCGCGTCGTTGTTGTAGAACATGCGCGTGAGGTTCAGCGTGTTCGACGAAGCGCTGGAATGCGTGCCGAGGCTCCACGTGCCGGTGTTGTTCAGGGTCTTCAAGCTGTAGCAGTAATGGAACATCTGCGAGAAGTTCGAAGCCCTGGAAGCATCGAAGCCGTAGCCGTCGATGTCGGTGACGCGGTAGTAACGCGCGAACCAGTTGGCCGGCGTGAGCGGAGCCAGGCTGTCGCCGTTGTTGTTGCGCTGGAAGACGATGTGCAGCACGTCGCTGGGCCTAGCCACGCCATGACGCAGCCACGGCAGGTTGTTGTCGGTCTTGTTCCAGCTGCCGTAACGGTAATAGTAGGCGGAGCTCCAGTTGTCGATCGACGCCTGACTGCGCAGCGCGCCGACGGTAGTGTTAGAGGCGTCGTCGTCGAGGCCGATGTAGAGCGTTCCGGTAGACGAATCGAATTGCCACTTGGCGGCGACGTTGTCGAGCGTATTGGCGCTGGTCCACAGGAAGTGGCCGCCGATGAGGCCCTGCTTCCACTCGTACCACTCGTACGAGTTGGGCTTGGTGGGGCTGCCGTAGCGATAGCGCTCGGCCAGGTTGGCCGTGCCGTCGAACCACGAGTTGTCGAGCTGCTGCCAGCGGCCGTTCCAAGCGCCGCGGTTGCTCAGGCTGTTGTGGAAGCCGCTTTCGATGGTTTCGGCGATGCTGATGTTGCCGTTGTAGTCGACGTCGGTGTTGTAGGCCGCCACGCAAAGCACGACGCCCGGGCCCAGGTACATCTTGTTCAGGCTGTAGCAGTTGTACAGCATGTCCTGAATCATGGCGCCCGTCATGTAGGGGGTCTGGGCGGCATACGAGGCCGATGCCGGCTTGGTGACGATCCAAGCGGCGTCGACGCCGTCTTCCTTCACGTTTTGGTTCTGGGGACCCTTGGTCGCGGTGACCTTCTTGTAGAAGGCGCCATCATATGCGGAATCGTTTACGGAGTCATACTCGGAGTACGCGCCGTCAACCAGCTTGTACTTCGTGCCTGCGTAGTCCTCGTCGTCTGCGAGCGCCACGTACTTGTAGTAGACGCCGCCTTCCACCAGGTAATGGCCCTCTTCGGGGTAGTAGGTCGCCTTCGAATACGAGAACGGCATGGTCCACGTGTGAATGTCGAGCTCTTGCAGGCTCGTAGCGCCGCTGAACATGCCCTCGAAGGTCTTCACGTACGTGACGTCCCAGCCGCTGAGGTCGGCCTTGGTCAGGTGCGTGCAGTTCTTGAACATGTTCTTCAGCGAAATGCCGATGCCCGAGGACAGGCTGAACGTGTCGCTTACGCCAATTGCGAAATCGGCCGAGTTGGTGTTCAGCTGCCAGTCCTTGATGAAGTCGAGCGTTTCGAGCCAGGTGGAGTTCTCGAACATCGACTCGAAGGTGGTCACGTGGCTGACGTCCCAACGGACGAGCGCCGCGAGCATCGGGTACTTCTCGGTGTCGGTCGGAGCGGTGTAGGCGGTGTAGGTAAGGCCGTCGTCGCTCGTTCCGAACGTGCCGTTCGTTTCGTCCTTCACAGCCTTGTAGCGCGTCATGGTGGACGGGTCGCTGTTCGAGTTGTACTTCCTGTACGACGTGCCGTTGTTGTCGGTGACATAGTCGCCGTCGTCGTCTTGGGTCATGGTGTAGTGGTACTTCACCTTGGCCTTGAACAGGTTGGTGGTGCCGCGGAACATGAACGACACGTTCGTCAGGTTCGGCGTGGACTGCCAGTAGCGCACGCCCTGGATCTCGGTGAGGTTGGTGCAGCCGTCGAACAGGTAGCTCATGTTCTCGACGTCTTGCAGCGGCCAACCGTCGACGCCCGTGATGGACTTCAGGTTGGTGCAGCCTTGGAAGATGCCCGCGAGCGAGTTCTCGGACACTTCGGACAGGTCGAGGCCGCTTGCGTCGACTTCGAGCAGGTTGGTGTAGCCCTTGAACCAATATTGCGGGTTGATGAGCACGATGCCGCCCTCGAAGACGACCTTGCGGATGGGCGTCGTGCTGTTCGCGACGATGTCGGCCCACGGCAGGCCCTTGGTTATGGGGTCGCCGCCCTTGGTGGTGGGGTTGGTGGACGGATGGTTGGGCGACATGTCCTCGACCTCGAGGTTGCCGGAGCCGTCGGTGCCGATATGCAGGACGCCGCCGGTGGTGTCGCTGGAGTTCAACGGACGCTCGTAGTACCACCACGTGTTGTCGATGCCGTCGCCATAGGCGAAGTGGCCGCCCGAAAGGGCACTATCCCAGTTGTAGGTCCACACGGCGTTGTCGCTGTTGAACTTGACCGTGGCACCGTAAATGACCTGCAAGTTCGAAGACGGGCCGCGCCACGTGCCCGGCGTCGGGTAGTCATGGCGCTTCCACATGCCGTTGACGACTGCGTGGTTGGCGAGGGTGTTGTTCAGGCCGGTATCGTCGGCTGCTCCCCTGACGCCCAGGTTCGACTTCTCGCTGAGCGTGATGCGCAGCAGCGCGCGGCAATTGCGCAGCAGGTTCTTAATCGTGAGGCCGGTGCGCATCTCCCACTTCGACAGGTCGACCGTCGTAAGCACCGTGGAGTTGTAGCCGTCCATGTCGAACATGCTCTCGACGGTGGTGTTGGTGCTTTGGTCGGAGAGCTTGCCGACGGACCAACCCGCAATGCCCGTGGCGTTCGTCAGGCCGACGCAGCCCGCGAACATGTAGCTGAAGTTCTTCACGCGGCTGGTGACCCAGTTCGACAGCATGTCGAGCGCCGTGATGCCCGAGTTCTGGAACATGCTCTGCATGTTGATGACCTTCGCGGGGTCGGTGTCATCGGTGAACAGCGTCCAGTTGCGCACGCCGTCGTACACCGTCAGCGCAGCGCAGTTCTTGAAGAAGTCCTTGAAGTTCAGGCACTTGCTGACATTCCAGTTGGCAAGCGTGTTGATTTCACCGTTATCGGATGCACGGCCGAGTATGTAGTCGCCGCTGAACAGCGCTTCCATGGTGGTGACGTTGCCTGTTTGCCACAGCGACAAACCCGTGACCTTGGTGAGCAACGGGTTGGTGGCGAACATGTGGCTGAGGCTGGTGACGCGCGTCGTCACGCTCATGCCCGATATGCTGATCGTCTTCAGCTGCGGGTAGTCGCAGAACCAGTACGCCGGGAAGTCGGGCGCTATCGTGCCTTCTGTATCGACCACGTTGTAGATGAAGGTGAGGCCGGTGTTGCGCCAGTAGCGGCGGAGGAAGTCCCACGGCACGCTGGGCGTGTCTTCGTTGCTGTACTTGGTGCTGTACGGGAAGACGTCGTTCGGGTAGGCGGCGGGCATCTTCTCTTCGACGCGGCTGGTGGCGGCGCTGTCGGCGCCGTGCAAGGTGAGCGTGCCAGCCGTGGTGGTGCTGTTGGCAATGTTGTTGTCGAGCTCCCACCACACGTTCAGGTTGGAATTGAAGCGGCCCAGGATGACACCCGGCTGGAACGTGTACGTGCCGGCCATGGTGGTTCCGCTGATGGCGGAAATGGTGGTGTCGTTTTCGGTCTTCAGGAGGTCGATGGCGGTGCCCTTCCAGGCAGAGCCGCCGGAGGTGCGCTCCCACGTGCCCACGTTGGCCACGCCGGCGGTCAGGCGGCCAGCGTAATCGGTGCGGCCGGCACCGTACGTGCCGAGGTCCTCGTTGGTGAACACGGCATAGGGGCTGGTGGAGCGCATTTCGTAAATGTCGGCGTCGGAGTAGATGTCGACCTTGAAGCCCCAACGCGAGTAATGCGTGTAGTTGTTCGACAAGCTGGGAATGAGCGAGAGGTCGACCCACTGCGCACCCGTGAGCACCCACGTTTCGAAGCCGTTCACGGTCTGCCCCGTCGTAAGCGTGCGCGTGCTGTTCACCATGCGGCTCGACGGAGTGCCGTTCCAGGCATACGATTCAGAGCCTTGGGCTAGGCTCGGGCCACCATACGTGACGGTGAACGAGTCGGCTCCGCCATAGCGGGTATAGTCAGATCCATAAGGCGTATACCAGTAGTGGCCGCCGAACTCGGTGTTGCTGTCGAACTTCAGCAGGATGTACGTGGCGCCGGGTGCGTAAATGTACCAGTACTGGTTGCTGGTCGTGTAATTGTTGGCATGCGTGGTTTCCACGGTGTAGCGACGCGTGGGTGCGGCCTTCGTCTCGGCCGTGAAGTACTGGCCAATCTGGAATTCCTTCAGGTCGGCGCAGCCGTACAGGAAGTTCACGGCCGACGGGTCGGCAGTGCGCGCGGCGATGGTGGTGTCGTGCGTGGCATCGGTTATCGCCTCGTGGGTGCGCATATGCCAGCCGGCCAGGTTCAAATCGGTGATGGACATGGAATGCACGCCCGGGTCCTTCGCGGCGAACATGCTGTTGAATGTCGTGGCCGAGCGCGTGTCCCACACGCCGATGCCGTTGATGGCCTGCAAGCTGTACGAGTCGTAGAACATGTACGAGAAGTTCGTGACCATGCCCGTGTACCACTTGCTGAGGTTGGGCAGCGTGGTCAGCTCGTAGTCGCTTGCGAACATGTACGACAGGTCGGTGAGCTCCTTGGTGGTTGTCCAGTCGGCGATGCCGGTGACGGTGCTGCGGCTCGTTGCGCCGGTCTTCTTCGCGCCCAGCTTCGGCGCATGGTTGAACATCTTCGACATGGTGGTCGTGTTCGACACGTCCAAGCCGCTGCCGTCGAAGCTGTACAGGTTCGTGTGGTTCTGGAACCAAGCCGCCATGTTCACGGGGGCCAAGCTGCCGTACGTCTTCACGTCGGTGATGTCGGTAAGGTAGTTGTATTCGGTGTACGTCGGCGTGGCGGCGTCGGGGTCGATCGGCGTGGTGTCCTTCAGGCCGATGGCGAGCGCGATGCGCCACGGCAAAACGTTGGCGCTGACGGTGGTGTAGTTGTCCTTGGTGACGAGCGTGGCGTTGTACGCGTCGCCGGCAGTGCCCGACGATGCGTACAGGACGTTGCTGTCGGTCGCCAATTCGGTGACTTCCTTGTACGTGCCAGCCGCGCCGTCGTAGGTGCCCATTTCGAGCAGGCCCCTGTTGTCGCCCTTGCGGGTCCATGTCCACCAGGTGTTGCCCGTGGCAGCGTCGCCGCGCACCGACACGCTGTCGGAAAGGAAGCGGCCGCCGATGCGCGTGTCGTCCCAAACATAGGTGATGTTTGCCGCAGGGCGGTTGACGAACCTGTTGCCCGTGGCCACCGAGTAGCGGTCGGACAGGCGGCTGGTCGTGTCGAACCACACGTCGTTGTCGTTGCTGTCGCGCTGCAGCCACATGCCGTCGCGCACGCCCAGCGTGGTCAGCGTGTCTTCGAAGCCGGTTTCGTCGAGCACGACGTACACGCCGAGCGCCATCGTGCGCAGGTTGTGGTCGTTGGTCAGCATGTACGAGCGCGTGGGGACGGTGGTGCGCGTGCCCGCGTAGCCGCCATCGCCGTAATTGATATCTCCGTCACCGGTGACGGAGATCATGTCCCAGTTGTGGATGTCGAGGCCTTGCAGTTCGGTGCAGTTGTAGAACGCTTGGTCGAACTTCGTGACCTCGGTCGTGACCCAGTTGCCCATGCCCGTGATGGTGGTGAGGTGCGACGGGTCGTTCGCGTCGAGCGGCATGTAGAACATCTTCTCGACCGTGGTAAGGGCGCTGGTCGTGGCACCGCCCGTGCCGAGGTTGGTGACGCTGGTAAGCGCGGTGCACCCGGCGAACGTTTGGTACATGCTGGTGGTGGGCGCAAGGTTGATTTGCGGCGTATTCGAGGTTTCCAAGTACTTGTGGTTGAGGAACCAGTCGCTGAAGTTCTCGATGCCCACCGTGCCGCGACTGTTGTTGGCCACGAAGCGGTAGATGAAGTTCTGGCAGTCGGCGGCGCCGGTTTCGACGAACGAGCGCCACGGCAAGCTTGTTCCGTATTCGGTGACGGTGAAGTCGTCGCCATCGGGCGTGGCGACGCGGCCGATGGAAAGCGTGGCGTAGTCGACTTCGTCGGTGTCTT
The DNA here is from genome assembly GCA_017459925.1 of Eggerthellaceae bacterium. Taxonomy (GTDB): domain Bacteria; phylum Actinomycetota; class Coriobacteriia; order Coriobacteriales; family Eggerthellaceae; genus UBA9715. The sequence continues at coordinate 12,844 of JAFUCC010000011.1, forward strand.
CGTCGTTATCGTCCTTCACGTAGGTGGTGATGTAGCGCCACCACACGTTCTGGTTGTTGAACAGACCGAACAGGCGGCCCTTGCGCCAGTAGAGCCTGCGCGTGAGCGACCATTCGTCGGTGCTGGTTTTCGCGGTGAGCGTGTAGTGCGACGAGAGGTCGCTCGTCGAGCCTTCCCAAAACGGCTCTTCGGCATCGGGGTCGCCGCCCTCGGCTTGCGCGCTGCCGCCTTCGCCGGTGCCCTGGTCGCCGTTCCATGCCCACGAGCCATCGGACTTGCCGTGGTCGGCCAGGTTGTTGCTGGCATTGGACTCGTCGCTTTCGAAGCCGGCGTTCTTCAGCACCATGGTGCCGCTGACGGTCAGCCAGGTAAGCCTCTTCAGGTTGTAGAACATGTTGGACTGGTTGACGGGAGTTCCGCCTTCGCGCAGGAGATTCCAGGAGTTGCCGCCCTTCAGGGCGAGAACCAGGTCGGTGAGGCTCACGTCGTCAGCGAACATGTACTGCATCGACGTGGCGGCCGTGGTGTTCCAACCATACAGCGAGAGTTTCTTAATGGCGGTGAGGCCGGCGAGCATGTAGTCGAAGTTCTCGGCGCTGCCTGTGTTCCAGCCGTTCACGTCGTTGAGCTCTTTGAGCGATTCGCACTGGTAGAACATCTTGGTGAGGTTGACCACGTTCGCCGTGTCGAGGTGCAGGCCGCTGAACGTTTCGAGCTTCGCCAGATTGGCGAACCACGCCGTGAGGTTCTGCGGCGCGATCGTGCCCGTGGTGGTGACGCTCAGGATGTTGTCGGTGCCGACGACGTCTTCCACAACAGACTTCGTATAGTACGTGGTGCCGTTCTTCACGCTGGTGTCGTTGGTGAGCGTGTACACGTAGGGGCTTGCGGTGGTGCCGGCTCCGCTGCGCGTGTAATAGCCCTGGGTCTTGGGGTTGCCGCTCGGCGACGAAACGGCTGAATAGCTGTCTTTGTAGGTCTTGTAGTCGTTGATGCGGCCGACCAGCCACGGCATGCCAGGGCCGTTGTTGCCGTCGATGTCGCCGTATTCGGTGACGGTGGTGGTTTCATCCGACGAGCCGTCGCCGCCGATGGTGAGCAGGCCGACGTTGTCGTCATCGGGGTCGATGACGAACGTCCACCAGACGTTCTGGTTGCTGGGGAAGCGACCGCCCAGGCGCGTGTTGTCCCACGTGTACGTGACGTTGCCGGCGGGATGCGTCGGGTCGTACGGGGTGACATCTGAATCGGTGCTGTCGGTCGCTTCGTTGTTTTCGTCGTAATAGCCGTACAGGCGACCGTTCGTGTCGTACGTGCCGTAGAAGCGGCCTTTCATGGCCTGCGCGGTGCCGTAGCGGTTCTCGAGCTCGGCGGAGCTATCGAACCACAGGTCGTTGCCCATGACCCACATGCCCTGGTGCGCCTGGCGCGTGCTGAGGCCCGAAAGGCCAGAACCGGTGAGGATGATGTCTTTCGGAAGCACGAGCGTTTCAAGCAGCGTGTCGCCCTGCAGCATGTTCGCGTACACGGCGTCGCCGGTGCCGGTGAGGTTCAGGCCCGAGGCGTTGAACGTCTTCAGGCTGGTGTAGTCGGCGAACCAGCTGGCAAGCGTCGCGGGAACGGCGGCGCCCACCGTGGCGATGATTTCGGCGCTCGTCTTTATCTTGGCGCTTGCGGTCATGGTGATGTCGAGCCACGGCAGCTGGGCTGCGGTGATGTTGGGCAGCACCTTCGTTTCGCCCGCGGCATTGCTGGCGCCGATGAGCAGCGTCTTGGCCGCATAGGCGTTGCCGCCGTAGCTGCCGGCCTCGGTGAAGTAGATCCACCAGACGTTGTCGTTCGACTTGCCGGCGTTATCGCCCGAAAGCCACGTGAAGCGGCCGTAGTACTCGTTTGGATACCATATATATGTATAGGAATTCGTCGTGGAGAGGCTCGCGCCCGAACGGCTATGGTCGTTGGCGTAGCGCCAGGCGATGTTGCTCGTAGAGCCGCGCCAGCTGTCGTCGAGCGTCCTCCACGAACCGTCCTGGATGGTGCGCGTGGAGATGTCGGCGGAATTCGACGTGAAGTTCGCGCCGATGAGGCCGGCGTTCGGCCCGATGACGACGCGCTGCAGGTTCGCAAGGCCCTTCAGCATGTTGGCCCGGTCGGCAGTTTCGTTCATTTCCCAACCCAGCAGCGACAGCTGACGCAGCTTGGCCGCGCCGTTCAGGAAGGCCGTGAAGTTGGTTACGCCCGTTACATCCCAGCTGGCGGTTTCGTTCATGACGTCGAGGTTCGCGCAGCCGTCGAACATGTAGGACACGTCGGCCAGCGCGTCGGTGACGGTGTAGCCTGCGCCCGCAGCCGGGGCTTTCCACGTAAGGCCGGACACGACGCCGCCCGTCGACACATTGCCCAACTGCGTGTCGTTCTGGAACATCTGCTTGAAGCTCGTGATGTTGTGGACGTCCCAGTTGGCGAAGCCGGTGGCGCTCTTCAGCTTGGGGTCGTCGGCGAACAGGCGCTCGAACGAGTTCGACACGTTGTCGTACGGCGCGTTCAGGCCGGTGTACTCGGTCGAAGTGAAGTTCGTGACGAACGCTGAACCGTCGAACGATTCGAGGTTCGGGTAGTCGGCGAACCAGTTGCGCAGATCGGTGACGCGGATAAGGCCATCGGAAAGCTGCGTGGTGATGTGCTTGATGTTGTTGCGTCCGACGATGGTGACCCACGGAAGCCTGTCGGCGGCAACGGCGTCTTTGGCGCTCTGCACCTCGGTGACCGTGTAGTCTTCGGGGTTCGTCTGATACGCGAGCTCGGAACCGAACGACAGCGTGCCGTTGCCGTCGTAGGACCACCACACGTAGTCGTTGCTGTCGAAGCGGCCGGTGCGGCGATCGGGATCCCACGTGTACACATGCACGGCGGGGTTGGTGAGATTGCGCGCAGCCGTTTGCTTGGCGGTTGTCGGGTAACGCGCGGCGAGGTTGTTCGACGAGCCGAACCACAGGATGTTGCCGCCGATTTCCGAGAGCACCCAGGCGCCTTGCGTGGGCATGCGGCCGACGCCGAGCGCCGTGCTGTTCAGCGAGTTGTTGAAGCCCGACGTGGCGCCGTCGATGATCGACGTGGCGCTGAGCTTCAGGAAGCCGTTGGGCGTGGTGCCGAGCGACACGCAGTCTTTCAGCATGTCGGTAAACTTCGTGGTGGTGACATTGGGGTACGTGGAGTGATCGGTGTCGGCGGTGTAAGCGGTCGCGGTTATCGGAGCGCCGTTGTTATCGTTGTCGTGATAGACGTACATTTCCCAACCCGAGATGTCGAGCGCCTGCAGGCGCAGGTCGCCGGACAGGAACGACGAGTAGTCGTTGACCTTGCTGACATCCCAGCTGGAGATTTCGGTGAGGGTGCCGAGCTTCAGGCAGCCTTCGAACATGCTCTTGACCGACGTGAGGTTGGTGGTCGTCCAACCGCTGACGCCGGTGAGGCCGGTCAGCTGCTGGTTGTTCTTGAACATGCGCTCGAAGCTCGTGACGTTCGCGATGTCGCTGTTCCAGTTCTGCAGGTTGCTGACCGTGTCGAGGTTCAGGCAGCCGTCGAACAGGCCGACGACGCTGGCGCCGCTGGGCAGGCGCATGCCGCCCACGTCGAACGTGAGCAGCGCGGTGTAGCCCATGAACCATTCTTCCGGATTCTGAACGTACAGGTTCGAACCAGCCTTCACCTGCACGTACTTGATGTCGCTCGTGTACGAGTCGCCGATGACGGTGCGCCACGGCTGTTCGGCTGCGGTTTCGTTTACGGTGGTGCTCAGGCTGCCGTTCGTCACGCCGAGTTCGAGCAGGCCGGACTCGGTGCCGTGGAACTTCCACCACACGTTGTCGTTGGCGAAGCGGCCGCGCAGGTTCTTGGCGCTCCATACATATATGATGGTTCCGAAGTTGTTCTCTTCGGGTTCGTAGTTCGTCTTCACAGTCTTCGTGGTGCCGGTGAAGCTGTAGCGGTGCACCAAGTTGCTGGACGTGCCGAACCATTCCCTGGTGCTGGGAGCTTCGTATTCGACGTCGCTCGTGTCGACACGACCCCAGCTGCCGCGCGTGTCGCCGCGGGCGGTGATGGCCGTGTTCAGGCCCGTTCCCTCGAGGATGACCCCGTTGCCGACCGTCAGGCGGTCGATTGACCAGTCGCTGTAGAACATGTTGGTGTATTTACCCGTCGTGGGCATGTCCCAACCGTGAATGTCGACGTTGGCCCAGTACTCGCACATGCCGAACATCTCTTCCATGTTCAGCGGGTCTTGGGCGGTGCCTTGGTAGAGCGTCCACTCGGCGATGGACGTGACATCGTCGAGGTAGCTGCAATGCCAGAACATGCGGTAGTAGTTCTTCACGTTGCCGGTGGTGGCCTTCCAGGAATCCATGCCGGCGGGCAGGTCGTTCAGGCCCTGGCACCACAGGAACATTTCGGACATGTCGGTGACGTTGGAGAGGTCCCAATGGCCGACGTTGTCGATGCCCGACAGGTGGACGCAGTTCTTGAAGAGGCCCTTCAGCGAAGTGGCTTCGCTGGTGTCGAGGCCAGCGCCATCGAAGGTCATGAGGCTCTTGTAGCCGCCGTCGGCTTCGATGTTGTTGCCGGTCTTCTTGTCGAGCGTTTCGCCTCCGGCGACGGTTGCGGCAAACCAGTTTTCCATCTGCTTGCCGTTCGGGTCGCCCCAAGCGTATTGGCTGGAGACGGGCTTCACGCGGACGATGTCGCCGTTTTGCTTGTAGCTCGGGGTGAAGACGATGCGGTAAATCGCCTCGACGATGTTGATGCCCGGAGTCGTGAGCCACGGCAGGTTGTCGGCGTTCTCGGTGATTTCGGTGCTGAGGTTCGGGTCGGTGATGCCGATTTGCAGCACGGTGCCGTACCGCGGGTCTTGGCCGTTGTACTTCCACCAGACGTTCGTGTTCTTGAAACGGCCCGACATGGTGGTGGTGCTGAACGTGTAGGTGAGCTCGGTGGCGTCGGTCACTTCGCTTTGCGTCGGGTTGTAGCGGTTGGCCAAGTCGTAGCTCGAGCCGAACCAGGCGTCGTTGCCGGTGATCCACGAACCGTGACGCGCTGCGTGCTGCTCGGATTCATTCGCGAAGAACGTGGTGTTGTCGAGCACGGCCGTGCCGGACACGGTCAGCGTGCGCAGCTGAGTGCAGTTGTAGAACATGTTCTTGTAGGCGTCGGTTGCACGGTTCGACGGGTTCTGGCCGTTGTCGCGCATGTTCCAACCGGAAAGGTTCACGCCCGCCAAGCGGGTGCAGCCTGCGAACAGGTCCTCGAACGAGGTGGTGTCGGAAACGTCGATGCCGGATCCGACGAACGTTTCGAGGTAGTCGTTGTTCTGGAACCAGCCCTTCAGCGTGGTGGGCTTGAAGTTGCCCTGCGTGACGATTTGCTTCAGCGTGTTGGTTTCCACGATGCCGGTTGCCAGCCACGGAAGCTGCAAGACGGGAACGGTACCGGCGGTGGTGAAGTTTTCGTAGTTGGGGGCACTCGAGTTGTCGACGTTCACGACGAGCTCGCTGCTGGCAAGGTTCCTAAGTTGGCCGTTGTATTCGCGCTGCGCGTCAGCGCCGATGGTAAGGATTTTCTCGACGGTATCCCATGTCCACCAAACGTTGTCGTTTGCGAAGCGGCCGCCGAGGCTGCTGTCTACAAATGTATAGGTGGTGCCGTAGGTCTTGCCGGTCGTGGGGTCGACGCTCAGTCGGCTGGTAATGGTGGGGTTCAGCGGATCGGTGGTGTCCAATTCCATTTCGCTGATATCTGTACCGTTGGTCTTGTCGCTGTATCGCGCCACCAGGTTGGCGGTCGTGCCGAACCAGACGGTGTCGTCGCTGTGCCACGTGCCTTCCGCCGGGTAACGCGGAACCAAGCTCGTCAGGCCGATGCCATCGAGCAGCACCCTGTTGCCCACGACGATCGTGCGCAAGATGTTGCAGCCCGCGACCATGTTGGCAAGCCCGGTCGCTGCAGTGGCTTGGTGGCTGGCGTACCAGGCGACCATGTCCCAAGCGGAGATGTCGAGCTTGGCGAGGAACGAGTCGTAGCGGAACATGTTCGCGAAGCTGTCGACTTGCGACACGTCGAGACCCGATCCGTCGAACTCGCTCATGCCCGAGTAGCTCTGGAACCAATTGGCCAGCGTGGTGGGCCTCACTTTCGCGATGTCGTCGTTCTGGTCGAGGCCCTTGAAGATGACGGTGCCGATAATGTTCTTGGCGTCGTTCTGGAACGTCTTCAGCCAGGGAACCTGATCGGCCATCTCGGTGATGGTGCAGTCTTTCGCAGCATCTACTATATATATAGTAAGGATGGCGTTGGTGTCGTCGTAGTTCCAACGGACGTTCTTGTCGTGGCTCTCGCTCGACGCGAAGTACGAATCGAACACGAAGTTGTAAACCTCGCGTCCCGCCGCGATAGTCGAAAAATCGTCGAGCATTTCCTTGGTGGTGGCGTCGGGGTGATTAGTGTTCCATGTATCGTCGCCCGATTTCACCCACGTGCCGGTGTACTTGCCGCGCGACTCCATGGTTTCGAGGCCCACGGTGTAACTGGAATTGGCCGGGTCGCGGAAATCGACTTTGTTCGTGACGGACAGCTGCTTGATGCGCCATGCGTTTTCGAACATGTTCTTACGGTTGGCGTTGGCGCTGACCGTCCAACTGTCGAACGCGAACTCGCGAAGGCTGCTGCAGTTTTGGAACATGCTCTCGAAGTTGACGTCATCCGGATGCTCGTCACCGTTCGCGTCGCGGCCCGCTGTTTGCCACGAGCCCGAGCCGCCAACCGAGACGAGGCTCGTGCAGTCCTTGAACATTTCCTTGAAGCTGAGGACGCTGCTGGTGTCGAGGATCTCGCCACCCTCGAACGTCTTCAGGTTGCTCATGCCGTTGAACCAACCGGTGAGGTCGGAGACCTTGAGCGTGTAGGTGTCGAGGTTCCTCTTGATGACGACGTTGTAGAACTCGGTCGGCGTAAGGCGGCTGAGCCACGGGACGTTGCCGACGGCGAGGTTGACGGTTGCGCCCGCCTGCAGCACCGTGATGGTGAGGGTGCCGCCGCTGAACGTCCAGTACACGCGGTTGTCGCCGAAGTCGTACTGCGGTTGGGTGAGGTCGATGTCGGCCTGCGTGACCATGGAAACGCTGCTGGCGCTTGCCGTGCTGAGCGCATTGCTCGAAGCGAAGGACTGCACCTGCGCCGCGGTGGCTTTCTTCACCGTGGTGGTTTTCGCCCACACGGCATACAGTGTAACGTCGGCCGCGTCGAGTGTATCGCCCTCATGGTATTTCACGTCATCGAGGGTTGCGCCTTCGGTCGTGGCCCAGCCGACGAACTTGTAGCCGCCGCGCGATGCCGCGGGCAGCGTCGCCGTCTTGCCGGCTTCGACTTCGAGGACCTTGGTCGCTTCGCCGTCGACGGTGCCGCCGGCTGCGTTCAGCGTGATCTTGTAGGTGACGACCTTTTCGACGACTTCCTCGACGAGGGTGGTTTCGTCGGTTGCGTCGGGGTCGGTGAGGTCGCCTTCGGTTTCGGTTTTGACGCCCTGGCCGTCGGTTTCATCGGTCGTTTCCAGGTTGGCGTTTTCGTCGCTTATATTAGTTGCGTTATTGGTTTCGGGGGTTTCGGTTTCGAGCGTGGTTGCTTCGGCCGTGACCTCGGTGGACACAGTGGTGTTAGCGCCATCGGCGCCTTCGCCTTCGCCCTCGGCAAACGCCTGAGCAGGCGCGACGGTGAGCGTCGCTGCCACAAAGGCCGCGCACAGCGTGCCAATTGCCCGCTTGTGCCACTGTATTTCTGCCGTCTTGGCCATGCTCTCCTTAGGAAGCGGCTTTTCCAGCGTGTTCCGAAAAAGGCGGCTTCTCCCCTGTTTTCGCACGTCAGCGCAAAAAAGTGCATGCGGCGCGTGCGCCTACGTCGGCCCGATCGTGCGCGCGTTGGAAGTCGGAATAACCCCGCATGCGCGACCTGGTCGCTTGTAGCTGAATAGGTGGTTTTCGAGCTGGAATGCATGGCGTGTATCGTGATGCCATGCTGGGTATGTGATAGCCAATCGCCGGGCACCTTGCTGAGGTTGATGTGCGGTTGGCCTGCCCCGTGCTGAATTCCGACTATTCAGTTACTCCCCCGAAAACCTTACGCCTGGCAAATTAGGCGTTTTGCCCAAGGTTTTCGAAGTGTGTAAAGAATACCACGGCGGCAACTGGGATTTCGCGGTTTCCCCCCTGTTTTCCCATTTGTTACTTTCCGTTTTACCAGGCGTTTCAACAGGGTTAACGGTTTTTCACATAGCGATTTCCACATGTTGGGGGCGCAGAGGGGCCTCCCCCTTCATGTTGGGTTTGGCGGGGTGATTTGGGACATTTGGTGCGGCTGGGGCCCTGGCTCGTGAGCCATGTGTCCCAACTTCACAATTCCTCCACATTCGATTGTTGCCGCTTTTGCCACCTGAACTGGGGAAATTGAACGGCGGATTGAACGTCACCCCTGGGGTAATGTTCAAATTTGTTGGCGCTCCGCTTTGCGTAGAAGCTCTCTTCAATTTGAACATTACCCCAGGGGTGACGTTCAATTTGGATTTTACGCTACGAGCTGGGACAACGCATATGGCGGAACGGTGCGGACCTCGAGGTCGTTGCGGTAGCGGCGCGAGATGTTCTGGCCCGAAACCTGCAGCACGTAGGGGCTGTCGTAGCGGGTGGCGAAATCGCGGGCGGCCGTGGCGCGCGTAAGCTTTTGACCTGGGTTTACGTCGATGGGAATGGGGCGATCGTAGGTCTGCAGGACGAACTGGGCCTCGTGCTTGCTCTTCATGCCCCAGTAATACGGCTGCTCACCTGCGGCAACGAGCTCTTGCATGACGAAATTCTCGGCAAGCCCCACGCTGAACAGCGGCTGGCGGAACGGGGCCTCGTCGGGCGATGCTTCGGCGACATCTGCCAAGGTGGCGCCGTACGCTCGGGAAAGCAGGCCGGTATCGGCGACGTAGGCCTTGAACGCCGACGGGTTCTCGTAGGCCTTCAACGTGGGCTGCGCAACGTCGTAACCGGCGGAACTCACGGGCGCTCCCCCACCGCTGACCTGGGTGCACAGGTTCACGAAACCCGCTTGCTGCAGCCATTCCAGAGCCGATGCGTAACGCTCGGCTTTGGCGCCGCGGGCGATGTACTTCCACATGAATTTCGTGGAGCCCGTCGACTTCGCCAACTGGGCCGGAAGGCTCTTCCACGTGGCCGCGATCTTGGAGGGATCGACCCCTTCCGCGTCGAGCGACATGCTGGCCATGTACAGCGTTTGGATGGATTCCTGGACGGAGCGCGCGTCGTCGATTTGGCGGGTTTGCGCGTAGCGTTCGACGGTCTGCGGCATGCCGCCCACGAGCAGGTATTCGCGGTACAGGCCCATCATTTTCTCGTGGATCGGACAGGGCTTCAATTCGCGCGCGCACTCGGCCGCGATGTCGTACGACGGACCCTCGCCGAGGGCCCAGCAGAACTCCTCGAAATCGAGCGGATGGACCGTTTCGGTGTTGACGTGTTCGGTGGGCAAAACCGCATGTGAGCCGCGCGCCAAATGCACGCCGAGCGAGCTTCCGGCGGCCGCCACGGGAAGCTCGGGAAAGTCGGTTTTGAAGCGGCGCAACGACATGAGCGCATCGTCGCAAAGCTGGATTTCGTCGAGCACCAAAAGGGCGTTTTCGGGGTTGACGTTTTGCCCCATGAGGGCCTCGAGATTTCGCAGGATTTCGCGCGGATCTTCGGTCCTTTCGAAGACCGATGCGGCGTACGGATTCACCGAGAAATCGACGTGTATGAGATCGCGCTGCGTGCGCTGCGCGAGGCCTTCCAAAAGCGTGGTCTTGCCCACCCCGCGCGCACCGAAAAGAACCAGCGGCTTGCGGTGGCTCGAGCGAATCCAGACATCAAAAGAGGAATCCATTTTCCTTCGCATCGTTCTGCCTTTCAGTAGTGTGTTTGACGCGATTTCTAGAAAAAATTTCACAGCCGTATTCAATTGTTGGAAATTTTTGCACAATGCGGAAATAATTTCAAATTTTGTATCGTCGTGTACCAATGTTGCACACTTTTGGATCGACGGGCTTTTTTACCCGCGCGGACGTTTTCGAGGCTTAAAACGGCTTAGAATCGCTCGGATTTTTTGCTGGGGAGGGAAGGGTTGGGCGCCGCCGCGATTTGAACGTCACCCCAGGGGTGATGTTCAAATTTTCTGAAGCTCCGTTTTGGCGCAGAGGCGTTCCTTCAATTTGAACGTCACCCCTGGGGTGACGTTCAAATCGCGGCGGCGCCCAACCCTTCCCTCCTCCTGCCCCGCTTTGACGATGTGGTGTCGTTCTGCGCGAGGGCGCGGAATGCGTGGTACTGTTCTTCTGAACGCTTTTTGGAAGGGGTTGAAACTCGTGGAAATATCAGTGGCTCAGTCGTATCTCGGAGACATACTTCACATCATCTCCCAGGCGATGCTGGTGCCTGTTATCGCGGCCCTGATTTTGCTCATCGCCTATGCGCTGTTTTCCGTCGGAAGCCTGTTTTCCGAATACATGAGCGAGCGTCGAAAATTCAAAGCGGTGATGCCAAAATTCTTGGCGGATCTGACGGCAGCCGAGCAAGCGGACATTCCGGATGTCATCAATAACAGTGGGTTAATTAGTCGACAAAAGACGGCGCTTCTGACGGTCTACGATTACCGCATGTTGCCGAGCGACACGTTGGTCGGACTGACGCGTCGGTTGGTCACCGAGGAAGCCGCGCGCTACGAGAAGATCCGATCGCGCAACAGCATGGCTGCGCGCATCTCTCCGATGGTCGGTTTGATGGGAACCCTGATTCCTCTGGGCCCCGGCATCGACGCGTTGGGTCGCGCCGACACTGCGGCGCTTTCCGCTTCGTTGCTCATCGCGTTCGACACGACGGTCGCCGGTCTTATCGTGGCGGCAGTGTGCTTGCTCGTGGCGCGGACGCGCGGGCGTTGGTACGACGACTACATGTCGGCGCTCGACACCGCCATGGGTAGCATGGTCGAGAAGATCGAAAAGATGCGCGAATCCGGAGAGATCCTTACCGAGACCCCTTCTAATTATGCATTCGTGTTCGAGCTGACGCGCGGCCAACGCGTGAGGGCCGGCGGCATCGATTCCGCATCGGGGTCGGCAGCGGGCGCCTCGGGCGGCGGCGCGGGAAGCGCGGGCGCGCTCGACTCGCAAGTGCTTCCGCGAGTGTAGGTTTCCCAAACATTCGCGGGAAGCGGTTGGTTGGCATCGGCAAGAGCCAAGGAGTCGGAATCGGTTATGGCGAGTTACTTCAAATCGAATTACAACCCTCAGTGGTGGAAGCAGCAGCGCGAGGAAGTCGACCCGATGTCGTCGATGGGCAACATGGGCGACATCATGCTTGTGTTCGCATGCGGGCTTATGGTGGCCCTCGTCGTTGCGTGGAACGTTGACTTGGGGAAGTTCGCGCAAGTGGAAATGGGCGAGACGACCGAAGTCGACAACATAGAGCAAGTGACCGAGATGCTGTACGGCGAAGGCAACGCCTTCGTGGAGAAGGGCACGGTGTACCAGGACCCGACAACCGGCAAGTACTATTTAGTAGAGACAGGCGCCGCGGCGGAATCGGTGAGCGAGGATGGCTCCGGGGCCGATGCCGAGGCTGATGCCGAGGCTGATGCCGAGCGCGGCGCGGGCTCTGGCGTGGATTCCGGGTCGGAAGGCAGCCAGAGGTAGGCAGAGGCAGCAGGAGTAACGGGAGCGACGGGAGCGGCAGGAGTAGGCGAATGCACCTGAGCGCGACAGCACGACAACGTGTGGTTCAGGCCCTGAGGGTCTTGCTGGTGTTTACGCTCGTGTTCTGGAGCTCGTTCAGGATCGAGATGCTGGCGTTCGCCGACGACCCCGCAGACGACGGGGCTGGCGACGCCCCCGCGGTTCAACCCGAGCCGGAGCCCGAACCCGAACCGACGCCTGAACCGGAGCCCGAACCAGAGCCCACCCCCACCCCGACGCCCGACCCCGAGCAGCCGGATGATGGCGGCGATGATTCGGGAGACGACGCCGGCGGCACCGGCGCGGGCACGGGCGGCGGCACAGGCACCACCGGTGGCAACACGCAGAACTCGCAGCCTGCCGCCGATGCCAAGGTAGAGGTTACGGGGCTGAGCATTCACATCCTGGACGAGAACGGCCGCGACGTTTCATCGCGCGCGGGCGCGCTGGTGGCCGAGCTGAACGTGAAGAACGGCAGCGCGAGCCAGGTGAGCATGCCCTCCATCGACACCGTGAAGGGCGACGTGAAGTTCTTCCCCGTCATCGAGAAGTCGGACGGGTCGCGGATCGACGCGAGCGGGCTTGTCGATTGGCGCGTGGAAGTGGGAGCGGATGCTGCCGACTTCGTGGACAGCGGCGGGCGCAAGTCGAGCATGCTGCTGGCGAAGGGCACGAGCGACGCCGAAGTGGTGGCCGTGTGCTCGCTGAGGTCGGAGGCGTATTCGCAGCTGGGGCTTTCGGGCAACGTGCGCATCCGGTTCAGCGTGAGCGTCATGGAGCAGGCTGGCGCCTACATCGAGTCGATTCAGATCCTGGACGCGAACGGCAACGTCGTGAGCCCGTACCAGGAGATGAAGCTCGACCTGGCCGACGGGCAGACGGTTTCGCACCAGTTCTCGGCGCGGCTGACCGTGTGCAACCCCGCCGCAAACGCGAACCCGAAGACGTACACGCTTTCCACCGCCGACGCGGCGGGCGCGAGCGACCGCGACCGCGAGCTGCTGGCGAGCCTGCAGTGGTCGGTGAGCGATTCCGACGGCGCGTCGATTGACGGCACGGGCCGGTTCACCGCCTCGAAGAAGATGGTGACCGACGTTAGGTGCACCACGGGCATGGGGCGCGCGGGCGGCTCGGTTCCCGCCGTCATTACGGTGAACACGGGCGTGGACGCCGACGTGCAGGGCGCATCGCACCCGCAGGACACGCTTCTGGTGGTGGCGCCGGCCAGCGTGGCCATGAGCGCAGCCGGAGCTGCGGCGGGCGCGGGTGCCGCGGCGGGTGATGGCGCAGGCGGCGACGGCGCGCAGGGCGAGCCCATTAACAGGGCGTATTCGCTGGGCGAGCTTTCCGGCATCGGCTGGACGAGCACGACCTGCACGCTGAGCGGCGGCGCGGGCGGTTCTACGACCATTACCGGCGAAGGGCCCGGCCTGGTGGCGCTGCTGCGCGACGCCGGCGTCGACCTGAGCAAGGTTCAGTCGGTGACGTTCGTGAACTACCAGGGCGAATCGATTTCAATTGACTGGCAGAGCATCGGCGGCGAGCGCGCGGGCGCGATTCTGGCCGCAAACTCGATCGTTCACGTTGATGGCGACGATGGGTCGTCGAGCCTGCTGAAGAACACGCGTTTCCGCCTGCTCGTGGGCGATGGCGTATCGGTCGACTCGGCGCTGTCGTGGATTAACACGGTGCGCGTGAACGGCGAGGGCTCGTCTGGCAGCGGCAGCGGCAGCGCTTCTTCCGAGGGGCTGCGCGCGGCGATTGGGTACGTGCCCGTGGCGATGGGCAAGACGGCGTTTTTGTCTGCGAGCGTCGTGGGCCTGTACCAGGGCGAGCAGTTCGGGTACGAGTGGCAGGAATCGAACGACGGCGGCATTACGTGGACGAACACGGTTGCCGGGTCGGGCGATGCGGGCAGCTCGGGCTCGGGCTCGGGTTCGGGTTCGGGGGCTTCTGGGGCCGCTGGGGCCGCCAAGCCGCAGCCGCTGAAGTCGCAGACCCTTCGCGTTCCCACGTCTGAAACCACGATCGGGCGCATGTACCGCGTCGTGATCACCACGAGCATGGACCGCGTGGCGCAATCGCAGGCCATCACCATCGAGGAGAACACCGGCTTTTCGGCATCGCTTGCGTACGACCCGCCCGAGGCGGGCGAGGTGGCGTTCTTCACCACGAGCGTGACCGGCGTCGACCCCGCCGACATCACCGATTACGTGTGGGAGTGGACCGAGGACGGCGGCGACACGTGGACCGAGATAGCCGACAGCCGCGGGCTTCCGACGTACGCCGCCAAGCTGGACCCGATCGAGGAGGACGGCGGCGCCGATGGCGAAGGCGACGGCGCGGACGGTCCCGATGGTTCCGACGGCTATTACGACGAGGGCGACGAAGGCGGCAGCGAGAACAGCCTCGCCTCGAGCGTGTGGGTGCGCGTGCGCGTGCTGGCGACCGAGGGGCGCGAGACCATTTCGAACGCCGTCATGCTGACCGTGCACGTCGATGACGACTACGGCAAGGGCCATGCGGCGTCGGAACCGAGCGACAAGCTGTCCGAGCAGCTGAACGAGCCCGGGTCGGACGAGGCGGCGGTGACGCCGACCGACTCCGAAGACGGCGGCGCGACGACGAACGGCGATGCGGCGAGCACTTCCCTCCCCCCGATGCACGAGGTGACGAGCATCACGATGGAGAACACGCCGCGGCACAGTTCGGGCGCGACGGGCGTTTCGTACGCGCCGACCGCCACGTCGCAGACGCCCGACGGCACCGAGCAGGCGCCCCAACCCGAGCCGGCGCCTTCCGACTCGCCGACCGACCTGGTGGTGAACCCGACGATCACCGCCGAGATCGTCGAGCAGCAGACGGCCGTGAACGAGGCGATCACCGCGTCGCAGCCCGGCGCGCGTTGGACGGCGATCACGACGGTCGACCCCGACGGGCGCAACCTGAGCCGCATCCTGACCGGCAACCCGTTCGCGCCGTACGTCGCGCCTTTCGCATTCGGCATGACCGCCGCCGGCGTGCTCGAGGGCTTCCTCGGCTACCGCCGCAAGATCCGCTAGCGACTTGGAATGAGTAGCAGGACGTTCCTGATACTCATTTTCGGAGAGCGCCCCAGCCCTCGGCACCTCTGCTGAAAATGAGTATCAGGAACGTCCTGCTACTCATTCTGGCTGTTACATTCCCGTCAAAGCAGTCGGTTATAATTGAACGCCCATGAAACGAGCAGCTTCGACATGCAATTCGGCTTTATCGCGCGGTGCGCGATGGGGCGCGTGCGCGATTCTCGCGGGAACGCTTTTGGGTGGCGGCGCGGTTCCCTTCCCCACCCTTTCCCCCGAACGCGCCGAGGCGGCCGACGTGGTGTACGTGGCTGCGCCGAGCGAGTTCGGGTCGGTGGATTCCGGAACCGAGATCGAGCAGCTGACGAAAGCGTACGACCGCGCCCGGGCGGTGGCTGTCGTGTGCGACGTCCGAATGGCGGCGTATCAGAAGCGCGCCGAGGTTTTGGAATCGCAGGTTCTCGTGCAGCAGGAGCGTTGCGACAACGCGATGCGCGAGCAATATAAGCTGCAGCAGAACCGCATCGGCGTCGTTGAAATGCTGCTGAGCTCCGATTCCCTCGACGACTTTTTGCGGCAAACGGAGTACATCGAGAGCATTAGCCGCGCAAACGTGAAGGCGATCAGCGCACTTCGGGACACGCAGAAGCGGTTGGAAGCGGTGCGTTCGAGCCTTGACGAGGCGAAGGCCTCTTCAGACGCCGTCTTGAACGTTGCAACCGAAGCCCTGGACATGGCGCGCGCGGCGCGGGCGGCAAAGCAGCAAGCTGGCTCGACCGGTTCGGGCGTGTCGTTCGACGGCGCGGATTGGTACATGACAGAATCCGAGTTCGTGGGCGTATGGGCGCCGCGCATCGACGCCTACTTGGCCGGGTCGCCGATGGCCGGGCTGGGCGAAGCGTTCGCGCGGGCGTCGTGGCGGTATTGCGTGGATCCGCGCTGGTCGCCGGCGATTTCCAACACGGAGAGCTCGAAGGGCGCGTACTGCATTCGCCCGCACAACGCGTGGGGCTGGGGCGCGGCGGACTCCGACCCGTACAACCTGGCGGCCGAGTGGGGCTCGTGGGAAGAGGCCATCGACGCGCACGTGCGCGGGCTTGCCACCGGCTACGGCTACACGATCTCGAAAGCCGCGGCCGAGAAGTACTGCTCGTCTCCGGAAGACTGGTACAACAACACCAAGTCTCAAATGGAACTGATTTAAGGATTCGAACGCCACCCCGACTTGAACGTCACCCCAGGGGTGATGTTCAAATTTGGTGGAACTCCTCTTTTCACTGAAGCGTTTCTTCAATTTGACCATCACCCCTGGGGTGACGTTCAACTTGGGGTGACGTTCAACTGCCCGCCGTCCCCGGGGTGACGTTCGAATCGCCATATGCGGTTTATATGGGCAGGGCGCGGGCACTCGGGCTAATTTCATATAATTAAGTCGTAAATGCAGCAATCGAAAGCAGTTTAAACGTGGTAGGAAACGCAGACGTTCTGTCGCATCGGCGTAAGCTTCTGCAGGCAATCGGCGGAGGTTTTGCCGCCGCTCTGTTGGCCGGGATGCTCGTCTTCGCGCCCAGGCCGTTCCAAGCGTTTGCCGAGAACATCGACACCAATCCGGCTGCCGACGCTTTCCAACAGCAAGTCGAGGAGACCGCCGCCGCATACAACGAAGCGGTGGAAGAGGCGAAGGCCGCTGCGGAGGCGCTCGAAGACAACAAGAAGCGCATTGCGGAGCTTGAGCGTGAGATTCCCAAACAGCAGGTGCGCAGCGAGGCGGCTGCGCGCGAGCTGTACAAGGTTCTGCAGCAACGCGTTGGAATCGTCGAGCTGCTGCTGAGCGCCGACAATTTCTTCGACTTTCTGTCGAACCTAGACTATATCGACCGCATAACGACGTCGCATATGGAGCAGATTCAGCTGCTTGCCAGCATGAAGAGCGAGCTTGACGAGAAGCAAGCCGGGCTTGAGAAGGCTAAGGCCGACGCCGACACGCGCGAACTGGAGGCCAAGGCGGCCCTCGCCGCCGCGCAGCAGGCGCGCGTTGAGGCGCAACAGCGCGCCCAGGCGGCCGCGCGCGGCGGATATGCCGGCAGCAGCGCGACGTCGCAATCGGGCACGACGTTTTCCACCGCGCCTTCCGACACGGCGGCGACCGCATCCGATATGAACCAGGCAAACCCCTCCCCCGCCGATGACGGCGGAGCGGCGGGCGGCGAGGTTTCCGCCCCCGAGCCCGAGGTGGTCGACGACGGCGCCAACTGGATGAGCGAAGAGGACGTGTTCGTGAGCGAGTGGGCTGGGCGCATCGACGCGTACCTGGCGGGATCGCCTTTGGCGGGCCAAGGCGCCACGTTTGCGCGCGCCGCCTGGAATTACGGCGTCGACCCGCGCTGGTCGCCGGCGATTTCGTGCCTGGAAAGCTCGAAGGGCGCGTACTGCTTCCTGCCGTACAACGCCTGGGGCTGGGGCTCGGTGAGCTGGGGGTCGTGGGAAGAGGCCATCGACGCGCACGTGCGCGGGCTGGCACGCGGATACGGCTACACGATTTCGCGCGATGCAGCGTACAAGTACTGCCCGCCCAACGCGGAATACTGGTACGACTTCGTCTCCTCGCAGATGAACATGATTTAATTTCTACGAACATTTGTTCCTTCGTATGTTATAATCAACTCGTCGGCAAACACGAACCCCGCCCCGGTGGCGCGTGGGTATGCGCGCACGCTATTTCCTCTAGGGTTGGCTGTTTGCTTGTCGATTCTGGCTGGTAACCCGCTCGCAACGAGATTGTTGCGAGGTGGTGGCGTTACCTAACCCGACTTCGGGGACACCCTTTCCAATTTGTACTGAGCTTTGCGCCTGTGCGCGCGGGCTCGCGAGCAGCCGCATGCGGCTGGAGAGGAGCATTGCCATGAACAGCCACGAAACCGAGAAAGACAAGGGCGTTCCTTACGAAGGCCTACGGGGCAAGTCTCACGAGGTCCGCATCGATCCGATGTTCAACGATGCGTTCGTGCATGTGTTTGGACGGAGTGATTCGCGCAACGTAACCAAGGCGTTCATTAACTCGGTATTTCGCAACGTGGGCATCGACGAGATTGACGAGATCGATTCGATTCATGCCGAGTACACCGACATGGGTGAAGTCGTCGGCTGCAAGGCAACGCGCTTCGACGTGCTTATTTTCGCGGATAATCAGATAGTAGACCTTGAAGCGGAGCGGCATGATACCCAGCTGGGTGATCGGGCGATGCTGTACGGCGCTCGCCTTTTAAGCACGCATACCGAACTTGGCCTGTCATACGCCGACATGCCACAGGTTGTAATTGTTTTGCTCATCGATGTTGCATCGCAATTCGATGCTGGCGACGACCTCGTATTCGCAAGCAACACGTCTTGGTTTGTAAATGGCCAGCCAGTTTATGCAACCGAGAAGCTGAAAATCGTGGCAGTTAATCTGCGCAAAGCCCGTAAGCGCTACAATCGATTCGAGGATATTCCCGATGACGAAATGGCAGCTTGGCTGTATATTTTAGCCAACGGCTACAAAAGTAACGAAGAGATTGAGCGCACCGTGGAAAAGTTTCCCTCGATAGAAGAGTTCGCCAAACGATATGGAAAAGCCATATCGGACCCTTCGCTGATGGCGGCATACGAGCAAGAAGCCCGCAACTGGCGCGAAAGCGAGTCGTTCGAGCGGTGGCTTGCAGACAAGGAATCGAACGATATAGAGCAAGGGCTTGAACAGGGGCTCGAGCAAGCAACAGCGCTGCTCGCTGAAATGGGGCTTGGCGAAGAGGCTATCGAGGAGTTTGCTAAGAATTACCGACGCAAAACCGAAAGATAGAAATCGAGTTTTGAACATTACCCCTGGGGTGATGTTCAAGTTTGGGTATTGCGCAAAAGGTTGCTGACCGTTCCGGCGCTTTGACCTGTTTCAACCGCAATCTGGCGTATCGACATTCCCCAATCACGAAACAGCTTCACTATTTGTGCCCTTTGACCTCGTGAGAGCTTCTTGAACTCAGCGCTAGTTTCAACGCTTAATCGAACGAACGTTGCTTGTGCAATTTCATGCGCTTCCTCGTTGCTCAGTGAAACCGGATCGGGATCAAGCGACCCATCCGGCTCACTTTCCTGTTCGTGAAAGTCGATGAAGCTGCTCAGGCCATCGAACGTGCCGAGAACGAGCTCGGTGCTTGCAACTGTCGCCTTTCGAAAGCCGGTGTATTCCCAATAACTGCTCCATCTGTAATCACATGTTGCGGAGATATTCGGCACCGGGTTCTTGTGAATATACCGCACGACTGTTTTCAGATACTGCTCGTCTTCAATCGGTTTGCTGCCAAAACGGCCTTGCATAAGATGCCCCACACGCTCATGGCGCCAATTGAAGAACTTGGAATACGCCGCGCTGAGATCGCGCATCATGTGCGAAAGCCGAGAATGCTGATCGACTTGGGGCAGCAAATGCACGTGATTTCCCATGAGGCACCAAGCGAGCATCTTGACATCGTGTTCTTCCATGTACCTCGACAACAGCTCGAGGTACTTCCTTCGGTCAACGTCATCGTTGAATATGCAGCATTTGGCAACTCCCCTTGACGTCACATGGTATATTCCCGTCTCGCTTTGTTTTCGCGGGTTTGTCACGGTATTTCCCTTCTCTGCGTTTGAACATCACCCCTGGGGTGATGTTCATTTTTCTGCTGTGATGATACGGGTGCCTGGCATGCAGAAAAGGGCGCACTGCGACGATGCATCAGCTGAAAACAACGGCGAAATAGAATGCGAACACCCCTCGATATACCCGCATTTGGGGTACTTTTACCCTAAAAGTCATCCGAAAACAGCAGAAAGCGCCTTCGAAATCCGCGTTATCACGCGCAGGCTATCACTTAACTTGAACATCACCCCTGGGGTGATGTTCAAGTTTGGGTACCATAGGCCTATGCCAACTACGCAGCAACGACTCATATTCGTCGACGACCTGGAAGTCTGGGTCATCGGCAAACCGCGCATTCGCAACATGAACCTGCGTGTGCAGCCGCCCGATGCCCGAATCGAGGTATCGGTCCCGCGCAGCCGGTTCCACTCTCCGTTCGTTGATGCCGAAATCGCCGATTTCATCCGCAACAAACGCGCATGGCTCGACAAAGCCGTCGAAAACACGCTTTCAAGCCCGATGTCGCAAGCGGCTGCCGCAACGCCTGAACAAGTAAAGTACTGGCGCCAGGTGGTCGAGGCCTTCACGCCTGCGCTCGTCGAGCAGTGGGAGCCCATCTTGGGTGTGAAGGCTAAGAAGCTCGACTATCGCAATATGCGCAGCCGTTGGGGCAGCTGCCAACCTTCAACCGGACGCATATGCATCAACGTGCGCTTGGCTCTCTATCCGCCCGAATGCTTGGAATACGTCGTGGTGCATGAACTGTGCCATCTGCTTGTTAGCGGGCATGGCCCCGATTTCCACCAGTTAATGACGCGTGTCATGCCCGACTGGAAGCAACGCCGTGCCAAACTTCGTTAACGTATTTGAACATCACCCCAGGGGTAACGTTCAAACTGAACATTACCCCTGGGGTGATGTTCAGTTGGCGTGGAGGGCGAGGTCGTAGGCTTCGTTGCGCGGGATGTGGAACTCGGACACGAGCGCTCGGGTTATGTCCTTCGGGCGCATGCCTTGGGAAGCAAGCTCGCGGGCGCGGGCCGCGGCATCGGCTGTGGCCGTTGCCGCATCGGCTTCGCGCTCGGCATCGGTGGGGCCGTCGACAACGATGACGATCTCGCCTTTGACGGAATCGCGATCGGCGAATTCCACGAGCACCTGAGGCACGGGGCCGCGGAACACCTCTTCGTGCAGCTTCGTGAGCTCGCGGCACACTGCCACTTCGCGCAACGGCAGCACCTGAGCGATCGATTCGAGCGCCGACACCAAACGGTTGGGGCTTTCGTAGAAGATGAACGCTGCGTCGAGCAGCTTCAACTGTTTGAGCAGCGCTACGCGTGCAGCATCTTTCCGCGGGAAGAACCCGCCGAAATAGAACGACTGGTCGACGCAACCGCTGGCAACGTAGGCCGTGGCCACCGCCGTGGGCCCGGGCAGCACATCTACGGGAACGCCGGCGACACGCGCCGTGCGCACGAGGCGAAGGCCTGGGTCGGACACGCCGGGCATGCCGGCATCGGTGCAGTAGGCGATGGTCTCGCCCGCTATGATGCGGGCGGTGATTTCTGCAGCGCGCGCGGCGATGACGTTCTCGTCGAGGCGCTCGAGCCGCTTGCCTTCGACACCCAGCGCCGCAAGGAGCTTGCCGGTGACGCGCGTATCCTCGGCGCAAACGACATCGGCGGCGCGCAATGCATCGAGCGCACGCGGCGTCATGTCGCCGAGGTTTCCCAACGGCGTTGGGCAGATAACGAGCTTACCGGCCATCGCTTCTTCTTTCAGTGTCCAGAAATGAACATCTTCCCAGGGGTCATGTTCATTTTCATCCAAAAATGAACGTGACCCCTGGGAAGATGGTCATTTCTGGGGAGAAGCTCATTTTTCTTGGTTGGCTTTTGCCACGCTGATCATGAGCTTGATGCGGTTCAGCTGGTTGACTTCGCTGGCGCCGGGGTCGTAGTCGACGGCGACGATGTTGCTCATCGGGTACTGACGGCGCAGCTCCTTGATGACCGCCTTGCCCACGACGTGGTTCGGCAGGCACGCGAACGGCTGCGCGCACACGATGTTGGGCGTGCCCGTGCGGATGAGCTCGATCATCTCGGCGGTGAGCAGCCAACCCTCCCCCATGCTGTTGCAGGTGGAAAGCACTTCTTCGGCATACGCGCCCAGTGTGAAGATGTCGGTCGGCGCCTCGAAGCGTTTCGACTTCTCGAGCGCCTCGAGCATGGGCTTGCGCATGGTGGTGAGCAGCTTCAAGATGCCGCGCGCACCGATGGCGCCCTTGGTTGAGCGTCCGAGCGGGTCCTTCTGGAAGATGCGCCCGACGATGCCGAACAGGAAGAACTCGATGAGGCCCGGCACGACCGCTTCGCAGCCTTCGCGCTCGATGACATCGACAACCTGGTTGTTGGCCGTAGGATGGAACTTCACGAGGATCTCGCCCACCACGCCGACGCGCGGCTTGGTGCCGTCGTTTACGAGCGGCAGGTTATCGAAATCGTCGACAATTCCCTGAACCGTCTTCGCAAACTGACGCCGATTCGTTCCGTCGTGAACTTCTTTGCGGCAAATGTCCATCCATTTGTCGAACATTTGCTGCGCAGAACCCGGTTCTGCCTCGTACGGACGCGTGCGGTACAGCGCCATCATGAGCAAGTCGCCGTAGCTGAGCGCGTACACCGCCTGCTTCAGCATGGGCAGCGTAATCTCGAACCCGGAGTTGTGCTCGTCGAGATGCCCTTGCAACGCCAGGCTGATAACCGGCACATGGCCCAGACCCGCCGCCTTCAGCGCCTTGCGGATGAGCGCGATGTAGTTGGTGGCGCGGCAGCCGCCGCCTGTCTGCGTGATGAGCACTGCCAGGCGGTCGGTGTCGTAACGGCCGCTGGTAACCGCTTCCATAATCTGGCCCGTGACCAGGATAGACGGATAGCAGATATCGTTGTTGACGTACTTCAGGCCCGCATCGACCGCGCCGTGGTCGACAGCCGGCAGCAGCTCGAGGTTATAGCCATATGCGTGGAATATGGGCACGAGCAACTCGAAGTGGTACGGGGCCATCTGCGGCGCGAGGATGGTGTAGCCCGAGTCTTTCATTTCCTTGGTGAACTCGACGCGCGGGAACTCGGTGGAAAGCTTTTCCTCAACGCTGGGAACAACGTTCGGCTCGGTTTCCACCGTGGGGGAAGGCGGTTGTTCGCCGGCTTCTTCGGCGGGATTGAACTGCACCTGCGGCAGCTGCTCGTTCACCTGGTCGCGCAGGGCGGCGAGCAGCGAGCGCACGCGGATGCGCGCGGCGCCGAGGTTCGAGACCTCGTCGATCTTCAGCACCGTGTACACCTTGCCGGCGGCTTCGAGGATTTCCTGCACCTGGTCGGTGGTCAACGCATCGAGGCCGCAACCGAAGCTGTTCAGCTGGATGAGGTCGAGGTCTTTGCGCTGAGTGGCAACCTTGGCCGCAGCGTACAGGCGCGTGTGGTACATCCACTGGTCGACGACGCGAATGGGGCGCTCGAGCGTGCCGAGGTGCGCGATGGAATCTTCCGTGAGCACCGCCAGGCCGAAACTGGTGAGCAACTCGGGGATGGCATGGTTGATTTCGGGATCGTTGTGGTACGGGCGGCCGGCCAGCACGATGCCGTGGGTGCCGGTCTTCTGCATGTACGCGAGCGTTTCCTCGCCCTTGGCGCGCATGTCGGCCTTGAACTTGGCGTCTTCCGCCCACGCCAGCTCCACCGCCTCGTCGATTTCCGCATGGGTGGGAACGGGCGCGTTTTTGCCGATGATTTGCTTGAAATGATCGGACAATTCGTAGTAAAGACGCTTCTTCAGATGGTCTTTCTTGTCGTAAGGAAGCCACGGATTGAGGAATGCGGGCGCATCGGGCGCGCGCAATTCGTCGATGTTCAGGCGCAAAGCTTCGGAATAACTGGCGACAATCGGGCAGTTGTAATGGTTGCCGGCGCCTTCGTCTTCCTGGCGTTCCCACTTGGCGCAGGGCATCCAGATGAAGTCGGGGTTCTTTTCCAGCAGGTTCATGACGTGCCCATGGCTGAGCTTGGCCGGGTAGCACACCGATTCGGACGGCATGGACTCGATGCCCGCTTCGTAGGTCTTCTTGGTGGACGGATCGGACAAGATGACGCGGAACCCGAGCTTGGTGAAGAATGTGAACCAGAACGGGTAGTTCTCGTACATGTTCAGCGCGCGCGGAATGCCGACCGTGCCGCGCGGCGCCGCTTCGGGCGCGAGCGGTTCGTAGTCGAACAGGCGGTGCGCCTTGTAATCGAACAGGTTGGGCACGTCGGACTTCTCGTCGACCACGCCGGCGCCCTTTTCGCAGCGGTTGCCCGTGATGAAGCGGCGGTTCTTCCCGTCGGGGCCCTTCCCGAAGTCGTTGATCGTGAGCAAGCAGTGGTTGCTGCACTTCTGGCAGCGCACCGTGCGGTGCGTGGGATTGAGCGCGTCGAGCTCTTCGGCCGAGAGCAGCGTGGAATGAGTCACAGGACGTTCCTGCTGCTCATTTTGCAGTCTCCAGCGGTCGCGCGCTAGCAGCGCTGCGCCGTACGCACCCATGTTGCCGGCGATGTTGGGGCGCACGGCGTCGACGCCCGCGAGCTGCTCGAACGAGCGAAGCACAGCGTCGTTCAGGAACGTGCCGCCTTGCACGATGACATGTTCGCCCACATCATGCGGGTCGCGGATTTTAATGACCTTGAACAGGGCGTTCTTGATAACCGACAGCGCCAGGCCCGCGGCGATGTCGCCCACGGTGGCGCCTTCCTTCTGCGCCTGCTTCACGCGGCTGTTCATGAACACGGTGCAGCGGCTGCCCAGGTCGACCGGGTGTTCGGCCGCGATGGCGGTTTCGGCGAATTCGGAAACGTCGAGCCCAAGGCCGCTGGCGAAGCTTTCGATGAAGCTGCCGCACCCCGAGCTGCACGCTTCGTTCAACATGATGTGGTCGATGACGCCGTCTTTCACACGCAGGCACTTCATGTCCTGGCCGCCGATGTCGAGGATGAACTCGACGTCGGGCAGCATTTCGCGGGCGCCGCGCAGGTGCGCGACCGTTTCGATTTCGCCGGAGTCGACCTGCAGCGCCTGCAGCAGCAGGCCTTCGCCGTAGCCGGTGACCGTGGCGTGGCCGATCTTCACGCGCGGATGAGTTGGAGGACGTTCCTGCGACTCATTTTGCGAAACGGCTTCCATATTCGCATCGGTCTTCGGAAAATGAGTCGCAGGAACGTCCTCCAACTCATCGTATAGCTCTTTGAGGGCCGTGCGCGCGCAACCGAGGACGTCGCCCTTGTTGGAGACGTAGTGAGTCCACAGGATCTTGCCATCTTCGCTGATGAGAACCGCCTTGAAGGTGGTCGAGCCGGCGTCGATGCCGAGGTAGGCCGTTCCCTGATAGGTGGAAAGGTCGGCGGTTTCGACGCGTTCGGCGTCGTGACGCGCCTTGAACTCGTCGTATTCCTCCTGGCTGGCGAACAGCGGGTCGAGGCGCGTGACCTCGGAGCCTTGCAAATCGCCAAGGTTCTGCAAGCGCGCGATGACGTCGTTGAGGTTTTCCACCGTGACAGTTTCGCTGACCGCGCCCGCCGCCGCGCAGCCGCTGGCGACGAACAGGTGGGCGTTTTCGGGCACGATGATGTGCTCTTCGTCGAGGTTGAGCGTTTCGTAGAAGCGTTTGCGCAGTTCGGGAAGGTACTGCAGCGGGCCACCGAGGAACGCGATGTGCCCGCGGATGGGGCGGCCGCACGCCAAGCCGGAAATAGTCTGCGTGACGACCGACTGGAAGATGCTTGCGGCGATGTCTTCCTTGCGCGCGCCTTCGTTCAGCAGCGGCTGCACGTCGGTTTTCGCGAAGACGCCGCAACGGCTGGCGATGGGATAAATGGTCTCGTGGCTTGCCGCAAGTTCGTTCAATCCGCCGGCATCGGTGTTCAGCAGCGCGGCCATCTGGTCGATGAACGCGCCGGTGCCGCCCGCGCACGTGCCGTTCATGCGCTGTTCGATGGACTGGCCGAAGTAGATGATCTTGGCGTCCTCGCCGCCGAGTTCGATGGCGACGTCGGTTTTGGGGATGAAGGTTTCCACCGCCGTCTTGCTGGCGATGACCTCTTGGACGAATTCCACGCCGAGCCACTTTGCGAGCAGCAGGCCACCCGAGCCGGTGATGGCCATGGTCATGGGCTCGTCGCCGTAGCCGGCGTCGGCCGCTGCTTGCAGGACCTGCGCGATCGTGGCGCGCACGTCGGAATGATGGCGCTGGTAGATGGACCAAACCGCCTGGTCATTTTCATCGAGGATTGCGAGTTTCACCGTGGTGGAACCGACGTCGATGCCGGCGCGCAGCTTGCAGTTCTGCGGCATCTTGCGCGCGCGTTCCGCAAGCTCCTCTTCCGACAGAATCTCGATGTATTCCCTGCCCTTGTACTTCATGGGGCACGCTCCCTTAATCGTCTCGCGATTAGCTCGCGGTCGAGGCTTTTGCATGTAACCTTTTAATTGTACGGGAGTGCGGCTGTTTTTCCCACGAAACCCCTCCCCCGTCACCGAACCGAGAGAAACAGTTGCTCATCGCCCAGGTGGCTGCTTCCGCTTTGAACACCACCCCAGGGGTGATGTTCAA
>JAFUCC010000066.1 GCA_017459925.1 Eggerthellaceae bacterium
CGCACCTCGACGCCGAGAGTGATCCTGGGCGCGTCGTCCGCCTCGGTCTCGACCTTGCGCGTCGTCTGAGCGTACTCGTCGGGGTACTTGCGCTCGAGCAGCCAAGCGGCCGCTGTCCACTGCGGGTTCTTCTCGCGGGTGGCCGTCGTCATGATGGACTGCAGCAGCGTATCCTTGTACTCGGCTTCGGCCTTTTTGAGACCCTGCTTTAACGCACGTTTGAGCTTGGTGTCGTCCTCGCGCAGCCAGCGGTAGAAGGTGCCCTCGGTTATCCCAAGGCCAGCGCATATATCCACGTTGGAAAGGCCGTGCGACTTCATCTACACGGCCTGCTCGACCATCTTGTACGTGAGCTTCGGCTTCCTCATCGGGCGGAACCTCCTTCCCGTCGTCGTTTTCTGGAGGTATCGTCCCACCCGGTCACAAACCTACAGGCGCTCCCGCTTGCCCTTGAGATTGTGCTTGCGCATCAGCCGCGAGTTCTTCTGACGCAGCTGCGCCCATCTGCGGTGGAGCTCGTCGTACTCGGGTCCGCCGTCGCATCCTGCGGCCTCGGCCTCGAGCAGTTGGTTGAAGGCTTCCTCCTCGGCCACGTGAGCCTCCTCGGTGCAACGCCTGCACATGCCGGACTGCCGGTTGATGCGGACTCCAAGCGCATGGCACTCGGGGCACTCGTCGAGGACCTTCAGCGACGCATGGATGCGGCAAGCCTGCGCCTCGATGGCGTGAAGGGTGTGCTCCACGCCGTAGCGGTCGAGGATCTCGTCGTGCACGGCCTGGACGCCCTTGTGCCCGAGCTCGCGGATCACGTCGTTCTGTCCGGTGCTCCACATGCTCATCGGACAACCCCCGCAAAGCCCGTCAACACCTGTGAAAGCGAGGCACGGGAATCGACGCTATAGGAAAGGTCATCAGAAGACCTTTCTATAGTCGTTGATTGCCTAGCTTTCCCGCATCCATTGCCCGTCATTTGACAATCTTGATGACCTTCGAACCTTTCCTGACGACCTTTCGCGCTACTCATCGTCGGGCTCCTCGGTGACGAGCTCGACATCGAGCGGCGCCTGCCAGGTCGCCCATGCGAAGTGGTTGCGCTTCTGGCCCTTTCTCTCGACCTGCATCTTCACCATCTGGAACTCGTCCATGTCGATGAGGTAGTCCTTCAAGGTGTTGTCGGAAAGCCCGGTGAGGTTCTTCACCTGCGTGAACAGCACGGGCTCGCCACCGTTCTTGTCGAGAAGCTCAGCAATCTTCTTGCGAGCCTTCTCCATACGCTTTTCCTTCTGCGCGGTCTTCTTGTTCGCCTCGGCACGGCGCGCCGCTTCACGCGTCGGAGTCTTGTCGAACTTGCCGTCGTCGTCGCGGAAGAACATGCCGTCCATGCGCACGGCGTTGAAGTCCAGGTTGTTGTTGGCCTTTGACTTCTTGAAGCTGCGCAGGTCGGTGGACACGCGTACCACCACGGAGCCGTCAGGGAGGTCAGCCATCTCCTCCTCGCTCGGGGCAAGCTCGGTGAGCGACCACATTGCGGCGTAGTTGCGCCCAAGAGTGCCGGCACCGCTCACGCGGTCACGCGCCTCCTTCAGGTCTTGCGGTCCCTTGCTGAAGTGATGCATGTAGATGACGCCCGCGCCGGTCTTGCTCGCGATCATCTTGAGGTAGCCCAGGGTCTTCTTCGCATCCTCGTTGCTGTTCTCGTCGCCCACGAACAGCGGATAGATCGGGTCGACAATCACCACGTCAGGCGCAAATCCGCTGTCGCACACGATTTCGGCGATTTCCTTCACCGTCAGTTCGGGGTTGTCATCGGTGTGTGCTATCCGAACGTGCTTGGCTACCTCGGCCGCGGTCTCCTCGCTGAGAGATGCGTCGATGACGCGGTTAACGTACTCCGCCTGGCTCATCTCGCTGTTGATGAGCAGGATGTGCTCGCACTTGGCGAGCTCGAAGCCCAGCACGCTCGTCCCCGTTGCAAAGCCAACCGTCATCTGCGCCGCGAGGAAGGTCTTTCCGACCTTGGGCGCCGCTCCGATGAGCATGATGGCCTGCTTGCGGAAGGTGTTCTGGATGAGCACGGGCGGCAGCTCCTGCCTCTCTGCGGGCATCGGCTTAAACAAAGCTTCGAACTTCTGGGCCGCATCCTGCACGCCCTCGTCCTCCCCGGGCTTGTGCCGGTGCGCTTCGGCCCAGGCGTGAAAGTCCTTTGCGCCGATGTTGGTGTAGAGGAGCGTCTGTCGCTGGTCACGGCGACGTATCCCCGCAAGTCGCGAGAGACGGCTGCTGTCCTTGTTGGCGGGGTCAACCTTGAGCCCGGCCTCGTTGCACAGCTCGTGGAGCAGCTGTACGCGCTCCTCGTAGTGGTTAGGGCCATCGGCATCGATGTGGACCAGCGCGTGCACCGACTTGCCACCGCTCGTGGTGAGCGTGGTGATGGGCAGGTCGAGCTCCCGCATTATTCGGATCTGGTCTGCAACGGGGATGTCGTCACTCTCTACGAGGGCGTGACGCCACCGCGCAGTGCGGTCCTTGCCGCGGCCCTCGCCGTTCGTCGGGTTCTGACAAACCCACACGCCCGCCTCGGGGTCGTAGCCATCGAGCACGCCACCGAAATCCTCGTCCTGCAGCCTCTCGATGAGCTCGTCGCGTTCGTAGCACTTGCCGCCATCGGCAGGCTGCCACTTGCGCGTCTTGTCACTCCACTTCGCCCTGACCGAAACGTTCACGTACTCGCCGGGCTCGAACAGCGCCTCGATCTGGGCAACGGCCTGCTGCACGGGCTCGAGGTCGAGGGGCTTAGGGGCGTTGTCCGCCTTCTTCGGCTTCCAGCTGTCATCGTCACCGCAGAAGCCACCTTCCCAGCCGTTGCGGTTAGCATGCCAGAACAGCGTGCCCGCCGTAATCCTGCCATCCTCGTTCACATGCTCGAACAGCCTGCGTGCCTGTGACTCGTCGTAGTTGTCGGGGTCAGAGCCAGACCAGCCCAGGAACGTTTCGAGGTCGCCGCCCGCCGCCTTGTAGCTGATGCCGATGTTCTTCCAAGTCTCGTAGTCGCGCGGCGGCGACATGGAGAGCAGCGCGGAGTCGGCCTTCTCCTTCGGAGTCGCGAACGTGCTCATGCGACATCGCCGCCCGTGCGCTTGTGACGCTTGCATACCATGGGAGTCAAGCAGATGGTATGCTTGTGGAGCAGTCCTTTCGTGGCTGCACTCAGGGCGTCCGCCGTGCGCTGTCCTCGCCAAAAGACCAGCACGGTGGGCGCTTCCGTGTAAGTAATCATGCGCCCTCGCTCTCAAGCACATAGTCGACGAGCGCCTGCTTGGTGATGCGCACGCGCGTTCCCACATGGAAGCAGCGGAGTTTGCCGCGCTCGATCTCGCGCTGGATCGTCTTGCGGGTCACGCCAAGCAGCCCGGCGGCATGGTTCATGTCGAATGCATCCGGCTCGTTTGCGAAGAGGGGCGGCATCTCGTTGACAGGCACCTCAGAGATGTAGACCACACGGCCATCGGTTGCGGTTGCCATTACTTCACCTCCAGCTCGGAGAAAAGCTCATCAATCGTGCCGCGCCAGCCGAGGGCTTCGGCTATGCGGCGGCCGCGCTTGGGGTAGGCGGGCTCCTTGCCGTTAACGATGCGACTCAGAGACGCTGTGCTCACACGCGCCTTCTCCGCGAATGCCGCCTGAGTCATCCCCAGACGGTCGAGCTCGTACTTCACACGCAGCATGTCAGTCCTTTCTACTCGTGCTCGGACAGTCAATTTCTTGTTGCAATGCCGTCCATTAACGTGTAATCTAACTGTAGCAAGAATTTACCGTTAGTAAGTTGATTAACGGCAAAACAGTTTTCGAGGAGTGTGAATTGATGGACAGGCTGCTTGCGGTGAACGAGGGGATGGCCGTGTACTACCACGACGAGTCGACCCCTTCCAAGAAGATCGATCCGTTCAAGTATCTCAACGAGCTGCTCAGCATCCGCTCGGCGAAGGGTCTCGTGTCCTTCCTGCAGCAATATCCTGACGAGCTCGTCATCATGCACGAGGCCACAGCGTTCAAGAGCGACAAGGACGCCGGTTATGTCGTGGGCAACTACAAGGCGAAACGGCTGAAGACGGAGCGCTCAAAACGTGGTCTAGCATATGGCAGCGGCGATCAGTGGAGGCCTCTTCCCAAGAAGGAGGGGGTGCCTGCGGAGGACGATGCTGCAGAGCCGGAGGAGCCTAGTCAGGAACCCGAGGGGCGCAAGCGCACGCCGATGTATGCGTATGGAGAGACGGCCATTATGAACGCTGCCTCCGAATACAATGTGGACTACTTCGACGCTCTTACGGATCTCGAAAAGTACACCCATTACGGTGAAGCCCTTGAAGCGTGGAGCAAGAGCTTCCCGACCGAGGACGAGCAGTGGACCGCGGAGGACGCCAAGCAGTTCTATGAGGCAACGTCGGCGAGGCCAAAGCCGGACCTGCGAGTCGTCTTCTTCGAGGAGCTTGAACTGCTGTCCTTGCGGTTGGGCGCGATCTTGGATATGGCGGCGGTGTCCCACGGTCTCAGGGACAGAGTCGTGGATGACGAGGTCATGTTCGAGTTTGAGCATGTCAACGGCCCCATGGGGCTTTGCCGTACGGTGTTCCCGGAGCGATACATTGCCGACCTGCTGCCCATCCCGCAAGCCCTGTACGCCCTCGACAACCTGCACACCGACTTCTATTCCCACAGGCCCACTCGTCTGCACCTCGAAGAGGAAGGCGGCGTCTCGTTTCTGGCGCATACCAACGACGAGAAGCTCGCGACGCAGGATGCTGCGGGTTGCATCATCTCGTTCGTGCTGGCCGAGTGGTCCCACTACTACAACAAAACCGACACCATGTCGTTCGACGTGAACTTCGGCTATCAGCTTTACGAGCAGAAGAACAACCCGGTAGTGACGGAGCTCTGCCGAATAATCGCGGAGGGGCGTTTCGGCATTTGCCCGGTGTGCGACCGCCCCTTCGTGGTCAAGCGCCGTCCCACCAACGGTGTCATCAACAAGACGTTCTGCACCAACTCCTGCAAGGTCAAAGGATTCGCAGAAAGGAGGAGCGAGGAAGCGGGGGAATAGTGCAGAAGCTTGATGAGCAGTAATAACCACACGACACATAGAAAGGAGTGAAGAGCATGGCACGTAAGAAGCAGAGAGAAACGTATGGCAACGGGTCCATCACGCCCAAGCTGGACAAGTCCGGCAAGCAGATGACTGACAAGCAGGGAAAACCGCTGTGGCTGGTGTGCTTGTCGTTCGGCAGCGAGACCGTCACCGACGAGAACGGCAATCAGCATAAAAAGCGCCGCAAGGTCCAGCGCGTCGCCCACGGCACGCTCGCCGAAGCCCGCAAGTTGGCCAAGGAGCTGTCGGCCCAGTACGAACACGTCGACGTGACCGCCTCGAAAGAGCGCACGTTCGGCGATGCATGCGTCTCTTGGGAAGTCTCGATGCGCAACGCATCCACGGCTACCGAGAGTGCCATGAACGGCTACCTCATAAACCTTGGCCACATGCGCAGCCGAATCGGCAGCAAGGTGCTCACGTCCATCACGATGCAGGACATCGAAGACGCTCTCGCATCCATCCAGGCCGAGCGCCAGATCAGCAACACCACGCTGCACAAGGTCTACGCCGTCACCAAGCGCGTGTTCAAGTACGCCGTGAACAACGACTGGCTGGTCCGCAACCCCTGCGACAAGATCACCGCGCCAAAGATTGACGAAGTTACCAACCGCAGGTCGCTGTCGGCTGAGGAATGCGCCCGTTTCCGCGCCTGCCTCGACCAGGCAGAAGCGGATGTATTCGCCGAGTTCGACGCCAAGGAAGAACGTGCCGTCGGTTTCGGCACCAAGGAGGGTCGCAAGCTTGTGCGCGGCCTGTCCGCAATGTCGTGCCTCATGGCAGTTCGCATCGAGCTCGCCACCGGGCTGCGCCGCTCTGAGGTGCTCGGGCTTACCTGGTCCGCCATCGACTTCGAGCGCAGCCAGATTACGGTCCACCAGAAGCTCGTCATCGAGAAGCGCCGCGGCTCAAAGGAAGCCGGCAAGCTTAAGGTCGGTACGCCCAAGACGAAGATGGGTACCCGTTCGCTGTTCGTCGACGAAGACACCATGGCGCACCTCAAGCATTGGAAGGAAG
>JAFUCC010000012.1 GCA_017459925.1 Eggerthellaceae bacterium
GCTCAGACAGTCCTCGCTAACCGCTCCGCTTTCATTCGTCGCAGCCGCAGACAGCCTCGCGAACCCTCCCACCAGCGCGGCCTGCGCATGATAGACTTGCAACAGTCTCTGGAAGCGAGGTGTTCATGGCCGAAGAGAAGGCGTTGCCGTTTCATAGTTTCACGTTCACGCTGATTGCGGACAAGAGGCCGCGCACGGCGTTTCGCATGAAGGCGCTCGAGGGCGGCATGTACGAGCTGCATGTCGAAAAGGGCTCGGCTTCGAACCCGACTTCGCAGTTCACGCGCGAGGTGCCGGTCGACGTGGCGCAGCGGCTGAAGGACGCGCTGCAAGACATCGGCGTGTTCGGGTGGGGCGAGTCATACGGCGATGCTTTGGCGCCTGGTAGCCGCCGATGGTCGGTGAACACGGTGTTCAAAGAGGGCGTGTTCTCGGTTGCCTCGAAGGGCGGGTCAGACGTGCCCGCAGGTTTCGACGACATGCTGGAAGAGCTGTACCGACTCGACTTCCCGCGGCCGAGCGAATCGGGCGCGACGGGCGCGTCCGGCGAGCAACCGCAACGGTCGTTCCAGACGCCCCTTCCCACGAGCATCGGCGATTTGGCCGCGTACGCCTCGAAGGGCGATTTCGGCAACTTCGATCCGACGATGCTTCAGCAGCGCATGAAGGACGAGGTTTCGCGCATGGGGCCCGCCGAGCGCAAGCAGCTCATCGACATGCTCGTGCAATCAGGCATGGGCACGCGCGAGTTCTGGGAAGACTTCTTCAACAACCTGTGATGCTGCTGGGTGTCGATGAGTCAGAGGATGACTCATCCTGCGCCATGCGCTTCTAGTGGCGCGGCTTCACAAGCTCGTCGGTGTCGAGGCAGATGGTGAACGGGCCGTCGTTCACGAGGGAAACCTGCATGTCAGCGCCGAAAACGCCTGCCGCCACATGCGCGATGTCTTGACGGGCGCGTTCGACGAACAGCTCGTACAGGCGCTTCGATTCGCCCGGTTCGCCAGCTCCCGTGAACGAGGGACGGTTGCCCTTGCGGCAGTCGGCGTACAGCGTGAACTGCGACACGACGAGCACCTCGCCGTTCACGTCGGCGAGCGAAGCACCCGTATGGTGCTCGCCATCGGGGAAGATGCGCATCTTGAAGATTTTGCCCCACAGGCGTTCGACTTCTGCTTCGCTGTCGCCTTCGCCCACGCCCAGCAAGATAAGGTAGCCGTGTCCGCACGACCCGACGACTTCGCCTTCGATCGAGACGCTCGCCTCGTTTACCCGTTGTATGACTGCTCGCATATTGTCTCCCCGAAGATGAGTCAGAGGACTGTCCTGTGACTCATTCTCTGTTTCGTTAACTCAATTCGGGTGTTTGTCCGTGAATGAGTCGCAGGACAGTCCTCTGACTCATCCCAAACCCGGCATCAGTTCCGCACCCGTTGATTCGTCATGCTATGATTCTCGCATGATTGACGAGATTCAGGTGCAGAATTTGGCGCTTATCCGCGAGGCTTCGCTCGAGCCGTCGCGCGGTCTGACCGTGCTGACGGGAGAAACCGGCGCGGGCAAGACGGCGCTGATCGAAGCCTTGAAACTGCTCATGGGCGCCCGCGCGAGCACCGGCATGGTGCGTGATGGGGAAGAGGCGCTCGCTGTTTCCGGCCGCTTTGAATCAATTTCCTCCGAGGAAAATGATTATTCCGATCTGGTGGTGACGCGGCGCGTCAGCGCGGATGGCCGCTCGAAGGCCAGCGTGAATGGCGCCATGGCAAGTGTCGGCGAATTGGCCGAGATGGTCGGGCCCACGGTCGATTTGTGCGGCCAGTTCGAGCATCAGCAGCTCATGCGGCCGGCGACCCATCTTTCGATCCTCGACTCATGGGCAAGCGAGCAGATTGAAGCGCCGCTTGCAGCGTACCGGCAGGCGTTTGCCGCTGCGCAAGCTGCCGCCGAGGAGCTCGCGCGCGTGCAAGCCGCCAGCGAGCAATCGCACGAGCGGTTGGAGGATGCGCGTTACATCTTGCGCCGTATCGACGAAGTGGCGCCTGAAGAGGGCGAATACGAGCAGCTGCAACACGATTTGGAACTGGCCGAGCATGCTGAGGCGCTGGCCGTCGCCGCTTCAACGGCGCATGAGGCGCTGTCCGGCGAGAATGGCGCATTTGACGCCTTGAACGCCGCCGTTGCTGCGCTCGAAGCGGGTGGTCGCGTCGATTCCGCCCTGTCGGACATGGCGCAGACGCTGCGCGAGACGAGCTACGCGCTGGAAGACGTGTCGTCGAGCGCCCGCGCGTACCGCGACGACATCGAGTTCGATCCTGAAACGCTGGCGCAGCAGCAAGAGCGCTTCTCGCAGATGCAGGGCCTGCTGCGTACGTACGGCCCCCGCATGGAAGACGTGTTCGCGCGGCGGGAAGAGGCGGCTGACATCGTGTCGCTCGTCGACGATGCGGCCGGTCGCATGCAAGCCGTCACAAAGCAGGCGCAGGAAGCCGAGTCGGCGCTGGCCGTTGCCGCCGATGCGCTCGACGCCGCACGCGACCAGGCGGCCCCGCAGTTCGCCGTCGAAGTGACGGCCGTCATGGCGCGTCTCGAAATGGGCAGCGCCCAGCTCGTATGCTCGCGCCATCGCCTCGACCGCAAGGACTGGACCGAAGCCGGCCCATCGTCGTTCGAGTTCTTCTACCGTCCCGCCGAGGGCATGCAACCGCGCCCGCTCGCGCGCATCGCCTCGGGTGGCGAGGTCAGCCGCGTCATGCTGGCGTGCAAGGTGGTGCTTGGCGCGCGCGATGCCGTCGACACGCTCGTGTTCGACGAGGTCGATGCCGGTGTTGGCGGCGCCACGGCGGTCGCGCTCGCCGACGTCATCGCCGACCTCGCGCAAACGCACCAGGTCATCGTGGTCACGCACCTTCCCCAAGTCGCCGTCCGCGCCGACAAGCACTACGTCGTGCGTCGCGAATCCGCCGAAACCGAACTTGCGCCCGTAACCGCCGAAGCCCGCGAGCAAGAAATCGCCCGCATGCTCTCCGGCACCATAACAGAAACATCCCTCGCTCACGCTCGTGAGCTGCTGGAATGAGTGGCAGGACGTTCCTCCTACTCATTTTCGCAGAGCGCCCCGACTCTTGATTTCGCTTGCCGAAAATGAGTAGGAGGAACGTCCTGCCACTCATTCGCGTCCCTCTCCCGGGCCCGTTCCGCAGACGGACAAAACTTTTCAAAATTCCTACTTGACAACTTCCACTGCACCGCGCTAAAGTACCCACCAATCGAATAGCTCGAAACCGTTGAGGCGAAAGTCAAGCCATCCGGGCACTCACAGAGAGCGGTCGTTGCTGAGAGTACCGTAGAACGCCAGGTGGTAAATGGATCGCCGAGGGAAAGGGGAAAGGCCCTGCCGCTTGGGAAGGCCGAGTATCTGGACCGTGAGCCCGCGTCAGAGGCAGAACGTGTGATAGCACGTTCACGAGTGGGTCCTTTTGGGACCAAGCAAAGGTGGCACCGCAGGTTGAAAGGCCTGTCCTTTGAAACTCCGCAAGGGGTTGCAAAGGACAGGCTTTTTTGATTTGCGCAAGACGACTTCGGGTCATTCGAGAACATAAGCAGGCCGACCGTAAGGAGCGGCGGCCACAACCGAAAGGAACCGAAAATGTCCGAGAACACCACCGCCGTGAAGCGCACCGTCGCGACCGACAACGAGGCCAAGAAGGGTCTCACCACGCAGGATCTCATCCTGATTGCCGTGCTGCTGGCAGCAGGCGCCGTGCTGAAGCTCACGGTCGCCAGCTTCCTGTCGTTCGCCGGCATGAAGCCCAACTTCGTCATCGCCATGTACTGCCTGGCCATCATCCTGACGCGTCCGAAGCTGCCGCAGTCGATCGCCATCGGCCTCATCGCCGGCATCATGTGCCAGATTCCGATGCTGAACGCCACACCGCTCGTGAACATTCCCTCCGAGCTGCTCGGCGCGCTGGCATGCGGCCTGCTCATTCACGTTCCGCTGAAGATCGCCGGCAAGGCCGACATCAACCCGATCTTCACCACGTTCCTTTCCACGGTCGTGTCGGGCTACACCTTCGCCATCATCGTCGGCCTCATGAATGGCCTGGCACTGCCCGTCATCTTCGTCACCTACGCCGTCATGGTGTTCGGCACCGCGACGTTCAACGCCATCCTCGTGCAGATCCTCACGCCGCTTCTGCGCAAGGTCCTGAAGAAGTAACAGCACAATCGCAAGCGCGACGGAATTGAACGCTGCCCCTGGGATGATGTTCAAATTCTCGTAAGCTGGAATCAAGGATGAGGGTTGCTTTAATTTGAACATCATCCCAGGGGCAGCGTTCAATTCCGCAGCCGAAAACACTAGGACTGTTTGAGCGACTGAGTAATACCCCAAACCCCCGTCGCAGGAAGACCAGACAATGATCGAAATCAGAAACTTCACGTTCACCTACCGCGAAAGCGCCGAGCCGGTGGTGCAGGACATCAACCTCACCATTCCGGACGGCGCCTTCGTCGGCATTACGGGCTCGGCGGGCAGTGGCAAGTCGACGCTCACGTACGCGATGAACGGCATCATCCCGCATTGCTACCCGGGCGATTTCTACGGCACGGTCCTCGTGGAGGGCCTCGACACGTGCGAGGCCAGCCTGACCGACATCTCGCAAGTCGTCGGCAGCGTCTGTCAGGACATCGACTCGCAGATCGTCACCTCCATAGTGGAAGACGAGATGCTGTACGGCCTCGAGAACTTCGGCGTTCCGCATTCGGAAATCGACGCGCGCGTCGACGAGGCGCTGACCGACATGGGCATCGCCGACTTGCGCGACCGCGTAATCGCCAGCCTGTCGGGCGGCCAGAAGCAGAAGGTTGCCATCGCTTCGATCCTCGCGCTGAAGCCGAAGGTGCTCATGCTCGACGAGCCCACGGCCGAGCTCGACCCGGCCAGCTCGCTGCAAGTGTTCCAGCTGCTGGAACGTTACGCGCGTGAGCACGGTACGACCGTCGTGGTGGTCGAGCAGAAGATCGCGCTGCTCTCGCAATTCGCCGACATGCTCGTCATCGTCGACGATGGCCGTATTCGCTTCGCCGACTCGCCGGCCAACGTGCTCGCGCATTCCGACGAGCTGTTGGAAATCGGCGTGAACTGCCCGCGTTCCACCACGCTCATGAACCGGCTTGCCGTTGATGGCCTGTACGCTGGCCCTGTGTGCCGCAACGTCGAAGAAGCCTGCGTTGCGCTGGCGGAGGTGATCGCATGACCATCGAGTTCCGCAACGTGCACGCATCCTACGATGCCAGCACGCCCATCCTGAAGGGCGTCAACTTCACCGTGAGCGACGGCGAGTTCGTGGCGTTTGTCGGAACGAACGGCGCTGGCAAGTCCACGACGATGCGCCTGGTGAACGGCCTGCTGAAGCCCGAACAGGGCGAAGTGCTCATCGACGGCGTTCCCACCACGCAGCTGAAGACGAGCGAGCTTGCCCGCCGCGTGGGTTTCCTGTTCCAAAACCCGGACAGCCAGATTTGCTGCAACACCGTGCGCGAAGAGCTGCTGTTCGGCTTCCGCGCGCTGAAGATGGACATGGCGCGCGCCGAGCGCCGCGTCGACGATATCATCGACGAGTTCGGCTTCAACCCCGACGACGATCCCTTCCTGCTGAACCGCGGCACGCGCCAGCTGCTGGCGCTCGCCTCCATCGTGGTGCTGGAGACGCCGGCCGTCGTGCTTGACGAGCCCACGACCGGCCTTGACTTCCGCGAGTGCGTGAAGGTCATGGGCATCATCCGACGCCTGCACGAGCGCGGCACCACCGTCGTCATGGTGTGCCACGACATGGAGGTCGTCGCCGACTTTGCCGACCGCGTAATCGTCATGAGCGACGGCCGCGTGGTCGATCAGGGTCCGACGTTCGAGGTCCTGCGCAACCGCCACACGCTCGAGGTGGCAAGCCTCGTGCCACCGCAGATTGTCGACATCTCGCTGGGGCTTTCCATCATGCGCCCCGAGCTGGCCGGCACGCTTGTCGGCACTGCCAACACGCTGAACGAGATGGAGACCGCCGTGGCCTCCGCCGTTGGCAAGCCTGACCGCTCGCAAGCTGCGCCGACGTACGCGCAATCCGCCCCCGGCGCCGAAGACGCCGCCGGCATCGGCGGCACCCAGGTGGGCGTCGCAGAGTTCGTGCGCATTCCCACGTCGCCCATCGACCCTGCGGGCGTGCAGCTCAACGAGCTACTCGATGCCCAATATGAAGGTGGGGAAACGAGTGCCGAATCTCCTGCTGTGAATGGCCCCAATGCTTCCGCTGCTGATGACTCTCTTGCCGATGTGGCGTTGGGCGCAGGTTCCTCCCACGCAGGCTCCGACGCCCCCTTCGACCTGTACAACGACCGTCCGGCGCCCGAGCCGGTCGGCGCCATCGGCTTCGCCGTTCCCGGCACGGTCAGCGAATCGGGTCGCAATCTGGTCGTTCCCGAAATCGACGTTACCGCCGCGGAGCCCGACGAAGGCGCTTCCGACGCTAACTCCGATGAAGGCGTTTCCGCTGATGATACCCCAATCGCGCCGAGTGAAGGAGGCGCCCGATGAACGGCTTCCTCGAGTACGTCCCCGGCACGTCGCTGCTGCACCGCATGAACCCGGTCGCCAAGCTGCTGTTCGCCGTCGTGTTCGCCATCACCTGCTTCTGCACGGGCAACCTCGTGTTCCTGTGCGTCATGCTGGTGCTGGGGCTTGCGATGGCTGCGAGCTGCGGCATGATGAAGCAGACGTTCGGCCTGATGAAAGCCGTGTTCGTGTTTTCATTGATCCTGGCGATCCTGCTCATCTTCACCACGCCGGCAGGCGATAAGCTCGTCGACCTGCCGTGGGGTTACATCGGCACCGGCTCCATCTTGGCCGCCATCACCACCATCGTGCGCCTTGAGGCCGCGGCCATTCCGCTGTTCCTCACGTTCTACGTCACCAAGATGTCCGACCTGTCGAATTCCGTGGTGAAGGTGCTGCACGTGCCGTACAAGTACGCGTTCACGTTCGCGTCGACCGTGCATTTCATCCCCGTGTTCATGAACGACATGAAGGGCATCATGGAGGCGCAGACCGCGCGCGGCGTCGAGTTCGACGTGGGCGGCATCGTGAACAAGGTGCGCCTGATGGTGCCGTTGTGCGTGCCGCTGCTGGTCAGCTCGGTGCGCAAGACGAACAGCGCCGCCATCGCCGCCGAGGTCCGTGGCTTCAACCTGCGCACCCGCGATTCCGGCTACAAGCAATACCCGTTCGCCGCCTTCGACTTCGCTGCGATGGCGCTGGCCGTACTCCTCCTCGCCGCCGCCATTTGCATAACGGTGCTGCTATAGCATCTGCTGATATTTGCACCAGCATGCTGTTGTAGCGCTGTTGCTTGCTTCATGGAGCTGTCATCTGCTCCTTGTCCAGATGCTCGGCCAGGTGCAAAACTTGCCATCTGCGCCAAGATGGGGTGCAAGACTCGCAATATGGAACAGATGATGTTCAAGATTCGAACTCTTGCACCTGGACGCTTCTGCGGCAAGCTCGCTGACCAGGGCGAACGTTAGCGTGGGATACTTTACACGCGCCAATTTGGGTGCAAGACCCGCAATCTGCGCCATCGGATGCGCGAGATTCCGGTTCTTGCACCCGACAGCGTCCCAATCACGGCCCTGCGCCTGGGAACGCTGGTCCGCAACCGTGCTTAATGCGAAGCCTCGTAACGAATTAGTGCAGGAGCCGGGTTTTACAATCGCGCGCCCTTCAAACGCGCAATCTCGTCAGCGTAACCAGAAAGCTCGTCGTGGGGAGTTTCCAGGTAGAAAGGAAGCTCTCGCAACTTCGGGTGGTTTGTCACAGCAGACAGGGCTTCGAAACCGATATGCCCCAACCCGAGCTTTTCGTGCCGGTCTTTATGTGCGCCACAAGGGTTCTTCGAATCGTTCAGATGAATGGCCCGCAGGCGATCAAGTCCGATGATGCGGTCGAATTCCCCCAGCACGCCGTCGAGGGCGCCTGCGATGTCGTAACCGCCGTCCCAAATATGACAGGTATCGAGGCAAACGCCCACGTGCTCATCGAGCTCGACGCGCTCGATGATCGCAGCAATCTCTTCGAACCTGCGGCCGACTTCGCTTCCCTTGCCCGCCATTGTTTCTAACAGCAGGGTCGTGGTCTGCTGCGGCTGCAGCGCGGCGTTCAGCGTTTCGGCGATCAGCTCGATGCCGACTTCAGACCCTTGCCCGACGTGCGCGCCAGGGTGCATGTTGTATAACTGACCCGGCATGATCTGCTCCATGCGCAGCAAGTCGTCGGCGAGCGCCTGAAGCGCGAACTCGCGCGTCTCGGGTTTCGCCGAGGCCGGATTCAACGTGTAAGGCGCATGCGCCAAGATGCACGCGATGCCTTCGTTCGCGCGCACTTCGGCAAACGTGGCCAGGTCGTCCGGGTCGAGCTCTTTCGCTTTGCCGCCCCGCGGGTTGCGCGTGAAGAACTGGAACGTGTTCGCACCGATGGAAGCCGCATCGCGCGCGGCTGCAGCAAAGCCCTTCGCTATGGAAAGATGGCACCCGATCGTGAACATGCGCACCTCCGCTGTCGCTAGTCGCCGAGCTCGGCTTCCCAATCGAAATCGTCGGGTGGCCCCGTGGGGTCGTTGGCGCCGCGGCCATCCCAAAGGTGCGTTTCCAGGTCGACGTGGTTGTTGTCGACGAACGTCACGCCTTCGTCTTCTAGAAGCTTCCGTTGAACGTCGGGTCCGCCGAACGCAAAGCCCGGCACAAGCGAGCCGTCTTTGAACAACACGCGATGGCAGGGAATGCCCTCGCCGTCGGAATACGGTTCAGGGTTGTTGCGTAATGCGAAGCCAACGTATCGCCCTGATTGCGGACGCCCCATGAGGCTTGCCACCTGACCGTACGTCGTCACCTTTCCAGAGGGCACTTGCCGCACGATTTCGAAAACCTTGTCAGAAAACTCTCCCATTGACGACAAGTATACCGCCGAAATGCGCCAGAGATTCGACGCAAAGCCGATGCAAATGCAGCCCGAAATCAACGAAATGCATCGCCGTTTCGTCAGTTATTCCTCCTTCAAAAAATGCCACTTGAAGTGCTAACTTTTCCTGTTACAATCCGCGCATGGCTTTAGTGCTCGACATATCGACATCCATGGAGTTTTGGCGGCAAATCTATCCCTTAGATAGGGCGCCCACGCAGCCATCCGTTATTGTCCCCGAACCATGCGCCTGCGCTCACGAGGACATCGAGCGCATAAAGCCGGATTGGATGACTACGGAGTTCCTTGCTCCGCTTGGTGGAATTGTTCGTTTGCTTGTGTTCGACGGTACTCAGCGGCGGGATTCTAGCAAGCATGTCACATATTTGTGGAGCGGTCGCTTTCCGGAAGGGTCGTTTTACGAGCTTAAAGGCGGAGTATTCGTTGCGTCTCCCGAATTTGCATTTCTTGCTGCCGCAACGCTGCTCGATAAGACGCAGCTCATCGCGTTTGGCTGCGAGCTCTGTGGCTATTACAGCTTCGATAGGAGAGAGAAGAGGGGATTCCGCAAACGTAGAGTGCCGTTGCTTACTGTCGAGCGATTACGTGATTACCTTGTCCGCGCCGAAGGGTGCAGAGGCTATAAAAAAGCGGCATCTGCTCTTCTACATATTGTCGAGCATTCGGCATCGCCCATGGAAACCTTTGACGTGATGGCTCTGTGCCTCCCGTATAGGCTGGGCGGCTATGGGCTCGATGTTCCGCTGATGAATCACAAAGTTTCATTGACCCCACGGGCTGCGCATATTGCGAAGCGACAGTCATGTTTTCCCGATATTTGCTATCTGTCGGTTCAGCTCGATATTGAGCATCACGGAAAACTCGATCATTCCGATCCTGAAGACCAAGCATCTGACCGTGCAAGGGTAAACGCTTTGAAGGAAATGGGCTTTGAGGTCATCGAGCTGACAAAGGATCAAGTAAACGACCTCCTGTCATTCGAGTATATCGTTCAACGAATCGCGCGTCTTCTTGGAAGGCGCTTACGCAAGGAGTGTCTCGGTGCGACTCCGGCTCGATTGGCCTTTAGGAGCAACGTGCTTGCCTGGAATCAGTCAAGTGGGAAACTTCGCTAGCGTCTTATTTGTTCGTGTGCAACTCTTAAGCGCCTCAATTCGTTAGCGCACAACCGAATGCGGAAAACGAATCTGGCCTCTCTGGGTGCAAAACATGCTTTCTT
Organism: Eggerthellaceae bacterium; assembly: GCA_017459925.1. Taxonomy (GTDB): domain Bacteria; phylum Actinomycetota; class Coriobacteriia; order Coriobacteriales; family Eggerthellaceae; genus UBA9715. Next base: position 10,245 of record JAFUCC010000012.1, read on the forward strand.
GTACGCGGGGCTCAAGAGTCGGAATTTGGTGCACCTGATGGCGCAGATTTCGAGTCTTGCACCCGAGTTGGGACTTTTGAAGCGTTGCGGGCTTGCGTTTGACCAGGTCAGCGAAACTGTTCTTCAAACGTTCGGGTGCAAAAGTTCAAATCTCGAACAGTAGGTGTGCAAGATTGTGGGTCTTGCACCTCGACAGGGCCTAGATTCCGACTATTGCACCTGGACGCCATGCTGTGACGCACGATCTCACGCTCGGGGCGTTATACGCAACAGAGGCATTGTATGCAGTGCGCTTATTCCCCCATGAGGCGGGCGAAGTCGGCCAGGGCTTCGGGGATGTCGATCTGCTGGGGGCAGACGGCCGAACACGAGCCGCAGCCAATGCAGGCGCTCGGGTGCTTCTCGGGCGGCATGGCGCCCAGGGCCATCGGCGCGATGAACGCGAATGACGGGCGCGAAAGATGCTCGTTGTACAGCTCGAGCAGGCGCGGAATGTCGAGGTCCATCGGGCAATGCGACACGCAGTAGTGACACTTGGTGCACGGCACGCCCTTCGCGCCGGCGAGCTTGCGGCCGATGGCGAGCAACGCGTCGCGCTCCTGGTCGTTCAGCACGTCGGCCTCCTCGAACAGCGCCACGTTCTGCTGTAGCTGCTCCATGTTCGACATGCCGGACAGGATCGTGCCCACGCCCTCGACGCCGCGCACGAACGAGAACGCCCACTCCACGGCGCCGGCGTTGGGACGCAGCTCGCGCAGCGGGGCCATGTCCTCGTCGTCGAGCGAAATAAGGATGCCGCCGCGCAGCGGTTCCATCACCATGATGGCGATGCCGCGTTCGCGCAGGTACTCGACCTTCTTGCGCGCGTCTTGGAATTCCCAGTCCATGTAGTTCAGCTGAATCTGGCAGAACTCGATGTCGTCGCCGTACGCGTCCATGAAGCGCTTGAACGTGTCGAAGTTGCCATGCGCCGAGAAGCCCAGGTGCTTGATGCGGCCGGCGGCCTTCTGCTCGCGGTAAAACGACAGCGTGCCGAACTTCTCGTCGTTCAGGTACTGCTCGATGTTCAGCTCGCACACGTTGTGCATGAGGTAGAAGTCGAAGTAGTCGACGCCGCAACGCTCGAGCTGCGTGGCGAAAATGCTCTCGTGCTTGCCAAAGTTCGAGGTGTCGTAGCCGGGGAATTTCGTGGCCAGGTAGAACGACTCGCGCGGGTAGCGGGCCAGCGCGCGCCCAAGCACACGCTCGGAGTTGCCGCCGTGGTAGCCCCATGCCGTGTCGAAGTAGTTGATGCCGTGGTCGTAGGCGTATTGCACCATGTCGAGCGCGGCGGCTTCGTCGACGTCGTTGTCGTTGCCGTCGATGACCGGCAGGCGCATGGCGCCGAAACCGAGGGCCGAAAGCTTGATGTCCTGGAAGTCGAAGTACTGCATGGGGAATCCTCTCTCTCGATATGATGATTATAGCAATGAGCAAGAGAAACGTTCTCCCGCCCAATATTTCGCGCTATACTCACAGTTTGTGTGAATTCGCACGTCGAAAGGCTAAACATGGCAATTACAGACGAATTGGCGGCCCTGCGCGAGCAGACGCTTTCCGCCATCGACGAAGCGGTCGACACCGCGGCGCTCGATGCGGTGCGCGTGGCCGTTATCGGCAAGTCGGGCACGCTGACCGGCTACCTGCGCAACATGGGCCAGGTCGCCAAGGAGCAGCGCGCCGAGGTGGGCAAGGCCGTGAACGAGGCCCGCAAGGTCGTGGAAGAGGCGCTCGAGGCGCGCAAGGCCACGCTGGCGGCAGCCGAGCTCGAGGCCAGCATCGATGCGGCGGCGGTCGACATCACGCTGCCGGGCCGCTCGCAGCAGCTGGGCACGCGCCACCTGATCAACCGCGTGTCGGAGGAAATCTGCGACGTCTTCCTGGGTCTGGGCTACACGGTGGCCGAAGGCCCCGAGGTCGAAACCGACTACTACAACTTCACGGCACTGAACGCGCCGGCTGACCACCCCAGTCGCTCGATGCAGGACACGTTCTACGTGGTCGACCGCTCGGGCGATGAGGCGGCGGTTCGCGGCGAGTCGGATGTGCTGCTGCGTACGCAGACCAGCGGCGTGCAGGTGCACTGCATGGAAGACCAGGAGCTGCCGATTTACATCGTGGCACCCGGCAAGGTGTTCCGCCGCGACGTGGCCGACCCCAGCCACCTTCCTCAGTTCACGCAGATCGAGGGCCTGGTGGTCGACAAGGGCATCACGTTCGGCGACTTGAAGGGCACGCTCGATTACTTCTGCAAGGCCGTCTTCGGCCCCGAGCGCAAGACCCGCTTCCGCGCGCACTACTTCCCGTTCACCGAGCCCTCGGCCGAGGTCGACGTCAGCTGCGGCGTGTGCCACGGCGAAGGCTGCCGTATGTGCAAGGGCACCGGCTGGCTGGAAATTCTGGGCTGCGGCATGGTCGACCCGAACGTGCTGGAAATGTCCGGCATCGACCCCGAAGTTTACAGCGGCTTCGCATTCGGGGTAGGGGTTGAGCGTGTTGCTTGCTTGAAGTACAACGTCCCCGACCTTCGCCTGCTGCTGCAAGGCGACATGCGCTTCCTTAGGCAATTCTAAGCGGGCTGTCCGCTTTGAGCGCGGGAGGGGGTCCCGTGCTCAGACAGTCCTGCTTTGGCGAAGAATTCACAGGATTCTTCGCGTCGTGCGGAACTGCGCGCGGGACCCCCTCCCGCGTACAAAGCTACGTAATTAGAAGGAACGAACATGAAGGTTTCTCTGAATTGGCTGAACGAATACGTTGACGTGCCTTCCGATTTGAAGGCGTTCTGCGACCGGCTCGACCTGACGGGCACGGGCGTCGAAGGCGTCGAGAAAACGGGCGCTGCGTTCGACAAGATCGTGACCGCGCAGGTCGTCGAGAAGGAGCCGCACCCCGATTCCGACCACATGTGGGTCACCAAGGTGAACGTGGGCGAGTGGAACCTGGGCGAAGACGGCAAGCCCGAGCCGCTGCAGATCGTGTGCGGCGCTCAGAACTTCAACGCCGGCGACCATATAGTCACGGCGCTCATCGGCGCCACGCTGCCGGGCGACTTCACCATTAAGAAGTCGAAGCTGCGCGGCGTCACCAGCATGGGTATGAACTGCTCCGAGCGCGAGCTGGGCCTGGGCAACAACCATGATGGCATCATGATCCTGCCCGAGGACGCGCCCATCGGCATGCTGTTCGCCGACTACAAGAAGATGTCCGACACGGTGCTCGACCTGGAAATCACGCCGAACCGCCCCGATTGCCTGAGCATGGTGGGCATGGCGCGCGAAGTCGGCGCGATGTACCGCGCGGACGTGGCGCTGCCCATCCACGAGCTGGAAGAGGACGCCAGCCAGCCGAACGTGAACGACCTGGCCACGGTGGAAATCGAGGACCCGACCCGTTGTGCGCGCTACACGGCCCGCGTCATCAAGGACGTGAAGATCGGCCCGAGCCCGCAGTGGCTCGCCGAGCGCATCACGGCTGCGGGTGCGCGTCCCATCAACAACGTGGTCGACATCACGAACTACATCCTGTTCCTGTACGGCCAGCCGCTGCATGCGTTCGACTACGACAAGCTGGTCGGCGCGGACGGCAAGGCGCACATCATCGTGCGCGCGGCGGCCGACGGCGAGCAGTTCACGACGCTCGACGAGGTCGACCGCGAGCTCACGAGCGACATGACCGTCATCGCAACGCCCGAGCGCGCGGTGGCGCTGGCCGGCGTCATGGGCGGCCTGGAAACCGAGATCACCGAGGAAAGCACGACGGTGCTGCTGGAAGCCGCCACATTCGAACATGGCCGCACCAGCCGCACGAGCCGCAACCTGGGCCTCATCAGCGAGTCGAGCATGCGCTACGAACGTGGCGTCGACGACAACCCCATCGCCGACTACTCGGCTGCAGCCGCGGCGCTGCTGGCAGAGCTCGCCGGCGGCAAGGTGTGCCCGGGTATCATCGACGTGTACCCGACGCCCACGCCGCGCCGCGAGCTGCCGTTCCGCATCTCGCGCTTCACGCAGATGATGGGCGTGGAAGTTCCGCGCGCCGACATCGTCGACATCCTCGAGCGCCTCGATTGCGACGTCACCGACGACGGCTCCGACACGCTGCAGGTTCTGGCGCCGACGTGCCGCCCCGACCTCGAGCGCGAAATCGACCTGTACGAAGAGGTCCTGCGCCTGTGGGGCATGGACCTCGTGCCGCCGACGCTGCCGGCGAGCCCCAACCGCGTGGGCGCGCTGACCGACTGGCAGCTGTTCGTCCGCAAGGTGAACCGCGCGATGACCTCGGCCGGCCTGAACGAAACCACCACGTACTCGTTCGCCGACCCGACCGAGCTCGAGAAGCTGCGCATGTCGCCCGAGGGCCTGGGCGAGCCGGTCGAGCTCATCAACCCGATGAATGCCGAGCAATCGGTCATGCGCCAATCGATCATTCCCGGGCTTCTGCGCTCGGTCGTTTACAACCAGGCGCACGGCGTGAAGAACGTGCAGCTGTACGAAACCGGCGTGGTGTTCGCTGCGCACGAGGGCCAGAAGCAGCCCAAGGAAAAGCAGAAGCTGGCCGGCATGCTGGCTGGCAGCATGCGTGACGCGTCGTGGAACGCCCCGGCCGTGCCGTTCGACTTCTTCGACGGCAAGGGCGCGGTGGAAAGCCTCGCGCGCGAGCTCGCCATTGCCAAGCTGCGCTTCAAGGCGCTGGAAGCCGACGAGGCCCCGCACCTGCAGCCCGGCCGCGCCGCCCAGGTGCTCGCCGGTGGTTCGGTGCTCGGCTGGGTGGGCGAGCTGCACCCGCTGGCCGTCGATGCATTTGAAGCCGAAGCGCCCGTCGTGGCGTTCGAGCTCGACATGGAAGCCCTCATGAAGGCCACGCGCCCGTCGCGCGACTACGTCGACGTGCCCGAGTTCCCGCCCGTCAGCGTCGACTTGGCGCTCGTCGTGGCCGAGGACGTGACGAACGAGCGCCTGGTGCAGTGCATCACGAGCGCGGGCGGCAAGCTGCTGGAAGACGTGCGGCTGTTCGACGTGTACCGCGACGAGCAGCGCGTCGGCGCCGGCAAGAAGTCGATGGCGTACGCGCTGACGTTCCGCGCGCCCGACCGCACGCTCACGGGTGAAGAGGTCGAGAAGGCCGTCGAGAAGCTGAAGAAGAAGGTCGCGGGCGCAACGGGCGCCGAGGTGCGCGGCTAATAATCAGTTTCCTCGGAGGAAATTGATTAACTCCGACAAAAGCGCAGCTGACCAGGTGTTAGCTGTGCTTTTTCTTTCCAGTAACCTATAATGTGAACGTTGTTCACATGAGCCAAGGGAAGGTCCGATAGTTTTGCAAAGCACCACAGCGACCTCCCTTTACATGACGTCGTTCAGCGTCGCAGCGCTGCTCGTGTGCCTTACGTGCCTGGTGTACATGGTGCTGCAGCGCCGCTACGAGAAAACCCAGGGCAAGCTCTTCATCGCGATCATCATCGACGTCGGGCTGACGGCCATCTGCAACATCGTCACCGAGCTCGCGGGCCCCACAGCGGCCATCGACCCAGTGGCCGCCGGCTTGCAGATGGGTTCCGACTACCTTTACTTCATCGTGCATTCGGCCCTTGCGCCGCTGTTCTACATGTACGTGCTCGTCGTATGCAGCGGTTCGTGGCGCCGCAGCCGCAGCCGGAACATCATCTACGGCCTGCCGTTCTTCCTCACCGAGTTTCTCGCGCTGACGAACCCGCTTTTCCATTGGGTCTACTATTACGGACCGAACTTCACGTTCACGCGCAATTGGGCGGTCTACGTTATATATGTAGTCGGCGTCGTGTACTTCATCGCCGGGCTCGTGTGGCTGCTGCGCCATTGGCGCGCCGTCACGCCGCTCAAGCGCCGTGCGCTCAGCTACTTCTTCGTCATGGTTGGCTTGGGCGTCGGCATCCAGCTGGTGAACTCGCAGTTCCGCGTCGAGCTCTTCGCGGAATCGCTCGCCATCATCGGCGTCATGATGTTCATCGAAAACGAAGACGAGCTGAAAGACTACGAGTCGGGCGTGTACAACCGCCTGGCGTTGAAGATGGACCTCAACGCCGCGTCAGCCGATGGCCAGCCGTTCTACGTCGTGGCCGTGCGCGTGGCGAACACGGCGACGTTCTTCCGCATCGGTGGCACCAGCATGGCCATGGACATCATGGCCACCACCGTGGCCGATTACCTGAAAACCATCATGCCCTGGTACCACGTGTACCGCGCATCCGCCACGCGCTACGTGCTCTTCGACCCGAAGCTCGACGCGCAGGGCGCCCGCGATCTGGCGGAAAAGGTGGCGCAGCGGTTCAAGCAAAACTGGACTTACCGCGATTCCGAAATCGAGATGAAAGCGGTAATCGCCGTCGCGTGCGTGCCTGACGACCTGCAGCATCCCGAAGACGTGTTCTATTTGGTGGACACGCCGGTGCCGCCAAGCGAAAAGGACGTGCTGCAGGGCGATGACCTGGGTTACCTCATGCGCCGCGCCGAGGTGGAACGCGCCGTGCGCCGCGGGCTCGACGAGGGCAACTTCGAGGTGTACTACCAGCCCATCTACGATTCCGAAGGCCGCGCGTGCACGGCCGAGGCGCTCATGCGCATGACCGACCCGATTTTGGGCAGCATATCGCCGGTCGAGTTCATCGAAGTGGCCGAGCGGTTGGGTTTGGTCGAGGAGATCGGGGAGTTCGCCCTTTCCGAGGTGTGCGACTTTCTGGCAAGCGGCGTGCCGGCCAGCTTGGGCGTCGAGCACATCAGCGTGAACCTATCGGTCATCCAGTGCATGCAGACGGGCTTCCCCGCGCATGTCGCCGAAGTGGTGCGGAAGCATGGCGTTGATCCGCATATGGTGAGCTTCGAGATAACCGAATCCGTCGCTGCTGGCGACTACGAGTTCCTCGGGCGCGTCATGAGCGCGCTGAAGGCGAGCGGCCATCGTTTCGCCATGGACGATTACGGCACGGGCTATTCGAACATGCACTCGCTCGTGACACTCGATTTCGACGTGGTGAAGATCGACAAGACCGTGCTGTGGGATGCCGAAAAGAGCGACATGGGCATGCTCATCTTGGAAAACGGCGTTCACATGCTGCGCAATATCGGCAGCAAGGTGCTGGTTGAAGGCGTGGAAACCGCCGAGCAAGTCGAGCTATTGCGCCGCTTGGGCGTCGATTACTTCCAGGGTTTCCACTTCGCCAAGCCGATGCCGAAAAGCGAGTTCGTGTCATTCCTGCAATAACGGTGTATGATGTAACCGTAAGCTAACAATGAGTAATGGAACAATGAGTGGCGGGCTTGTCCCCAAAACTCATTTTCGGAATAAAACGCAAGGAGACGCAAACATGTCTTTCGATGGAATGGAAACGCCTGGCCGCAACGACGAGTGCTGGTGCGGCAGCGGCAAGAAGTACAAGAAGTGCCATCTGGCAAACGACGAGCGCATGGAGGACCTTGCAGCTCAGGGGTTCGAAGTGCTGCCGCGCACGCTGCTGAAAAGCGCTGCCGACATCGAGGGCATCAAGTACAGCGCCGAGGTGAACGTTGGGTCACTTGACTACGTGGCCGAGCACATCGGCGTGGGCACCACGACCGAGGAAATCGACCAGTGGGTGTACAACTACTGCATCGAACATGACGCCATTCCGGCCGACCTGAACTACGAGGGCTTCCCGAAAAGCGTGTGCACGAGCATCAACGAAGTCGTGTGCCATGGCATTCCGAGCCCCGACGAAGTGCTGAAGAGCGGCGACATCGTGAACGTCGACATGTCCACGATTCGTAACGGCTACTTCTCGGATAGCTCGCGCATGTTCTGCATCGGCGATGTCGACCCCGAGTGGAAGCGCTTGGTCGACGTGACGTACGACTCGGTGCAAGCGGGCCTTGCCGCCGTGAAGCCGTGGGGCTTCCTCGGCGACGTGTCTGCCGCGGTCAACAAGGTGGCAACCGACGCCGGTTACACGGTGGTGCGCGAGTTCGGCGGCCACGGCATCGGGTTGGAATTCCACGAGGATCCGTGGGTCGGCTTCAACGAGAAGGCGGGCACAGGCCCCGTTCTCGTGCCGGGAATGTGCTTCACGATCGAGCCGATGGTGAACATGGGCGGCGTGGAAATCGACATGAACGACCCCAACGGCTGGACGGTGCGCACGGCCGACGGCAAGCCCACGGCCCAGTGGGAAGTGCAGCTCGTCGTCACCGAGACGGGCTACGACCTCATCAGCTGGTAGGCGATACGCAAACGTTCCTCACATCTTCACGACGATGCACTTCAGCTCGTCGGGTATCGTCGCGTTCTTGTCGTTGTAGACGCGGACCCACAACTCAACTTGCGTCGCTTTCCCGCCGACGTACTGAACGTGCCCAAGTTGAACCTGCACCTCGGCAGCGCTGTTCATGAAGTCCGAGAAAAACGCGCGCGAGGAGCTCGTGCAGAAGCTGTTCGACGCCGCCTCGCTGACGTAGCCCGAGAAACCGAGCTCCGTGAGGACTGAGTAATCGCCCTTGATCTGCGGGTTCGTTCCACCCTGATTGCGGTATGTCAGCAGCGTCACGCCTTCGTCGTTGGTAAGCCGCCCTTGGTTGGTGCTGCTCGTGTTCGACGCCTCGAGGATCTCCTCCTTGGTCATCCCCAGGAACTTCTCGCCTATGGCCCTCATGGCGTCCGCGTCGGCGTAAAGCCGCTCCTCGCTCGTGGCGGGCGTGAGCTCGCTTGTCTTATCGCTATAGGACGTTTCCGCTTCGGCGTAAATGGCGCCGCTACCCGTTAGCCACAATATGCTGGTGATCTTGCCGTTCTTCACCCGGTACGAGACCGCTTTTCCTTCGGGGATGCCCCTCACCGGCACTCCGCCGATTTCGTAATCGGCCATTAAGCTCGATTGTCCGTAGCCGTTTACCGAGAACGACGTGGCGTCAGTGACGTCGCGGGCCACGCCTGCGGCGGAATCGAAGACGTAGGTTTTCGTGATGCTGGGGTTGTCGACCATCGCTTGCACGAGCACTGCAGCGTAACCCGAGCGCGCGTTCGCCTCGTCAACCGAAACCTTGGCCCGTTCGAGCTGGCTGCCGAGCACGGGGATGGCTGTGCTTACAAGCACCCCGATGATGGCCACGACGATGAGCATCTCGAGCAACGTGAAACCCGAAAGGCGGCGGTCCGGTTCCTGCGTAGTCGTATTGTGGACAAATTCACCCATAATTAAAAGGGTAGCATGATGGCGGAAGGGAGATGGTTACGGGTTCGCTACGATTCATCATCAAGCCGTTTTCCGCGCATTCGCCTTGTGCCCTGCCAATGTGCATGCCGCAATATGTTGCGCTTCTCGGATGAGGCTAATGGAAGACGATGTCAACAGTTCGGTAAAGGCCCGTTAATCTGCGGTTTTGGTGCTAAAATCGCATCCAAATAGTCATTTGTAGGCTAGGGGTAAACCGCGCAAATGCAGGAGCGGATTAAATATCGCGCGCGCAAGGGTTTCACGATGATGGAAACGCTCATCGTCGTGGGCATTCTCGTCGTTGTTGCAGCGCTTGTGGCCCCGAACGTCATCGATACGCAGAAGAGCCTACGCATGACCGAGCTCGACGCCAAAGCCGAGCAGATATACAACGCTGCGCAATACCAGCTTTCAGCGCTGAAGGCAGCGGGTCGGTTGGGCGTGTTCGAGTCTGACGACGCGACAGCGGAAGTGCTTCCATTGCCGGTCGTGCCTTCCGATTACCCATCTGAAGATGGGGGAGGAGAAACGGCGACCGTTAGCACGCTCCGCTTTACCACGAGTGCTGGAAATACGGCTAAAACGTACATTTTGTCGCCAGATACTGCTTCTGTGACGAACGGCGTCACCAATGGCGACTATGTTGTTGAATTCAGCCCGAATACGGGTGAAGTATTTGCAGTGTTCTATTGGGAGAACGACGCCGTCGCTGCTGACGGCGCCCAGCCTGCGACGCCTGAAGCGTACTACAGAAAGATTTGCGGGTACCGTTCAAGCGCGGCGGGCGTTACGTTCCGTACAGACCATCGCATCGGTTATTACAACGGCGGGGAAGTGTCGTTGGCGGTCGAGAGTTCTGGTGGCTCGGTTACCCCGGACGTCACCCCGTTTAATCTCTCCGACCTTTCGCTGGATTTACTGAACGAGGAAGAGCTTTACATCAAGATTTACAACCCTGGTGGCAGCTTGGCCAATACAGACTTTGATCCGAGCAAGCTGAAGCTATCTATTTTCATCCAGGAGCTCGACGTCAATCCAGGCAGCAACTATGAGAATCCGTACAAGCGGGCTCTGATTAACGTAAACGGAGGAGTCCAACGAAATGATATTCCGGACGTGAACGGAAACGTTATCCAAGGGGGCTCGCTGTCGTTCAATGCGGGTGTTGACTCCGAAATCGATTACATTTTAGATAGCCTGTATAAGGACGCGTCGGGCCAGGCCATGAGTTTTGCGCGCCTGACGGACAATAAGATTAGACCAGGGGCGAACGTCGCAATCACCGTGTACGCGCAATACGAGGGCCAGCATTGGAAAAAGGGCCCTAAAACGGTGAATAGCACTTTTGGCGACTACTATTTCGAGGATGACGGTAATGGCAATAAAACAGGCGTCATCGACGTTTCAAGCATACGCCATCTTGAAAACATCACGACCACGCCAGTTGATCAAGGCGGCGATAGCATCAAGTACCTTACGATAAGGTTGACCAGCGATATCACATACGATGGAACGCAGTGGGCGATCGAGAGCGTTGCCACAAACGCACACCGATCTCGCGAAAACCGAAACCCCTATTACGAGGACGGCGCGTATTCGGCAATGGAGCCGATCGAGCTCCCAGATTATTTCCTTGCCGGAAATAATCGCGTGATTGATGGCCAAGGCCATAAGCTTGAGGGTTTAATAATCGGGGATCCGAACAACCCCCAAGACAGAGCGGGCCTGTTTTCTTATCTGAAGTGCTGTGCTCGCAATCTCGAATTGGTTAATCCAATCGTATACGGAAGAAACGATGTTGGCGCACTAGCCGGGTACGTTGATAGGGCGGGCCTCTCGTTTGAGAACATAAAGATCAGCGGTGGCTCTGTAAATGGCGAAAAGCGAGTTGGCGGACTCGTTGGGGGCTCGAAAAACTCCACGTATATCGCTTGCACTTCTTCAGCCGACGTTACGGCAGGCAGCGGCGGTTTTGCCGGCGGTCTGATTGGCGCGACGGAAGGCACTGGCGTTAATGTCGATGGCGAACAAGGCCGAGTTTTGATTTCCTGCTCGGTTGGCTTCACGGCATTTACTGGCGATAAAACGACCATCTCAAGTAGCGGATCGTATGTTGGGGGGCTCGTCGGCGGCGTTGACTTCCCGACCGAAGACGGCCAACAATGGTCCGCATCGGGCGGATTCATTAGGGACTGCACGGTGTATGCTGACGTTACCGGGCTCGATTATGTCGGCGGTTTCGTTGGCGCCACCGCGGAAGGCGGATGGCTTATCAGGTTTTCGGGATGCAGCGTCCTCCCATCTTATGACGCGAATTTGAACCCGATTCTTTATGAGGTTCGAGGTCGGAATTATGTCGGCGGATTCGGCGGGCGCATCAGCAGTATTGTCGATCACATGAACAATACAGCGCAAATCAACGTAACCTCAACGGGCAATTATGCGGGTGGGTATGCTGGCGAGCTCCACAATACGACAGCGAAAAAATGCACAGCGTCCCGCGTGGACGACGAGCACGTTCCCGTTGTTTCGTGCTCGGGCGCCAATGTGGACGCATTTGCCGTGAAGGGCTCGGGTAGCGGTACGGAGAACTGCTCAAGTGACGTTACGGTGAGAAGGTAGAATCCGCGTTGAGACTCTTTCGCGAAACATCGAACCGTCTTTCATCGCAAAGTGGCATTTCCATCCTGGTTGCCCTGTTCTTTGTGCTTGTTGCAGGAATGATCGCTGCGGTTGTTATCTCCTCGGCCGCTGTGAACGCCGAACGCGTTTCCCCTGAGCAGAAGAACGATCAGGCGTATTTAGCCGTCGTGTCCGCCTTGAACACCGCAGATGACCTCGTAAAAGCCAACGGTTCCATTTGCGATGTGCGAATAGAGGTATCGGGCGGCACCGTTACAACCACTACAGCGGGTTCTGATGGTCTGGGTTTAGGTCAATGGGCGACTGTGCAAGTGGGTCGCATGGAGAACGGCGGAATAGCCGAGCCGAAGAACGTTGTGGTCAGCGCTTCTGACATGGGCAATGCGAATGTGCCCGACGTGCTGCTTACGTTCACTATGACAACCGATCGTTCGATATACGTACGGGCTTGTCAGGATGTATGGGGTTCGTCTACGGTTCCGACCGATGAGACAACTTTGAAGGCGGACCTCGCGGAGCGGGGTTTGTTCGGGTACACGCTTAATAGGCAAGTTGCAAGCTCGGGCTCGTCTGGAACCACGGTTTTCTGGGATGCGGTAGAGGTAAACGTATGATTGCGAGGGCTCTAAGAAAGGTGCGTTTCCAGAGCGGCGAAACGCTCGTCGAGACGCTTGCGTCGATGCTTATCGCAACGCTTGCCGTGGTAGTGCTCACGACATCGGTCACAACAGCCGCAAGCATGAATCACTCAGCGGCGAAACAAAGCGAAGCGACTCAGGAACAGCTCCTGAAAGCGTCCCAGTTCAATGGCTACATCGCCGAAACGGGTGAAACGAGCAATGGCTCGGGCACGCTTGCTTTTACAGACAAAGATGATGCTACAAGGCAAGTGACGTATACGGGCAGCGCAGTAGCCGTATACGGAGGCCAAGATATCGTGTCGTACGATTTGCAGGCAGGGGGCGCGTAAGGCATGAGGCCTGTTGCAAGAAAACTACGCATGCAAGCTGGCTTCACGCTGGTTGAAATGCTAGCCGCGCTTCTCGTATTGTCTCTTATGACTGGCCTGGTTGCATCTGGCGTTTCCGCTGGAACGCGCATGTATCAACAAGAGCGCTTCGAATCTCAGGCCCAGGTGCTTGCGGGTACGATTAACAGCACATTGGCGGACCCTGTGCGTTTCATGCAAAAGACAGGATCAACCTGCACCATGTCATATGAGGGCAATTTGATTTCGTTTCCCGCGAACGGCACTCCCCTTCAAGTTGATGGCGATGGGCATTTGTACCTGCAGGGGTCCGAATCCGGATCTAATCAGGTGAAGCTATTGAATGCGGGCATCTATGACGCTTGCAAGGTCGAGAGCCTCGACTCTCAGCTAAAGAGCGAGCCAAACGCAGACGGAACTACCGCATACGTATTCGAAGGCTCATATACGATAGCTGGGCCAAATGGCTTCTCGAAAGACTTTACGTTTGCCATCGTGCCCCAGTTTGGAGTTTCCCGCGGTAATACCGCCTCTTCGGGATCGGGGGGTTCAGGCTCTGGCGGAGCGGGGACGATTGTTGACAAGGCGCCTCTCGACGTGCAATTGTCGGCTGCCAGGTCAGAGTTGGCGGCTGGAACCGACAAGCCTGATTCCGCGAAATCAGCCCTGCAGACTGCCATAGATGCAGCGCAGGCGGTTTACGAAAACACCAACGCCGCGCAAGACGATGTGAACAGCCAGGTGTTGGCTCTTATTGCCGCCCGTGCCGCTTTTGCCAATGCATCCAGCGCTTCGGTTAATTACGATAGCTTGGGAGTCCTCCTCGGTGAAGTTGGGCAGATCGATAGCCGCATGGGCGATGCTGCCACGGCCTTGCAAAGGGCTTATTCGGATGCAAGCGCGCTCTACGACAACAAAAGCGCAACGGGGCAAGAAGAAGTTGATGCCCAGTATGCGGCTTTGCAAAATGCGCTGAATACGTACAGGGGCGTAAGGTATACAGCCGATTTGGCCCAAGCCATTGAGAACGCCAATAGCGCCAAGCAAACCGAACGGGTCGATGCCAATGGCGTTACTACATGGCTCAATTCTGCGCTGTCGAACGCTCGAGCAGCGGTGAACAACCCCACGGGCTATCCGCAGTCTCAAATCGATACCTATACAGCGGATTTGCAAAACGCTACGGCTGCTTATAACGCCCTGGAAAAGAAATCTTCTGGCGGTGGTGGTGAAGTTGTGGCGCCGACCGCCGGACAGGCTGCTTCTCAAGCCGACCTCGATAAATCAACTTATGGTGCAAGTTGGGGCAGTGGTAGTTGGACGTGGAAGAACATGAACACGTTCGATAACCCTGCAGTCACGTTCCTCGCTTTGGAGAATAATGGGGGAACACAGGTGCGGCTTATCTACTACGACAATAAATATTGGAAGCCTATAGATTGGAACGGAAACGATACGAAAGACGTGTTCAACGACTGGGCGTCTGACAAGTTCGTTATCAGTCACTTGGGGGATGGCAGTTACCATGTTCATGGGTGGTCTGAATCGTGCAAATGGATTGCAATCAGCTGATTGCCTATTATCCCGACCCAGTCGAAAGCTCCAATGTATTTCGACTACAAAGTAACGTAATCACCTGCTGAAGCGATCGCTGCTGTATAATCTAACTATCTATGTCATCAGGCATTTTGCTGTTTTGCAACGGAAGCGACAAGGTGCCGGCGATTACAGAGCGAGAGCATGGGGAAACGAGTTACAAACGAGGGGTTCGCACGTCGCGATAGCGGCTTTTCAGCTGCGTTCGCGTTCGTGCTTTCCATTGTGGCGGCAGTGGTTCTGTCGGCCAGCATCGCGTTGCTCGCCTGGGTGCCTTCCGGCGACGCCCTTACCGCGGAGAGCTCGGAAAGCGCCGCATCCACAGATGGTGTTTCCCCTGATGACAGCTCAAGCAGAGATCAGGCGGCGTCGAACTCTGGCGCTCCGAGCGTCGAAAAGCCGCCGTCTGCCCAGCCTCTTGCGGAAGACGTCGCCGCTTCTCCGGTAAAGGTCGTGTTGGAAAAGACCATAGTGAGTGATTCTGGCTATCACTACACGGTAAGCGTCGAGTACATGTCTGATGCGGGCATTCCCGAAGGCGCTGAACTCTCCGTTGCCTGGGTTATGCTGACGCCGGAAGGCTACGACCCGAATAAGCCCGAGTTCAAGGACCGTCCCACCGAGGAAGAAGCGTTCGTGAGCGCGGCGCAGCTTGCCGAGCGCGTTTCTGAACTGACGAAGGTGCTGGACGTGCGCGAAGGCGACGAAGCTTTCTACACGGCGTTTTTGGACATTTCCCTGAATGTGGACGGCAACGTCGTGAAGCTGCCTGACGGTGTCAAGGTAAAGGTGACAGTGGAAACAGACGCTGTTGAGGCCGACCAAGCGAATCGTCTGCGCGCTTCGTTCTTCACCGAGAAGAAACCTGGCGCCGAGCATGCCGACCCGCTGGGTCTCGAAGACCGGTCTGGCGAGCCGGCGCAAGATAAGAAATACGAAAAGGGCGCGAAGGTCACGTTCGAAACCGACAAGCTTTCCGAGCTTGGCCTGATGGGCGTGATAACCGCTGAGGAGCTGGCTGCCGAGCAGGCCGAAGCCGAAGCTGCTACGGGTGCCGATAACAATGAATCGGTGGAACACGAGCAGGATGTCGCCGAACCTTCGGACGAAACCGACGTGGAGACGACCGATGCTCCCGATAGCGGCGCCGCGCAAGAGACGCCCAAGCCGAGCCTGTCCACTTCCCTTGTTGCTGCAAGCAACGCGCCGCTCGCGCGCGTTGTGAACCAGTATTCGCTGCTCCAGGTTGCAGATGCGCTAGGCGAGGAAGCTGATTCGTATACCGTTACTTGGGTCGACGATGAGGGCGCAATGCTGAAGACGGACGTTGTGGCAGCGGGCGAAGCGCCGGCTGCGCCTAGCGTGCCCCCAACAAAAGCGCCCACGGCGCAGTACACGTACGCGTTCGCCGGTTGGTCGAACAGCTTAGACGGCAGGGTTTACCTCGACGAATTCCCGGAAGTAACCGAGGACGTTGTGTATGTGGCCACGTTCACATCGACGGTGAATACGTACATGGTCGTCTGGACGAACGACGACGGCACCGTGTTGGAAACCGATGAGGACGTCCCCTACGGCACCATGCCCGAATACAACGGCGCGGAGCCTTCAAAAGACGGTTACCGCTTCGGCCTTTGGGAGCCTGATGTAGCCCCAGTTGAGGGAGACGTCACTTACAAGGCGGTCTTTACGCAATCGCCGGTGGAGTTCCTCGTCCGCGACCACAGCACGGGGGCGCCGCTTTCAGATGCGCACCTAACGCTAACCAACGACGCAGGCATTGTCGTTTGGGAGGCGACGACCACCGGTAGCGGCCTTGTGTGGGTCAAGCAAGTCGGCCAGGAGTCTGCAGGCGGCGATGGCGCGGAGTTCAAGCCGAACAGCACCTACACGCTGAAGCAGACGAGCGCCGACTCCGCGTACATTTGCCCTGCAGGGTCGTGGACGCTGAAGGTCGCAGAAGATGGCAAGACGTTCTCGCTTACGGTGAATGCCGACGTCTCCGACATGTCGACCTGGCGGGCGAGCGGTCCCTATGGCGCGCGCTTCTACCTTGACAACGTGGCGGCATCCACCGTCACATACAAGTACAACTACCCTGCGGGAATTACGCCCGAACCCGAAGACGAGAAGTCGTCTCTGCCGGAGCTTGCCTACGACTACCGCTACTTGGTACAGCACGAAGACCCGGCAATCGACGGCTACACGTTCGTGGGATGGCAGGTTGATGGCACGTCGACCTATGCTCATGAAGGCGACACGATTTCGCTCGACACGCTGAGCAGGGCAACGCACACGATGGTCGCACAGTGGCGCATCCCGCTTTCCGTGCAGGCGTACACCTATGCCAAAGGCGACCGCGATCACGCCATGCTTGAAGAGGGCAGCGAGGGCATCTATGCGATTCCCGTCGAACGGTCGCTGACGTTCGGCAGCCTTGCCAACATGGCAGAAGCGTACGGGCAGCAGAACACGGCAGTCCACGAGTTGGGCGCCAGCACCGACTACAGCTTCGCATTCGCCACGCTGCAGCCGGCATCGGGTGAGGCGTTCCGCGTTTACGCGATGCAATACGATGCCGCCATCCATGCATGGCAGTACAAGGAATCCGAGGGCGCTGACTGGACGAACATCGACAAGGGCGCTCAGTTGAACCTGTACTACACGCAGGACCTTGTGGAAGTCAAGTGGGTGCAAGAGCTGGAAGACGGCTCGTTCACCGTGCTTGACGCCGCGCAATTCCCGGGCAAGTCGGTTGCCGTCAGCTATGACTGGGTGAGCACCGATGCGCTGGTCAGCTCCTCAGAGAGGCCTGTGGTGCAGGGCTCGAGCTACTACAGTTATCTGGGTTTCGGCGATGCCGATGCTGCGTCGTCGAGCGCTTTGTCCAAGTCGCAGCTACAGTCGTTCAGCCTGAAGAACTCGGAAGACGGCTTCCGATTCAGCGAGAGCGGGTCGGGCGACGGCGAGCCGGTGGCGGGCGATACCATTTTCGTGGTGTATTCCGAAACGCCGCCGGAAAGCAGCGTGCTTCTGGCCATCGAGAACCATTCGGAATGGCCGTACAAGGTAAGCAGCATCTTCGTGGGCGGTGAGCTTGCCGCCAACGATTGGCTGGCCAATGGCAACGCGGTGCTGGTGAACGACGATGGAACGCTGCAGGTGATGGCTGCGCAAGACACCGTTGCCGCAGATGCAACGTCTCATCTCGTGCTGCTTGGGGCTGGCGCCAAGGCGTTCGTAGTCGACGGCGGATTTATCGAAGAAGCCGCCGCGGGCACGATTGCCAGCGCCGCCGTGGCAAGCTCCACCCAGATCGTGCGCACCACGCTCGTGAAGACAAGCAATACCGAGAACGGCCTAGCTAACACCAAGAGCGTGACGAGGGGCGTTTTGGAGGAGGCTCCCGCCGAAGTCGTCGTGTCGTTCGATTCCGACCTCTCCGACCTTGCCGTGAGCAAGACGTGGAGCGACGACTCGTACCCGTCGGGTTTCAAGGTCGACTTCGCCCTGTATGAGAATTCGAAAGCCTGCACGACTGACGCCGCGAATGCGAGGGGCGTATACACGATGCAGGGCGACGAGTGGGCCATCACGATTCCGAACCTGCCCACGCGACTTGCCTACAGCGTGTCGGAGACTGCCGTGCGCAACTCCGCTGGCAATGATATAACCGCAGACTTCCAGGCAACGTACACCGACGACGAAGAGCAGCGCGCCATTGCCGTCTACAACACGCGCACGAGCGACGTTTGCCAGGTGGGCGATAGGAAATTCCGCACCGTGAAGGAGGCGGTCGAGTACATCGAGGGCGCGGGCATGACGACTGCCACCATCGAGATGCTGTCCGACTACATCATGGCAGAAAGCGGCTCGGTTGAAATTCCGTCGGGTTACAGCATCACCCTGACCTCCGTCGACGTCGACAACCCCAACACCATCACCCGCGGTTTTGCGGGTGCCGCCGAGTTCTTCGCGGTACATGGCGGGCTGACCATCGAAAACGTGAAGCTGACCGGCCAGCTCGGCAAGGCCATCATGGCCAAGGACGGCAATGGCGGCTTGGTGCACGTGGCTGCGGGAGCGGTTCTCACGGCAGGCGATGGCGCCCAGCTCGCTTATGGTCGCGCCTCGAACGGCTCGGCGATCTACGCGGAAAGCGGGGCCACGGTGAACTTGGATGGCGTGCGTGTGACGTCGTGCCAGGCCATCAGCGGCGGAGCCGTCGGCGTTGCGGACGACACGGTTCGCATTCGCGTTTCCGGCGACACGTACGTGCACGACAACCGTGACGGCGACAACCGCGATCAGTACAACCTCTTCCTCGACCAGGACAGCAACGAGGTCATTCAGGTTGTCGGCGAGGGCTTGGGCAGCAACGCGCTCGTAGGCGTGCGCGTTCCCAACGGCGATTCGGCTTCGACGCAATACAATGCGCATGGCGCCCCGGCCAAGCCGTTTGCCACGTATGCTGAAAGCGCAAAGAACGATAACCTGGCCAAGCTGACGAACGATCGCCTGAACAGCTCTTATAGCAATTACGGAAGCGCGAGCGAAATCCTGCCGAACACCGTGGTGTGGGGCGAGACGTTCAACTTCACGGTGAACGTGCAATGGCTCGATGACAAGTTCAACGAGGAAAGCCCTGTGCCAGATGGCGCCCAGGTAACGCTCAGGCTGAACAACGGCTACGTCACTCCCAGGGCGGATGGCGTCGTGCCCACCACCGTCGTTCTCGTTGGCTCTGACAGCATGACCTACACGTTCGAGGGCTTAGCGCGTTACGACGGCAGCGGCAATCCTTACAAGTACACGGTTTCTGAAACGTCGATTGCCCCAACTGAGTACCGACGGGTCATCTTCGCCGGCGACAAGGCCGTAAACGACAATCCGCTTACGTACAGCGCGGCAACCGGCAACGACCAGGTGGCCTTCGTTTCGAACTACTACCGCTATACCGAGCTGACGGTCGAAAAGAAAGCGGAGAACCTGCCCGCCGGCCAGACTATCTCGGCCTCGTTCTCGGTATACCGCGTGGCGAAAGACGGCATGGTCGATCAAAACGGCATCCGCTATGGCGGCGTGGGTAGCGTAAGCGATTTGCCGCTAGCGCTGCGCAACACGGAGTTCACCACCGAAGGCGGTAATCGCTGGCACAAGGACCTGGGTGGAAGCCAAGTTAAGTTCCACAAGTTCTACGACATCGCGTTCCGAGAATTCGAGTACAACGCGACCAGTGGCATCGGCGCCCTTAAGGACGGAACCGATTGGCAACCGGGCGATGTCGTGCGCTTCAGCGAAACCGGCGATTGCTCCGTGCGCGGCGAGGACGAGGCTTGGCACGCGCTCGGCACGAGGGTGCCCGATTCGTACATCCAGTTCTCCCGGCAAGATGGCAGGGGCGGCGTGGAAAGCGCCGGCGGCACGAGCGCGGGCAAGGGTTGCACGATACGTAACGTCGTCAGCTCGGGTTCCGGCACGTACACCTTCACAAAGGAAAGCCACGACCTGTCATCTGATTATTACTACTACGTAGTTGAAACGCAGGTCAGCGAATCGGGCGGCATGGGCCGCGTCATTGGGGACTCCCATAAGCTCGTTGCGACGTACGATCCGCAGTACGAGTACGACCAGCTTGCGCAGAAGGTCACGGTGACCAATACGTACCGCAATTGGCTGAGCGTCGACAAGCGCTGGTCCGATGACGTCACGAACCCCGGAACGTGCGAGTTCGAGGTTTACCGAGTCCTCGGCGCGACTGGCAGCACCGCAGAATACCTCGATGACCCCGTCAAGTTCGAGCAGTTGGTGAAAGCCAACTTCGACCAATGGGTGCAAGACGGGAAGGTCGCGAAGCAAAACGAGCTGTCGTTCTCGCTGCCCGAAACCGACACCGATAGCTGGGTGCACGTGCTGGAAGACCTCGATGTGGAAGGCGGCGTGTACTTCGCGCGCGAGGTCCGTTCGGGCGGCATTGCCATCCTGAACCCCGATGTTTCCGACACCAAGACGAGCGTCGACGCCGTGTACAGCTACGACAAGAACGTCAATCAGATTACGGTGAAGAACCTGAGCGGCGTGCTGTGCAAGATCGACGACAGAAGCGGCGAACATCCCTTCCGCACGCTGAAAGACGCCCTCGCTTATGGTAGGACGCGCGAAAACGGCGAATCGAATACCGAGTTCACCATTCAGATGCTGCGCGACTACTCCATTCCTTCGAGCGACATCATGCAAATCGCATCTGGTGAGCATATCACGCTGACCACGGCGTCCACGGTTGCGACCGGGGCAAAGGTCTTCGTGTATTCCGGCGATGCCGGAAAGACCAAGGCCACCATCGAGCGCAAGGCTGGCAACACGTGGCCGTTCGTCACCATGGCAGGCACGGCAGGCGCGAGCGAAGGCACGTCGTTCACGCTCGAGAACATCGAGCTCGATGGCGGCAGCACATCGGTAAACTTCAGAATCGGCAACACCACGTATTACAACGGCGGTCTCATTTACGCCACCAACGCCACGGTCGTACTGCAAGAGGGCGGCATGGACAGCGGCGGTGATGGCACGGGCGTCGTTGTGCGCAACGGCAAGGCCAACAACGGCGGAGCGATATACGCCGTCAGCTCGAATGTGTCGGTAAGCGATGCCGCGTTCGAAAACTGCGTTTCCACCGACACGAACGGCAGCGTCGATCGTGGCGGCGGCGCCATCTGGACAAGCGGCATTTCAACCATGGTCGAAAACAGCACGTTCGCCGCGTGCACTGCCGCGCGCGCGGGCGGAGCGGTTGCCAGCATGTATAAGAGCGCCGAAGGCGATGGCGGCGAAGAGACTGTCATTACCGGCTGCACGTTTACCGATTGTACGTCGAATTACTATGGCGGTGCCGTTTACTCCCGCAACGCCACGCTGACAGTGGGCGGCGAAGACGCGTCTGACGCTTGCACGTTCACGCGATGCGAAGCGATGTATCGCGGTGGCGGCGTGCATCACGAAAACACGATGGGAACCACGGACGTTCGGAACTGCACGTTCGACGAGTGCAAGATGACTGCCGCAGTCGGCTCCAACACGAATGCGAACGGCGGCGGCGGGTTGTGCACGGAGGCCAATGTTTTGAACCTGCGCGACTGCACGTTCACGAACGGCTACGCCTACGTGCGCGGAGGCGGCGCCATTCACTTCAACCTTTCCGCCGAGGCATCTAACGTTTCCAACTGCACGTTCACCAACTGCACGACGCAGGTTTCCGGTGGCGGCGGACTGGAAGACGTTGCTCTAACCCAGACGATTTCCGACTGCACGTTCACTGACTGTGCGGCTCCCGGAAGCGCAGGCGGCGGAATCGACGTGGGCCATTTCAACTACGACAAGAACGTTGTGGTGACGAACTGCGAGTTCACCCGCTGCGAAGCGGGCGGCGGCGATGGCGGCGGCGGCATCTGCACAGGCGGCGAGACGCTGACGGTCATCGGCTGCACGTTCGACGAGTGCAAGACCATCGCCACGTCGGGCACTATCAACGGCGGCGCTATTTCCATGAGCCCTGGTGGCGAGATGAACGAAGTTGACGTGTACGGTTGCACGTTCACGAATTGCGCTGCGGCTTATGGTTATGGTGGCGCTATCTATTCGAAGGGCATCGTGCTGCGCGTCGGCGACCATCCGGAAACCGGAGCCCACACCACGTTCACTAACTGTTCAGCGCGCAATGACGGCGGCGCTATCGACCATTATTGGCGAGGCGCTGATGGTGCGTCGCTGTTCATGGAAAACGTGACCTTCAGCAACTGCACATCCACTGCGGGCAGCGGCGGAGCCGTCTACGATGGCGGAAACAGCTCCGCCGATACCACGTTGGTTGTCGCGAACGTCTCCTTCGCCGATTGCTCGGCCCAGTCGGGGCATGGCGGCGCCGTTCGTTCCTCAGCCGCCGCCGTAACGGTCAGCGACTCCGATTTCAACAACTGCTCTGCCAGATATCATGGCGGTGCCTTGGGCCTCGACCTCTTCGACACGTATTACGAGGGGTCGTCGCTGAGGGTGACGGACAGCACGTTCTCCGATTGCAATGCGGGCATCAGGAACGAGGGCTACTACGGCGGCGCCATTTACACCGATACGGAGGCGTTTGAGCTTACCGGTAGGGAAGGGGTAATCACCTTCGACAACTGCACGTCGTGGGGCGCGGGCGGCGCCATTTACCATAGCCGCGGCGATCGCGAGAGCGCTTCCGACACCTTCACCGACCTTGTTTTCGAGAACTGCGTTTCGAAGAGCGGCAGCGGCGGAAGCATTTACACGTGTGCGCCCTCCGTTGCGCTGACGCGCATCGCTTTCCAGGATGGCACGTGCATGTACAGCGGCGGCGCCATCAATCAGAATGTCGGCGCTAACTTCATGGACAAAGCGCAGATGAATGTCGTCGATTGCACATTCAAGCACCTGCATTGCGGAGTCGACACTACAAGCGGAAGCAACGTTCACGGTGGGGCCATTTTCACGAACACGAGGCTCCTCACCGTTACGGGGCAGCAGGAAGTCCTGACGTTCGAGGATTGCTTTGCACGCGGCAGCGGCGGCGCGATTTGCCATGATCGCAACAATAACGAAGCTGTCGAAACCGTCATCACCGATTGCAGCTTCAAGGAATGCGAGGCGACGAGGAACAGCGGCGGGGCCGTGTACTCCAATGCGCCTGTGGCCACGCTGACCAACTTGTCGTTCGAGGGCACGCGGTCGTATTGGTCGGGCGGCGCCGTGTACCGCTCGGTTGCAGATTCGTATATCGCGCAAAGCAATACGACGATCACCGGCTGCACATTCAAGGATTCCGAAGCAGGTTACGGCAACACCGAGAACAATACCGGTTCGCATGGCGGCGCGATATACGACAGTACGCTGATCCTGAACGTTCAGGGCCAGGAAGGTGTTGTCACCTTCAACAACACCAAGGCGCGCGGCAGCGGCGGCGCCGTGTACCAGAGCCGTGGATCCGAGGATTCAGCTGCAACGTTCACGCAATGCAGCTTCGACACTTGCACGGCGAGCACTGCCAGCGGTGGTGCGATTGCGGCATGGGCCACCACGCTGACCGTGCGGGACGCGTCGTTCAGCCATGTGAGCACCAGGAATTACGGCGGCGCTATCTATCACGAGGTCAACGGTAGCAGCGAGACGCGCTTTGCCAATGGCGCGACGCGCTTGAGCCACATCGTCGTGAACGATGCCACGACGCAAAACGAGTCGGGTGGCGGCGTTTCCACGAGCGCGCGGACGCTCGTCGTTGACGGCCAGGGCGGTGAGAGCTCGTTCACCGATTGCACTGCTAGGAAAGCTGGCGGCGCCATTCGGCACAACAATGCCAATGTTGCGGCAACGACCACCATTTCCGATTGCGACTTCACGCGCTGCGAAGGCGCGGCTGACGAGGGCGGCGGAGTCTGGACGCAGGCAACCAGGGCCGTTTTGTCCCGCTGCGATTTCGTTGACTGCACGGCGTATTCCAACGGCGGCGGCCTTTGCCATCGCATCACCAATAGCGATCAGGTTGCCACATGCTCCACCACCGTCGAGGGCTGCTCGTTCACGAACTGCGATTCCACCAACCAGTGGGGCGGCGGCATGCGGGCGGAAACCCTGACGCTCGATGTGACTTCTACGTCGTTCGACGGTTGCGACGCTCGTTGGGGCGGTGGCGGCATCTATCAGGCTCGAAATTCGGAGGGTTCGACCTTCACCTTGGACGGTTGCGGTTTTGCCAATTGCACCGTGTGGGATACGCAGGACAACTACGAGACCGGTGGCGGAGCCGTTAATGCGAAGGCGCGCGTGCTCGACTTCAAGGAAAGCGTGTTCGAGGATTGCTCGGCCAAGAACCGCGGTGGCATTATCATGCACGCCGACGTAAAGGCGGCTGCCGAAGCGACGATTGCCGATTGCCGACTTTCGGGCGGCGAGGTCAGCGAGGGCAATGGCCAAGGCGGCGGCATCTACTTCACCATGACTGATGCCACCCTCATCCGCACAACCATCGAGAACTGCTCGGCGTCGGCTCGGGGCGGCGCCATTTACAAGCATAATTCCTATAGCCTGCCACTCGTGCTTGACGATTGCGAGCTTACGGGCAATTACGCTGGTAATTACGGCGGAGCCGTGTTCTTCGACTCGAACAACACGATCACGCTGCGCAACGGCACGAGCATCACCGGCAACACGCTGGGAACCACCACGGTGGAAAACGCGGCAGGCGTGTACATCCTGCAAGACAGGGGCCAAGCCACGCTGGTCTTGGGTTCCGTAGACGCCGAGGATGACACGATCACCGTGTACGACAACACGACCAGCTCGGATATGCAGTCGAACGTGCGGCTCATACGGAGCGGTACGTATGACAAGAAGACGCAGCGCTACTACGATAGGGCCGACAGCGTCAGCCTGCTTTCCAACTTGACGAAACCGGGCGTTGGCGCGACGGGCAGCATCGGCGTGGTGAACCCGGGCCCGGAGAACACGCAGTTCGGCGTGGGCGACGTGGGCGGCCATACGGGCGTCGAGTACATCGTCTCCGACATCGACACGCAATACGGCAAGCTTGACCCTGCCGATCACGAGCATAAGAAGATCATCTGGTATGCACCGCCCGTGTGCAAGATCACCGACCAGTACGGTTGGCCGTTGTACTACGGTCCCGAGAAGAAGACGGCGACGTTCACGTCGTTGAAGGACGCCATCGAGGTCCTGAACGTCTTGACGCCCGGCTACCTGCGCGACAACGATGATGTGGAACCCACGCAGTTGCAGATCCAGATGCTGGTGCCCAATTACACCCTGGGCGAAGCGACGCCTGCCCTGAAGCGCGACGTCACGCTGACCACGGCCAATCCTGGTCCTACGGAATTCGACTATCCCATGAACGCCACGTCGGCCACGGCTACGGTGATGCGCGGTGCTGCGGCGACCGCAGGCTCCCTGTTCACGGTGTCCCCGGGTGTGGGGCTTACTGTGAAAGCCATTACGCTCGATGGCGGCAACCGAAGCGAGTTGCCGCTGGTTGTGCCTGCGAACGGCGGCATCGTCAACGTGCAGACCAATGCGTCGGTCACGCTGTCCGAGGGCGCCGTGCTGTGCAATTCGGCCGTTTCTGACGGAAACAATGGCGGCGCCGTGTATGTCACCGGCGGCACAAACCCCGACGTTCCCGCGCTCGTCATGGACGCAAACGCCACCGTCTCCGACTGCTTGGCCGGTAACGGCGCCGGTGTGTACCTGACCGGCGGCGTGCTGTTCGAAATGAACGACGCTCCCCATATCGAGGGGTGCACGGCGAGCAAGGCGGGCGGCGCCGTGTACGTCTCGCCGTATGCCACCATGTCGTTCGCCGACAATCCTAACGCCGTCATTCGCGATAACGCAGTCGCCGATGCTTCAGGCGCTGGTGCGGGCATTTACCTTCCCGACAACAACAGCAAGCTGAACTTGAAGCTCGGTCGGGCTGCCGTCATCGCCGACAACTACGTGCTGGGCACCGATGACGATACGCGCCAAAACGGCTTCGAGAGCTACCCGCTGTTGCGCCAGGATATTTTCTTGGGTGAAAGCGGCGAGCCTGCGACCTCCATCGTGTTGACGGGCGACCTCTCGATGGATGCCGGGGACATTTGGGTGTGGGCCGATAACGCGACGCACTATAAGACCGAAACGCAATTCGCCGTCATCGCAACCGATGCGAGCGGCAATCCCTCATTCACGCCTCGCGACAGTTCGTTGGCGCTGCTGCGCAACGCGCGCGACGACGTTGATTCCGAAAACGACACCGATTCGCATCTGTACGGCATTCAAGAAGACGGCGTGAACGTCATCTGGTCGTACAACACGGGTTCGGCGAAAGTCGTGTTGCGCAAGGTTGCTTACGAGGACGGCAGCTACGATTCGCTTCAGGGGGCTGTGTTCACCGTGTACAAGGGCCGCAGCACCCGTCCTTACGTGGTGCGCCACGACGATGGCACGCAAGAGACGCTTTCTGGCCTGCAATCGGGCGATGCGGGCGTGTTCTGGATTGGCGTGCTGCCGTATGGCACGTATTACCTGGAAGAGACGACGACGCCAAGCGGCTTCGACGCCTCGCGGAAATGGTTCCGCCTCGATATAAATGAAAGCGGCGTGAGCATGTCGGCTGCTGCGACGAGCAGGGCTGCGTTATGAGCGCTCGGATGAACAGTCAAGAGCGCCAAGAGCGGTCGACGCGCGGAGCATCGCTGCCGCTCGTCCTGCTGCTTTTCCTCGTTTGCGCCATGGCGTCCTCCATCGTCTTGGCTGCAGCTTCAGCTGCGGCGGGACGCACGGCGGGCCTTGCCGAATCAGACCAGCTCTACTACAGCGCCTCTTCGGCGGCGCGGTTGTTCAGCGACGAGATCGCGGGGGATGATGGAAGCGGCCGCACGGTAACGGTGCTCCTTTCCCAGGAGCTCTCGGCAGATGGCTCAACCGCGGTTGGCGCGCCCACGCTTGCGCTGCTGCGCGACGGCACCACGCGCGTCGACCCTGAAGCCGGCTGCACGCTGTTGGAGCGGGCGACGTTCTTCGCGCTGTTCGGTCGCGATTTCGAAACCGCTCAAGCCGCTCAGCAGTGGGTGGCTTCATCTGGCGTCTCGTG
This sequence comes from Eggerthellaceae bacterium, assembly GCA_017459925.1. GTDB lineage: Bacteria > Actinomycetota > Coriobacteriia > Coriobacteriales > Eggerthellaceae > UBA9715. The sequence continues at coordinate 37,380 of JAFUCC010000012.1, forward strand.
GGACGACTGGCTCGACACGTATGAAAGCGCGTTTCCTGGCCAGGCTTTTGCCACGTTCACGTTGCAACATGACAACTCGCTCGACGCCAAAGCCCGCGCCGCGCTCGACTTGCAGGTGCGTGCAGAGGTCGACGCGGAGGGCAACCTGCTCTTCCGTTTCCTCGAGCCCGATGCGGACGCATCGAAAGACGATGGCGTTCTGCTGACGCTCACGTGTTCGGGTGATTATGATGCCCAGCGCATAGACGCACGCGCTGACGCCTCGAATAACGCACCTTCCAATGCCGCCATGTATGACGTGCAAACCATTATCGTCACATGGAAGCCGTCGGGCATCGAAGGGGGTGTGGGCTCTCATGCAGCTTAGCTCGAAACTGCGCTCCCAACGGGGTGAGAGCATTACCGAGGTGCTCGTGGCGACTGCCATCGGCGGCTTGGCTCTGCTGATGCTTGCCATGGCGATATCGGTTGCCGTTCACATGGCCACGACGAGCCGCAGTTCCTTGGATGAGTACTATACAGCCAACAATGCGATCGCCGAAGCGAAGGCGACCTCTCTCGGCATCGGGGAAGTGGCCCTTGCGCCCCCGTCGGGCGACGAGATTTCGCTTGCGGGCGACGATCTGCAGGTGCGCTACTACCGCTTCGATAGCGACAAAGCCGGGCTCGATTCCGTCATCGCCTACGAAGAGGATTCCGAAGCGGGTGGTGCCTGATGAAGGCGCGGAGGCAAGCCGGCTTCACGTTCGTCGAAACGCTCATGGCGTTGCTCATTTTCGTGCTGCTCACTGCCGTTGTGGCGGCGGGCATTCCCACGGCATATCGCACGTATATCGGCGTGGTGAACAGCTCGAACGCCCAGCTCGCCCTTTCCGCCACGACGTCTGCGCTGCGCGATGAGCTGGGCATGGCCCAGCAGGTGGCGCAGATAACGCGCAATGGCGAGACCGTCGTGTGCTTCGAGACGCCTGCCGGGTATTGGGAGAGTATCGGCAACGCCGCCGAGGAAGACGGGCATGCGGGCCTGATCGTGCAAGTGTATGCTCCCGGCGCAACCGGTCCCGGGGAGCCGCTGGGCGAGCCTCGTGAGCTCGTGCCCGATGCGTCGTTTGCCGCTGCGCGTGGTTACGAGGGGAAGATGCACCTGCTGATGGGCCCTGTCGTCTACGCTGACGGCGTCTTCACGGTAAACGACCTGAAGGTTCAAGTCGAAGGCGATACGCTGCTAGAACTACCGAAATACGAAGTGCGGGCCGCGTTGGCTCCCGATAATGCCGCCAATGCGGCGGTTGGCTCCTAGGATGGCATGACATGCGACAACGCGTAGAAAAAGCAACGAGGAACACGGCTGGCTTCACGATGCTGGAGGTCTTGCTGTCCGTTGCCCTCCTGATAATCGTCGCAGGGCTCATCTTCATTGGCGTGACCCAGTACATGCGCTCGTTGTACCAGCGGGAGATGGACGAGACCGCCAAGGAAATCTACATCGCCGCGCAAACCCACCTCATGCTCTCAGACGACTTCGGCACCTTTGCAGGCCGCACGCTGCGTGGCACTAAGGACAACGTTTCGGAGGAGGGCCGTGCCGCCAAGGACGGCAGTGATGTGTATTACTTCGTCGTGGGAGGCGAGGATACCGACCGCGACGACCTCGATAACAACCGAAGCGTCCTTTCCGCGATGCTGCCGTGGGGCTCCATTGACGAGACGGTGCGCGGCGATGGAAGCTACATTGTGCGATACCACTATGCGCAGACGGGATCGACCGTGCTCGACGTGTTTTACGCTGATCCACATGGCCGCTATCCCTATACGTTTGATGATGCCGACTTCTCGGCGCTGTTCACGGCGGATACATACCGAGGCGAATCGGGTTCTTCGGCGCGAGCGGATTACAACGGGGCCGTCATCGGGTATTACGGCGGTGAGATGACGCGCGTCGACACGGGCGACCTGCCTGTTCCCAAGCTGCGGGTGAGCAACGCGGAGGAACTCACCGCAACGGTCGAGAACCGCGCGGCATTTGCCGGCAAGGCGACACTAGAGCTATATGTCACCGGCAAGGTGAGCGGCGCCGTGTACGGACCACTCGTCCTGGGTTCGTCTGACGACATGATCATCATCGACAGCGTAACGCAGGCGGACAAGCATTTCGCAAGCCTGCAAAGCGTGAACGGGCACGAGTTCATTCCCGGCGAGGATATCGAGGTGCAAGCATTCGCCATATCGAAGGAGTCTCTGCGCATGACGAAAAGCGCGAAGCGCACTACGAACAGTTTGTTCGCATCGTCGGGCGCGCTGAGCATGCAGGATGTAATTCGGGCGGTGCTTTCCCTGGGCGGTACCGCGGGTGGAAACGCGCAGTCTCAGGGCGGAGCGGGACAAGCGGATTCTTCCCAGAAGCATTACGTGCGCATTGCGAACATGCGTCATCTGGAGAACCTCGACAAGGACATTTCCCGGTACGATAGCGCTTCTGCGGCGAAACTGGGTAGTGACGCTGTATATGAGCAAGTCACCGACTTGTCCTGGTCAGATTTCCGCAAGCGGGCAGTTGGCGTCAGCGCTTCGGCGGAGGACACTGCCCAAAGCAGCGCCGTGCAGGTGTACGACATCAATGGGCAGCCGTATGGCTCGCCTGGCTCGTACCGGCCTGTCAACCCCGATGCAGGGCTGAATCTCGTGTACGAGGGGTCTGCCCACCGTGTCTCCGACGTCTTGGTGCCCGAGGAGGCGGGGGCAGGCGAAGCGGGCTTGTTCGGCTTGCTTCAGAACGCAAGCGTGTCGAATCTCGAATTGGTGAACTTCAGCCTCGTTGGCAATCGCGATGTCGGCGGCTTGGCAGGCAAGGCGCTGAGTTCGCGCATCAACAACGTTCTCGTGCACAACGACGCGGCCGACGGTGGTGACGCGGCGTTCGAGTTCCTCAGCGCAAGCGGCAGTGCGGGTGGCCTTGTGGGGGCTCTCGAGCAGGAGAGCCGCGTTTCCGGTTGCGGCGCGGCCGTGTACGTGCGCACCGGCGGCGACTACGCGGGCGGGCTCATAGGCTACGTGTCTGGCGCTGCGACGGTTGCGAACTCCTATGCAGCGGGTCACACGACGGAAGGCCGTTACCTCAAAACGACCGATGGCGGAGTCGCTGGCCGTGTGAACGTGGTGGCCGCAAGTTCAGCTGGCGGCCTTGTCGGCGCGCCCGCATTTGCGGACTTCACGGTGCTGAACTGCTATTCCACCTGTTCGGTACAGGCAGGTTCAAACGCGGGTGGGCTGCTTGGCTGGATGGGATCCGGCAGTGTCGAGAATTGCTACGCGACCGGCCTCGTGCTCTCCTCGACAGAGGGCGGAAGCGTCGGTGGTCTTGTGGGGTCGGCGGGCAGCGCCTCGTACAGCAGTTGCCGCTACCTCGATTTGGTCAACAACGCGCGTGGCGTCGCTGCAGCTGGCAACGGCAGCCTCGAAGGCGTTTCCCCCTTCGACAGCAGCGCAAGCGAGTACAATCGTTTCGCCGCGAATTCCGCGCGCGCATTCCCATATGATGGTACCCTTTCAGATACGTACCCCTACCCGGTTGTAGGCGAGTTGGGCGGACAGAGCGTGGTTGATGGCAGCGCAACTGCTTTGACGAAACACCTCGTCGCCCATTATGGCGACTGGCCTATGGTCGAAACCCTCGTGGTTAACGTGCGCGGGTAACGCAGCGGATATAAAGGAAGGCATTGTAGATGAAATACATGCGATTGGGCGACCTACTGGTAGACGCAGGCGTCATTACCGACGAACAGCTTGGCGCTGCGCTGAAGTCCCAGAAGGAAAGCAAGCGCCGCTTGGGCGACGAGCTCATCAAGACGGGCATTATCACCGAGCGTCAGCTCATCGATGCTCTCATGATGCAGCTCGGCATCGACTACGTCGATCTGTCCACGACCGACATCCCGCCGGAGATGGCGCAGATTCTTCCCAAGAACATCGCCAAGAAGAATTCCATCGTGCCCATTCGCACGCGAGGCGACGAACTGTACCTCGCCATGGCCGACCCGCTGAACTTCATCGCCATTGAAGAGGCGCGTACGGCCACGCGCAAGCGCATCACGCCGGTCATCGCCACGCAAAGCGGCATCGACCGCGCCATTTCAGCCCTGTACGGCACCGAGGGTGCGAAGCGGGCCATCCGCGAAATGCAGCAAGAGGGCACGCGCGAAACCGATTACGTGGGTACCCAGGTTTCCGACATGACGGAAACCGAGAGCGCAGCTCCCTCCATCCGCCTGGTCGACAGCATCATCGAGCGAGGCATTTCCGATAAGGCCTCCGACATCCATATCGAGCCGCAAGAAGATGTCGTGAACGTGCGCATGCGCGTCGACGGCATGCTTCACAACACGCTGACCATCCCGAAAGAGCTGCAGCAATCCGTGACCAGCCGCATAAAGATCATGTGCAACATGGACGTCACCGAGCGCCGTATACCGCAAGACGGCCGCGCAATCGTGCGCATCCGCATGCATGAAGCCGACCTGCGCTGCTCTACGCTGCCCACCGTGCATGGCGAAAAGATCGTCATGCGAATCCTCGATCGGGATACTCAGCAAGACACCGCCGAACAGCTCGGCTTTTATGGCCACAACCTGGCGGTGTATCACAAGCTCATCGAGAACACGCAGGGCGTTATCCTGCTTGTCGGCCCGACGGGTTCAGGCAAGTCGTCCACGCTGTTCGCGATGATTAACGCCCTGAACACCGAAAACGTCAACATCGTCACGCTGGAGGACCCGGTCGAGTACAGTATCGACGGCGTGAACCAGGTTCAGGTGAACGAGAAGACCGGCATGACGTTCGCGAGCGGCCTGCGCTCTATTCTGCGCCAAGACCCCGATATCGTCTCAGTCGGCGAGATCCGCGACAACGAGACAGCCGAAATCGCCATGCGCGCTGCCGTGACGGGCCATCTGGTGCTTTCCACGTTGCATACGGGCGATGCGCTTTCCACGCTCGACCGCCTGTCAGATATGGGCATTGAACCGTTCATGCTGGCCACTGCGCTGAAAGGCGTCATCTCGCAACGTCTGGTGCGCCGCGTCTGCACGCACTGCCGCGAGGCATACACGGCAACGCCCGAGGAGCTGCGTAATTTGGGGTTCGACCCAAACGCCCAAAATGTTCAGTTCTACCGTGGCCGCGGGTGCCCCGAGTGCTTCAACAGCGGGTATCGAGGGCGCATCGTCGTGGCCGAGGCCCTTATTGTCGATCGGGCTATCAGCGATGCGATATACCGACACGAATCGCGCGACAAGTTGTTGACGGCTGTGAAGCAAAGCGGATTCCAACCCATCGTGGCGAATGCCCGTGACTTGGTGCTGCGCGGCATCACCACGGCAGACGAGGTTTACCGCACTATCCACACCACCGATTAGCAATCAATTACCTCGGAGGAAATTGATTATCTCGACAGGACAAGAGGCTGAACATGGGATTGATGGACACTATCGTTTCGCAAGCTGAGGCCGCCCGTGCGTCAGACGTGCACATTGCGGCGGGCGTCCCCGTGCGCTTCCGCGTCGACGGAAAGTTGGTCAACCTGGGCGAGCATGTCTTGTCGCCCCAAGACTGCGAAGCAATTGCGCGTGACGCTGCCGGCGAGGCGTATGAGTCCATTGCCAAGATGGGCGAGCTCGATATGGCGGGAACGTATGCAGGGCATGTGCGCTGCCGCTTGAACATCTACCAGTCAATGCGGTCGGTTTGCCTAGCCATCCGCCTGCTTTCCAACACGATTCCGAAGCTCGACACCTTGGGCCTTCCCAAGGTCGTTCAGGATTTTCCGAATTATCAGAAAGGCATCGTCATCGTCACGGGCGAGACCGGCTCTGGTAAGTCGACCACGCTCGCATCTATCTTGAACGAGATCAACCTCACGCAACCCGACCACATCATCACGTTGGAAGACCCGGTCGAGTACGTGTACGAGCCGAAGATGTGCTCCATCGACCAGCGCGAGATCGGCCGAGACACCATATCGTATTCAGAAGGCTTGCGCGCCATACTGCGCGAGGATCCCGATGTCATCCTCATCGGCGAGATGCGCGACCTCGACACCATCGAGACGGCGCTCACCGCTGCCGAGACCGGCCATCTCGTGTTCGGCACGCTGCATACGCAAAGCGCCGCCGATTCCATCGACCGTTTGGTCGACGTGTTCCCCGAGGGGCGTCAACGCCAGATTCGCCTGCAGCTTTCCATGGTCCTGAAGGCGGTGTTGTCTCAGCAGCTTCTGCCGAAAGCCAGCGGCAAAGGGCGCGTCGTGGCGTGCGAGGTCATGATCGTGAACCACGCCATCCGCAACCTCATTCGCGAGGGCAAGACTCCGCAAATCGAAAACACGCTGGCCACGACGGCCGAGCTGGGCTCCATCACCATGGACAACATGTTGGTGCAGATGGTACGTCAGCGTCTGATCACGCGCGAGACTGCGATCGAGGCGGCCCGTGACCGTGAAATGGTCAGTAAGAACGCACGATAGGAAGGTTTTGAAACGTGAAGACGTTTAATTACTCAGCACGCGCGCTCGAGGGCGGTGGACAGGTTACCGGCGTCGCCGAGGCCAATACGCGGGAAGAGGCTTTGCGCCAGCTGCGCGACAACGGTCTTATCGTCGAGCAGATCAGCGAAGTCGGCGATTCGAAGCGCGATCTGGATCTTCGCCTGGGCGGCGGCAAGACCAAGGAAAAGGAACTTTCCATCACGTGCAACCAGTTCGCCATCTTGCTTCAGGCGGGCCTTCCCATCACGCGAACGCTCGAGCTCATCGCCAACCAAACGGAAGACAAGACGCTGCAAAAGGTGCTGAAAGAGGCAGCTGACGAGGTCGCGGCAGGTTATAGCCTAGCCGACAGCCTCGAGAAACATGGCGACGGCCTTCCCACCACGTTCATCGAATCTGTGCGTGCTGGCGAGGAATCGGGCTCGCTCGATACCGTGTTCCGCCGCCTCAGCACGTATTTCGAGAAGTCGAGCCGCACGAAGGCCAAAGTTAAGAGCGCCATGATTTACCCGACGTTCGTCATGGTAATCGCCGTGGTGGTTGTGGCCATCATCATGATTTTCGCCGTGCCGGTGTTCAGCCAAACGTTCGAGGGCATGGGTCAGGAGCTTCCCGCCATCACGCAGTTCGTCGTGGCGAGTTCCGATTTCTGGGTTCACTGGTGGTGGCTTGTGGCGCTGCTCATCTTCGCAGCCGTCATCGGCGTGAAGCTTGCCAAGCAAAACGATGCGTTCCACCTGAAGTGGAGCGAGCTTGGCATTCGCATTCCCGTTTTGGGGCGCATCAACACCATGAATGCTGCGAGCCAGTATGCAGGCACCATGAGCGTCATGATGTCAGCGGGTTTGCCCATTGTGAAGGCGGTTGCCGTCACCGCAAGGTCGATGACCAACTATTACATGGGCCGTTCGCTCGAAAACATCTTGCCCGATTTGGAAGCCGGCAAGCCGCTGGCAGCGTGCTTACGTGCCGAAAACAAGCTGCCTGAACTCGCTATCGAGATGACAGCGGTGGGCGAGCAAACGGGTTCGCTCGAAACGACCATGGAAGTGATTTCAGAGTATTACGACAACGAGGTGGAAACGTCCACGAGCCGCGCGATGTCCATTTTGGAGCCCATGATCATCGTCGTGCTGGCGCTCATCGTGTTCGTATTGCTGTTGTCTGTGTACCTGCCGCTGTTCGGCATGTACGGCGGCGTTTCGTAATAAGTCTGCCGTGCCATTCTGCGTGAACGAGGCGCAGAGAAAAGCCCGTGTTTCCTGCTTGCGCGCTCAAGGTGAGCCGCAAGATATGGGGTTTAGCGAAAAAATGGGACACAAGTCCCATCTGCGGTGTTGCCAAACGGTTGACATCCTTTGCGAAAAATGCCTCGTTTTCCCTTGCTGATGTGGGAAAACCGTTATAGAATGTGCACACGAGACCGAAGGCGGTAAGGTTCCTTCGGTAAAACGAAGGAGGAGAACATGCTTGAAATGTTGAAGACTCGCAAAGAGGCTTTGCAGAAGCGTGGTGTCAAGGGCTTCACCCTGATGGAGATGCTCATCGTCATCGCCATCATCGCAGTCCTGGTTGCCATCGCCATCCCGGTCCTCGGCGCTCAGCTCGCTCGCGCACAGGCTGCTACCGATGAAGCCAATATCCGTGATGGATACGCTTCTTACCAAGTTGCCCAATTGCAGGACACTAGCTGGAGCAATACCGCTACGTACTGGCTGAAATCGGACGGGACCGTTGTTGCGAGTGCAGATGTTCCTGACGGTGCTTATGTTTGCAAGGGCGCTAGTGCAGATGCGGATAATGCAGATACCGACGGTGCTGACGTTGCTGGCGTTAGGGTGAAATGGGTGGCGGGTGCCCATATTAAGTACACGTATGATTCGACGAATAAAACCGTGCAAATTACCGCCGATAAGACTTCGTAGCGTAATAATAATTGGTCTTCGGGAAGCGCCGTCCGGGTAAAACTGGGCGGCGCTTTTCATAAGTTGGCAAGGATATAATCTCGCCATGGCGTTAACCGATCCCATAGTCACCGCGTACGTTCTGGTTGTAACTGCAATCTTCGGCCTGGTCATGGGCAGCTTCATAAACTGCTGGGCATGGCGCTTCACGCATGGCGAATCTGTCCTGAAAGGCCGTTCTCATTGTGCGACGTGCAACCACGAACTTGGTGCGCGCGATCTGGTCCCCGTATTCAGCTGGCTGGCTTCCGGTCGCAAATGCCGGTATTGCGGGGAGCCCGTTTCGGCCAGGTACCCTGCAACTGAGGTCATCTGCGCCCTCGTATTCGTCCTCATTGTCGCAAAGTACGGGCTCACGCTCGAAGCGCTCGAGCTCATCGTGTTTGCCGGAGTATTGCTGTTCCTGTCGCTGACCGATTTGGATGAGCGTATCATCCCCAATGGGTGCATCGTGGTGGCGCTTGTCGTGCGTGCTGCGTACTTGGCAATTGCGCTCGCCATGGGCTGGATGAATTCGGGCCAGGTTCTGTATTACGTGGTGAGCGCATTCGCTGTGGGCATCGCCCTGCTCGTCATAGTGCTGATCGCAGACAAGGTGTTTGGTCGTGAATCGATGGGCGGCGGCGACCTGAAGCTGTACTTTGTTGCCGGATTCTATTTCGGGTGGCAGCAGTGCCTGTTCCTCGTCATTCTGTCGTGTGTTATCGGCATTGTCGTGGCGTTGGTGGGGGCGGGTAAAGCTGCCGATGAGGGGGAGGATTCCGAAGGGACCCTTCATCGCGCCATTCCTTTCGGTCCGTCCATTGCCGTAGCCTGCGTAATCACAATGCTCGTCGGAGATTCGTTTATCAGCTGGTATCTCAGCCTCTTAGGGTAAACGCCAGGTTGATGGCATATTGAGCGTTCCTGTAGCGCTGTCAAAGCGCTACAATAGCAATACTTGTGCAAACTGTGCGCATGAAAGGGTTACGACGTGTCGTTAATTGGAATCGACATCGGAAACACTAATTGCAAAATGGCCTTTCGCGAAGGCGGCGGCATGCGTCTTATTTCCATGCGCATGCCCGAAAACATGGTGCGTGATGGCGACATGGCCTCTCCCGAGACCATGAGCAAGTTCTTGCGGACCGTGCGCGACGAGGAGCATGTTCGCGAACGCGATTGCGCGCTTGTGCTCAACACCTCACAGGTCTATTTCCGCCATGTCACGCTGCCTCCCATGACAGTTCCCGAGCTTCTTCTGAACCTTCCCTACGAATTCCGCGATTTCATTCAGGACAATCCCGAGGAATACGTGTATGACTACGCGGTCGACGAGATTGAGCGCGACGAGGAAGGCGCAGTCACCCGCATGGAGCTTTACGCGGCGGCTGTCCGCAAGCCCCTCGTCGAGTCGTATAATCAAATGCTGAAGAAGGCCGGCTTCAAGCTGAAGATGGTCACCACTGCGCCCATGGCGTATATGCGCTTGTTGCGCACGTTCATCGAAGCCAACAACCTGTATGTGGAAGACGGCCAAGACGTTGTGTTCGTGGACATCGGGCATGCCGACGTCACGGTGTCGCTGTTCCGCGGCATCAACTACGATTCTGCTCGTACTATCGATTTCGGGTGCGATGAGTTCGATAACATCATTGCCGACTTGAAGGGCATCGACCCGTATACGGCGGGTAGTTACAAATTCACGAATTTCGAAGGCGTGCTGGACGATCCTGCATGCCTGGCGCTTTGCGATCGGTTTGCGCTTGAAGTAAGCAAAGTCGTGAACTTCTACAACTTCAGCAATCGCGAACGCGAAATCGGCCAGCTTTTCTTCCTCGGCGGTGGCGCACGCATACCGCAGCTCACACGCGCTATCGCAGAGGCTATTTCGGTGCCGACAACCAACATTGAAGAGATCCTGCCTGCTGAGGCTCGCGGCCAGGAGAACGCTCCTGTGTGCGCGCTTGCCGTATCTGGCGTCCTCGAAGGGGAGTCGATGTAAATGGCGCTGGATTGGAGCAAGGAGATAACCTTTTCGGGCTTGAAGAAGGGTTCTTCGAGGGCCAAGGCGGTTTACCCGTCGAAAACGTATATGAACCTCGTGGTGAAAGACCAGAAGACCATCGAGGCTCGCAGGGCGGTACCCGTTGCCATACTGCTCATACTGCTGGTTGCGGCGTTCGTGAAGTTTGGCATTTACGACTTCTACGATCGCGTGAATCAGAAGCAAGTCGAGCTGGCGCAGCAACAGCAAACGCTCACCATGCTCGAAGAGCAACTCGTCGATTATGACGCCGTGTTGGAAGAATACGAGGCATATGAGTCATCGCGCCTTTCCACCGACGAAAACACCGTTAGCGTGACCGATGCGCTTGCCCTCGTCGACCGGTACATCGCGCCATCTGCGTCTATTGCTTCAATCGACGTGCAGGGCAACACCATATCGCTCAACCTGTCGAACATATCGCTCGATCGCGTCGGCGATTTGGTCAGCACGCTGTATACGCAGCCGATTGTTTCAAACGTGTCGGTTTCCACGGCGGCAACCGAGCAGACCGCTGCCGAAGACGTCACTGCGGCGATGGTCGTGACGTTGCAAAAGGTCGGTGATGGCCAATGATCACGTATAAGCTTTCAAGGCGCGAGAAAGCCCTTTTGGCTATATTGGCAGTTGTGGTGCTCGCCATTGCGTGGTTCATCCTGATCTTCCAGAATACTACTCAGCAAATCGATCGCTTGGAGTCGGAGATATCGACTGTCGAGTCGACTATCGAAATCGACACTGCCCGCGTGTCCCAGCTAGCCATGATGAAGCAGGTCATCGAGGAGCGTAAAGCCGAAGGCGCCCAAATGACCGAAGTCCCAACGTTCGATAACATGCAGCCGCTTATGGCTGAGCTGAACGGCATCATGGGTGTTACCGATACGTACACGTTGACGTTCGATGAGCTCGATCGCGAAACGAGTTCCGAGTACGTCTATCGCGGTGTGCGCATCGATTTCGGCTGCGGGTCGTATGGCACGGCCGAAAGCGTGGTTGCCGCCTTGGCAAACGGAACGTTCCCTTGCGTTATCGATTCAGTCGCCATTACCGACTCTTCGGCAAGGGTGGGTTCGAGCTCGCGAGTTGGAACATCATCCAGCGGGTCAACGGTGTCGGCGTATATTCACGTGACATTCTTCGAAAAGTACCCTTCGGCCACCCCGTCTACAAGCGAGTCGGTTGAAGCCGCAAGCGCCTCTGAGTCCGAAGCCAGTGGCGCAAGCGCATCGAGCGCGTCGAGTGCGGCCAGCGCTTCGAGTGGGGCCAGCGAATCCGCGGAATCTGCGGAGTCCGACGAAGCTTCCGAGACCACCGAAGAAGGTTAGTTTATTTGACTTCCTTTTGACCTGGGGGAGCGTATTGTTCCCCCAGGTTTTTCTTTTTGCAATTTCACCTAAAAACACAAACATACGTTCGTAGTAGTGTGATATAATCGACACCAGACAAAAGGCCAACTGAATAGGAAAGGATGTAGCCCATGGGGTCGATAGAATTGCGCGCTTTGTCAGGTGTTGAATCGCTCGTAGCTGCTGCCCATGAAACGGACGAGCCCCTCATCGTGTTCGATGGGGAAGACGAATGCCTTGTCGCCATGCGTCCGGCAGTGTTCGAGCGCATCCTGTACGACAGCGATTTGCTGAATAGCACCAAACGCGAGACGTTGCATTTGTAAGCGCATGATCGTGGGCGCTCCTGCCGTTTAGGGGCGCCCACGGTGAAACTGATACCGGGTATGCGTTCCACCCCGCCAGCGGGGTGGAACGCATACCCGGTATCAGTTTCACCTCAGGTCCGCTTACCTGCCTGTAATCGGTTAATACGGTGAATGCCTTGCAAATGACGAGGCGGTTTCTTACGATGGAACCTCACGTTGAACAAGATTGGGAGAAGTCTCATGAGCATACAGGCAGGTATCGTCGGTGCGGCCGGGTTCGCGGGAATCGAGGCCGCTCGATTCGTTATAGGCCATCCGGAATTCGAACTGGTGGCGGCAACGTCGAACGAGTTGGCGGGCAAACGTCTTGCCGATTTGTACCCCGGGTTCGAAGGGGTCACCGATTTAGCGTTCTCGTCGCATGACGATGCGCCGCTGAAGCAATGCGACGTGGTGTTCTTGGCCGTGCCGCACACAGCTGCCATTGCGCAGGCGCCCGCGCTCGTGGAAGCGGGCGTTGCGGTCATCGACTTGTCGGCGGACTTCCGTCTGAAAGACCCTGCCGTGTACGAGCAGTGGTACCAGGTGAAGCACACGGCCACCGATCTGCTGGCCGAAGCTGCATTTGGCTTGCCCGAGCTGTTCCGCGCCGACTTGGAGGCTCTGGCCGCCAAGCGTGCGGCGGGCAAGGGCGTGCTCGTCGGCTGCGCGGGCTGCTACCCCACGGCAACATCGCTGGCTGCAGCGCCGTTCATCCGCGCTGGCTTGGCGGGTGCGGGCCCCATTGTGGCCGATGCCGTATCGGGTGTTTCAGGTGCCGGAAAGAAGGCCACCGAGCGCACGCACTTCTGCTTTGCGAACGAAAACGTCGAGGCGTACGGCGTGGCCAACCATCGCCATACGCCCGAAATCGAGCAGATCCTCGGCATCGAAGGCAGGCTCGTGTTCACGCCGCATTTGGCGCCGCTCGACCGCGGCCTGCTCTCCACGGTCACCATTCCGATGGGCGAGGCGCCCATCACGCAAGGGCAGCTCGACGAGCTGTACGCCGACTTCTACAAGGACGCGCCGCTCGTAAGCGTGCTCACGGGCGGCAAGCAGCCCAAGACGTCGTCGGTTGCCGGCACATGCCGCGCGCATGTTGCCGCCGTGTTAAACGAGCACGCCAACGTCATCGTGGCCACGGGCGCCATCGATAATGTGGGTAAGGGCGCTGCCGGCCAAGCCGTGCAGTGCGCCAACATCGTGTTCGGCCTACCCGAAACCGCCGGCCTCGATCTCATCGCCATACCGGCGTAGCGAAAAATCAATTACCTCCGAGGAAATTGATTCATATAGATGAAAGGCTCTAAGTGAACGACGCGAACGATATACGACCGCTTAACCTCGAAGGGGGCGCCCCCGATCTTACCGGCCTCACGGCAATCGAAAACGGCGGCGTCACTAGCGCCAAGGGCTTCAAGGCCGCTGGCGTGCACGCGGGTTTCCGCAAGAACCCCGAACGGTTCGACCTGGCCCTGCTCGTGGCTGATGAGCCTGCGGCATGCGCGGCTACGTTCACGCAGAACGTGTTCTGCGCAGCACCGGTTACGGTTTCGCGCGAGCATCTCGATGGCGTGTCGTACGGCACTGCCCGCGCGTTCGTGGTGAATTCCGGCACGGCCAATGCGGCCACCGGCTCGGTCGGCATCGAATCTGCAAAACGCACCGCAGAAATCGTCGGCGAGGTCGTCGGCTGCCCCGCAAGCGAGGTCATGGTCGCTTCCACCGGTGTCATCGGCGTGCAGTTGAACATGGCCACGTTCGAAACGGGCGTGCCCATGGCTTACGATGCCCTGTCCGAAGACGGGGGAGCCGCGGCGGCACGCGCCATCATGACTACCGACACGCATCCGAAAGAGTGCGCGTTCTCGTTTTCGGGTGACGAAATCGGCTACCCGGGTGCCACGTTCACCATCGGCGGCATGGCCAAGGGCTCGGGCATGATCATGCCGAACATGGCCACCATGATTTCGGGTATCACGACCGACGCCCCTGTTACGCCCGATGTGCTGCATGCGGCGCTCAAGCAGGCCGTAGCCAACAGCTTCAACAAGGTCACGGTCGATTCCGACACCTCCACTAACGACTGCTGCTTCCTGTTCGCCAGCGGCGCTGCGGCACCCGGCGCCGAGCCGTTCCAGCCTGGCTCTCCTGCATTGGCGGCGTTCCAGCATGCGCTCGACGCCGTGTGCGGTACGCTTGCGCGCGCCATGGCGGCCGATGGCGAAGGCGCCACGCGGCTCATCACCGTGCGCGTTGCCGGCGCGGCGAACGACGCCCAGGCTGACATAGCCGCCCGCACCATCGCGAACTCGCCGCTTGTGAAGACGGCCATCTTCGGCCACGACGCCAATTGGGGCCGCATCGCCGGCGCCGTTGGCCGTTCGGGCGCCGACTTCAACCAGGAAGACGTTTCCATCGACATCATGGGCCTGCCCGTCATGCGCGCCGGCCTTCCCGTACCGTTCAGCGAGGAAGAGGCCCTGCGACGATTCGAGCGCCCGGAAATCGACATCGACGTCGATTTGGGCGCTGGCACTGCTCGCACGGTCATGTGGACCTGCGATTTCTCGTATGAGTACGTTACGATCAACGGAGATTACCGCACATGAAGCTTTCGAAAGACACACGCCCCAACGGCGTAACCGATAAGGAAAGCGCCCAACTTCTTGCCGAGGCGCTTCCCTGGATCAAGAACATCACCGGCAAGACCATCGTCATCAAGTACGGCGGAGCGGCCATGGTCGACCCCAAGCTTCGCGCCGATGTCATGAGCGACATCGTGCTGCTGAAGACGGTCGGCGTGAACCCCATCATCGTGCACGGCGGCGGTAAGGACATCACCAAGGCCATGGAAGACGCCGGCATCCCCGTGGAATTCAAGGACGGCCAGCGCGTCACCACCGATGAAGGCATGGATATCGTCCGCACCATCCTGGCCGGCAAGGTGAACCAGGAGCTTGTCCGCGCCCTGAACGAGCACGGCAACATCGCCGTGGGCGTGAACGGCGTCGACGGCGGCACCATCATCGCCGAGCCCGTGTCTGACGAACTCGGACGCGTGGGCAAGATCAAGCGCATCAACGGGTCGCTTCTGCAGGACCTCATCGATGCCGACTACATTCCCATCATCGCGTCGGTCGCCATTGGCAACGATGGCGGGTACTGCAACGTGAACGCCGACGTCATGGCGGGGCAAATCGCCGCGGCTACGAACGCCGCCAAGATCTTGTTCCTCACCGACGTCGACGGCCTGTACCTCGACTTCGACGACAAGGACACGCTCGTCTCGCAGCTGTCGCTCGAGGAAGCGCGCGAGCTCGTGGAAGGCGGCACGCTGTCGTCGGGCATGATCCCGAAGCTGCGCTCGTGCGTTACCGCCATCGAAGGTGGCGTTCCTTCCGCCTACATCGTCAACGGCACCATCCCGCATTCCATCTTGCTCGAATTGCTGACCCTATCTGGCGTGGGCACGGCCGTGTACGCAGATACCGCCGATGCCAAGACCCCGGTCGGCAATTTCGCCAGCAAGCTTCTGGAAAACAAGTAAAGGACCCATCATGACCTTGCAAGAACAACAGCAACTCGAGGAAACCTATGTCATGCACACGTTCGGCCGCAAGCCGGTCGAGCTTGTCCGCGGCGAAGGCATGCGCGTGTGGGACGATGCGGGCAATGAGTACCTCGATTTCATCGGCGGCATCGGCGTCATCAGCCTGGGACATTGCCACCCGGCGCTCGTGAAGACGCTGCAGGACCAAGCCGCCAAGCTCATGCACGTGAGCAACTACTACTACATCGAAGGCAGGGGAGAGCTTGCCAAGAAGATCAACGACCTGGTGAAGCTGAACCTGTCCTGCGCCCATGCCGAGGACTGGCAGACGTTCTTCGCCAATTCCGGCGCCGAGGCCAACGAGTGCGCCATCAAGCTGGCGCGCCTGTACGCGCGCAGGCAGAAGGAAGCGGAAGGCTCCGATGCGCGCCCGCAGCTCATCGTCACGCTCGAGCGCAGCTTCCACGGCCGCACCTGCGAGACTCTCGCCGCCACGGCGCAGCCCGTGAAGCAGGAGGCGTTCAGCCCGCTGCCCACCGAGAAGCTGTACGTGCCCGTTCCCGCAAACGACATCGAGGCGCTGGAAAAGACGTTTGCCGAGCATGGCGACGACATCTGCGGCATGATGCTCGAGCCCGTCCAGGGCGAATGCGGCGTGTACCCGTGCACCGAGGAATACCTCGAAGCGGCGCGCCGCCTCACGCGCGAACACGGCGCCGTGCTCATTTTCGATGAAGTGCAGTGCGGCATGTTCCGCTGCGGCACGCCGTTCGGCTTCCAGCATGCCAACGTGCAGCCCGACATCATCACCATGGCGAAGGGCATTGCCGGAGGCGTTCCCATGGGCGCCTGCGCTGCGCGCACGCGTGTCGCCAAGGTGTTCGAGCCGGGCATTCACGGATCGACCTTCGGCGGCAGCTGCCTTGCCATCGCGGCTGCCAACACGGTGCTCGACACCATCGAGGCCGAGGGCATCGCGCAAAACGTCGAGGAAGTCGGCGCTTACCTGCGTGAGCAGCTGGCCAAGCTGCCCCATATAAAGGAAGTGCGCGGCCTGGGCCTCATGGTCGCCGCCGAGTTCGACGACGAGATCGACGCTCCCGCAGTCGTGCTTGCAGCGCTCGATGCGGGCCTGCTCCTGAACGCCACCGGCCCCCACACCCTCCGCTTCCTTCCCCCCTTGGTCTGTGCTCGCGATGATGTGGACGCCCTCATCGCGCGATTGCATGACCTGCTGTAAAATTCTCAAGTTAAGGAAACAAAGCTCTGAGTTGGGAAGGGGGTCCCGCGCGCAGTTCCGCAGCGAGCGAAGCGCAGAATTGAACATCACCCCTGGGGTAATGTTCAATTCGTCAGCTGAGCGAGCGAGGACTGTCTGAGCACGGGCGCCCCCTTCCCAACCCAGGGCGGACAGGTTGATAGAGAGTTGAAAGGACAACAGTAATGACCGAACGCGAAAAAGTAGTGCTCGCATATTCCGGCGGGCTTGACACGTCCATCTGCATCAAGTGGCTCATCGACGAGCACAACCTCGACGTCATCGCCGTCATCGGCGAAGTCGGTCAGGAGCACGAAGGCCTCGAGGCCATCCGCCAGAAGGCGCTGCGCACCGGCGCCATCGAAGCGTACGTCGTCGACATGCGCGAGGAATTCGTGAACGAGTACCTCACCGACGCCATCCGCGCCAACGCCCTGTACGAGAACAAGTACCCGCTGCTTTCGGCTCTGTCACGCCCGGTCATTTCCAAGCACCTCGTGGAAATCGCCCACAAGCACGGTGCGAAGTACATTGCGCACGGCTGCACGGGCAAGGGCAACGACCAGGTCCGCTTCGAAACGAGCGTGTGGCTGCTCGACCCGTCCATTGAAATCATCGCGCCTGTGCGCGAGTGGCCGTTCAAGACGCGCCCCGAGGAAATCGAGTGGGCTGCCGAGCACGGCGTCGAGGTGCCCGTCACCAACGCCAAGCCGTATTCCATCGACGACAACCTGTGGGGCCGCGCCATCGAATGCGGCGTGCTGGAGGATCCGTGGAACGAGCCTCCCGAGGACATCTACACGATGACCGGTTCGCCTGAAGCTGCTCCCGACAAGGCCGAATACGTCGAAATCGGGTTCGACAAGGGCGTTCCGTGTTCGCTCGACGGCGAGAAGATGTCCTACATCGACATCATCTACAAGCTCAACGAGATCTCCGGCCGCAACGGCTATGGTCGCCTCGACATGATCGAGAACCGTCTCGTCGGCGTGAAGAGCCGCGAGTGCTACGAGCAGCCGGCCGCGCTGACGCTCATCACGGCGCATAAGGCGCTCGAGGACATGTGCCTGGAACGCGAAGTGCTGCACTACAAGCTCGGCATCGAGCAGAAGTGGGCCGAGTGCGTGTACTACGGCCAGTGGTTCGCTCCGCTGAAGGCGGCGCTCGACGCGTTCATCGCAAGCACTCAGGATGCGGTTACCGGCGTTGTGCGCGTGAAGTTCTACAAGGGTACCTGCACGGTCGTCGGCCGCAAGTCCGATTACTCGCTGTACAGCTACGAGCTGGCCACCTATGACAAGGAAGACCAGTTCGACCACGAGGCGTCCGCTGGCTTCATCGAGCTGTTCGCCCTGTCCGCGAAGACCTGGGCCAAGAACCGCGCCAACAACGCGTAAGTCGATATTCGGAATGAGTCGCAGGACGTTCCTGCTACTCATTCCTGCACGACGGATGTGGCAATGGAAATGATTGCCAGGAATGAGTAGCAGGAACGTCCTGCGACTCATTTGCAAGAAGGGGTTTTCATGGCTCTCTGGTCAGGAAGGTTCACCGAGAACGTTTCGGAGTTCACGCAGCGCTTCGGCGCGTCGCTGCCCGTCGACAAGCAGCTGTACGCGCAAGACATCGCGGGCTCGAAGGCGCATGCGCGCATGCTCGGCGCTCAGGGCGTCATCAGCCAGGAAGATGTCGAGGCCATCGTTGCCGGGCTCGACCGCATAAAGGCGCGCATCGACGCAGGCGAATTCGAATTCGACATCAACGACGAGGACATTCACATGTCCGTGGAGAAGGCGCTCATCGCCGACATCGGCGAGGCGGGTGCGCGTCTGCATACGGGACGTTCACGCAACGACCAAGTCATCACCGACACGCGTCTGTTCGCGAAACAGCGCGCCACCGATCTCATGCAGGCCAACGTGGCGCTGCGCCAGGTGCTCGTCGATCAGGCGAAGGCCAACACCAACGTGCTGCTGCCAGGGTATACGCACATGCAGCACGCCCAGCCGGTTTTCCTGGCGCACCATCTGCTTGCGTACGCTCACATGTTCGCGCGCGATTTCAAGCGCTTGGCGGCTGCACGTGAGGCAGCCGATGTGAATCCGCTTGGTTCGGCGGCCCTCGCTGGCACCACGTACCCGCTCGACCGCCGCATGACGGCCGAAGAGCTCGGCTTCTCCGGTGTCACGGCCAATTCGCTCGACGCCGTGTCCGACCGCGATTTCCTGCTCGACCTCGATTACGCGGCTACAGTGTCGTGCGTGCACCTGTCGCGCTTGGCCGAGGAAATCGTGTTGTGGTCCACGTCGGAATTCGGGTTCATCACGCTGTCTGACGCGTTCTCGACGGGCTCGTCGATCATGCCGCAGAAAAAGAATCCCGATTTTGCGGAGCTCATCCGCGGCAAGACCGGCCGCGTCGTGGGCGACCTAGTCGCCTTGCTCGTCACGCTGAAGTCGTTGCCGCTGGCCTACAACAAGGACCTGCAGGAAGACAAGGAAGGCGTCATCGACGCCGCCCGCACGCTCGAAGATTGCTACACGTGCATGACCGGCATGCTCGAGACCATGACGGTGAACGTTGACGCCATGCGCGCGCAGGTGGCCAAGGGTTACCTCGGTGCCACCGACGTTGCAGACTATCTGGCCAAGAAGGGCTTGCCGTTCCGCCGTGCCCACGAAATCGTCGGCCATCTTGTGCTGCTGTGTGATCAGCGCGGTTGCGGTTTGGAAGATTTATCGCTCGAAGATTTCAAAGCCGAAAGCGATCTGTTCGAAGCCGACATCACTGAGGCACTCGACCTGGAGGCTATCGCCGACGCCCGCACAACCGAGGGCGGCACGTCCCGTGAGGCCATTCGCGCCCAACTCGCCCAAGTCGAGCAAACCCTCGCTGCCGATGCAGCTATTATTTAGTGAGGTGATTTGCCGGGAGGCGATTTGAACATCACCCCAGGGAAGATGTTCAATTTGAAGAAACACCCC
>JAFUCC010000067.1 GCA_017459925.1 Eggerthellaceae bacterium
GGGAAGCCACCAAACCGTAGGTATTCAGTGAATTCTTGGGAGAGGTTCTGGCTTATCTCCTTTCCGAGGTGCCGCTTCATGCCAAGGTATTCTGCGAAGTCGAGCGTGAACACCTCAAACTCGAGGTAGCGTCCGGTCAAGTGCGTTGCCAGCTCGCCCGAGAGGAGGTAGGAGTTCGATCCGGTGATGAAGATAGACCAACCGCCGTCCGTCCGGTAGCCATTAATGAGCTTCTCGAAGTCATCGACGTTCTGTATCTCGTCGATGAAGAGGTACTTTGTTCCTTGCGCATCGGTCGGAGTAGAGCGGTCAATCAGGTCCTCAAGCGCGTCCGGGTCTTTCACCTTCCTATTGCCGCGCGCGTCGAGGTCGATAAAGACGATGTTTTCATCGGGGATGCCCAATGCACGTAGCTCATCTGCGATGGATAGCATGAGGCACGACTTGCCGCACCGACGCACGCCGGTAATCACCTTAATTAGCCCCTCATCGTGGTAAAAGCTTCGGATATGAGCAAGGTACTTCTCGCGACGGAACACGCGCATAACGGACTCCCTTCAATTGAGTCCATAGTAGCACGTTATCGGGGTATATTTCTAATAATTGAAATAATATATACCCATAAATAGCTTATTCCCACTCAATGATTCCGACATCGCCCGATTTTTCATGCTCGTTGCGTTTCGTGTCGCCACGTCTCGCTCGGGTCGTCCCGTTATAGGTGAGTCTTTACTCTCGGGCCGTTCTGTTGGAACTCACTTGGAACTCAGTCGGGTGAGTTCCAGTTGGAACTCACCTATGGGGAGTATTTTGCCCGACATGGGGAGTATTGGCCCTGGCCTGCGGTTTTGGCACTCCACTGCGATGGAGTGAGTTCCAGTCGGGTTTTCGGCTCCACCGGCTGGCATGGGGAGTATTGTTTTTCGGCATGGGGAGTATTGCGGTTTACCTGCGGAAACGTCTCCCTTAGTCACAACAGGTGAGTTCCAACTCACGAGTATCTTTAGCTGGAAGGTCGTCACCTCATGATTGCATTCTTGATTGCCTGATAATCCCAGTGATACCTATGGTCCCCAATGTCGTAGCGCCATGCGGAGAGGTGATCTCCCTCCCATCGAACCGCTTCGGGGCATAACGAACGGTCTGGCTTGCTCATGTTGTAGAGCACGACGATTCTGAGGCCATTCTTAACGGCATACTCGCATTCGTATTCGATGAAGCTCTTGGTGCTTGCCGAATAACCCCTATGGCACCAACCCGTATAGCTCGGACAATATTGGCAGCTGCCCTTTCTAAGCGATGCGGTCTGTTCGCCGACGATCAGAACGAACGTCTTCGAAGCATCGAGGCGTGCATGCAGGGACCTCTTTATGCTGCAGGCCTTGCTCGTGTCTCGAGCTTGCATGAGCTCGTGCGCGTCGGGGAACGATAGAGACCAATACTCGCTATCGTTCCACTCCTGCAATGTGCTAACCAGGTTGTTGTCGCCGTCCCAATCGGCCGCTATGTAAGTCCTTGTTCTGTAGACCATCAGCCCTCCTTAGTCGCGATCTCAAGTTTGTTCGCATCTCCCCTGTACACAACAATCGTCACCCTGCCATGCACGAGCGATCTATTTGCGGTTACCTCACTCACAATCAAATCCAATGACTCTTGGTGTGTGAGCCCGGCTCTAGACTCGCCCGTTCCAATAAGGGGGATGAAGATGTCCAGTCCTTGACCCTCCTTGTCATAGGTTTCAAGGAGGGCATTCAGCGCGCTGCGGATTTCCTCACGCGTGGCACGTGCATTGTTGTTCTCGTCGAGCCTCGCAATGGCGGTGAGATAGAAGACCGCCCGTGCGTTGGGAACGATCGCGACCGTGCCGACGGGGTACTCGGTGCAGCCCTTTTTCACCGGCTCGACAGAGCGCCTGCGCAGGCTGCTCTCGATCCTGTCTGCAAGCTCATCAGGTTCCACGCCTGCCATCCCCATTCGGACTAGCCACTGGCCGTGCAGGGTTTTTGGCGAGACCATGGGAGCGGGTGACGACTCATAGCCCCATGTGATCTCGGTTGCGAAGGTCGTGTCGACGGGCACAACGACTATCTGCTTCATCTTGCGGGGCTTGCCGAAGCCGTGGGCGAGAAGGTCGCCGACCTCTATGCAGAGCGATCCCGTCCCACTGCCCCAGACCGGCTGCACGGCCGATTCCCTGTTCTCATTCTTTACCGCCTCAAGAAGGGCGATCGCCATGAAGCGCTCAGGGTCCTCGAGGGCGGTGGCCATCCTGAGAGAAGCCTCTCCGGAGCCCGATGCGAGCCCAATGACTTCATTCGCAAACGGTTCGAAAAGAGAGAGGTCGATGCGGTCTTCGACGAACGATTCGAATTCGCACGTCATGGCGTCCTCTAAGCCATAGCGTGCCAGCGCCTTCCTCAGGCTGTTCGGTACGTCGCATTTACCGTTGACGACCAGGCTCGTCCTCGATTTGTCCAGAGAAAACTCCTTGCCGCCCCTCGCCTTGACCCTTCCCGCCGTCACAAGCGGCTCGAGGAGCGCGTTGAGGAAGGTCTCGTCGGATATGGACGAATCGAGCGCGTAGCGCTTCGCAGTCTTCGTAAGCGATGCGAGCGTGAGCATTGCACACCCCATTTCAACAACTTTCATAAACCTTTGTAAACTATAGCACAACCCTGCAATAACGACTGCATTGCTTCCCGTTCGTACCGTGGAATCAGGCAAAGAGCCGCACGCCGCTTCTTGCCAGATCGGGAAATAACGGCTGCTGACAGGAGGTGGCAGCGACATGGAGTCCGCCCGCGCAAGCCCGCAGATGCAGACAAGTACATCAGATTTTCCATTTACCGACAAGCAGAAAGGCTTACACAATATGAGCAAACTCAAATCCGACATGAAGAGCTGCAAGGACGTCTTCAACGCGTTCCTCGTCACGCTCGCGACCTACGCGGGAATCTTCGAGTTCCCCGTCATCCAGTCCACGGACCGCGTCCCCAACCGCCTCGTCCCCTTCTCGAAGGCGGTCGGCAGCAAGGACTTTGACCAGTGGGTCCATTTCTACGAGTTCGACTACCTCTTCGAGAGGGTCTGGCGCGACCCGAGGCGCTACCTGCCCGTCCTCAGGCGCTTCAACGGCGTCGTCCTGCCCGACTTCTCGGTCTACCGCGACATGCCGCTCGTCATGCAGCTGTGGAATATTTACCGCAGCCGCGCGATCGGCTTCTGGCTGCAGACCAATGGGATCGCGGTCATCGTCAACGTGCGCTGGGGCGACCGCCGCACCTACCGCGCCTGCTGCGACGGGGCGCCCAGGGGTGGCGTCATCGCCGTGGGAACGGTGGGCGCAGTGCAGTCCGCCGAGGACAGGCGCTTCTTTGAGGAGGGGCTCGCCATGGTCGTCAAGTGCCTTGCGCCGAAGACCATCGTGGTGTACGGCAGCGCGCCCGAGGAAATCTTCGGCAAGTACCGCGAGGTGGGCATCGAGATCGTCCAGTTCAACAGCGAGACGTCGTGCGCGCACGGGGAGGTGGCGTGATGGGCACCGGCGAGCACGGCGGGTTCGGCTACACCTCCGGGTCGAGCAAGTCGAAGATCTTCACGCGGGTTCAGTACGAGGGAACCGTCACCGTCGGGGGTGAGGTGCGCGACGTGAGCCGCAGGGTCTACCAGCGAAACGACATCGACTTCGATTATTATGACTCCAAGACAAAGAGAACGAACCTGCAGCGTATGATGGACGGTGACGCACCTATCGGCAACGACGGGAAGCCAATCCAGCTGCATCATGTCCTACAGAAAGAGAGCGGCCCCATGGCCGAGGTCAGGGAAGTGACCCACCGCGAGTACAAGCGCACCTTGCACGGACTTGTGAGTAGCGGGAACAGCTTTAGGAACAACCCAGACCTTAAGAAGCAGTACAACAATTTCAGGCGGGCTTACTGGATTTGGCGTGCCAAGCAGTATCTAGAAGGGAGATAGCGATGAACAAAAAAATCGAGGCAGTGATATCCCAATATGGTGGAAACGGTTCGTTCACGAAGGTCGCTCCTACGCAGGCGATGCTCGCCGAGGCGCAGCAGAAGCTTGGATTCCCGATACCCGAGCAGTTCATCGAGTATCTTAACGTCTATAGCCACGGGGGGATTGGCTTCGAGATACTCGGCGTTGGTTTTGACGGAACAATGTTCTTCCTCGACGAAACGCTCGAGTACCGCGAGGATGGCCTCCCCGGCAACCTTCTTGTTGTGGAGAACTGCGACGAATGGTTGTACTGCGTCGATGTAGATACGGGCGAGGTCGTATCCTGGTATTTCGACGACGACCCGAGCGTCGACTACCCTTGTTTCGACGACTATTTGCTGGATCGCCTGAACGACGCCATCGAGAACCTGTAACTGAAGTCTTAGAAGGGCTTACAAGAGCTTAAGAAACTCCTCCACCAATCGACGTTTGGCGGAGGAGTTTAACATGCTTAGCTGGGGAAATGTACGCTTTCATCATTCCCACTCGATTGTGCCAATAGGTTTGGGTGTGAGGTCATAACACACACGGCACACGCCGGGCACCTCGTTGAGGATGCGCTCAGTCATGTGCTGCAGCAGCCACCAATCAATCTCAGGAACCTCAGCGGTCATAGCGTCA
>JAFUCC010000068.1 GCA_017459925.1 Eggerthellaceae bacterium
GACGCGCGGGTCGTTGTCGCCGATTTCACGCGGAATGTCGAGCCAGTTGCGAAGGCCCTCGCGCGCGAACGGGTCGATGAACGAGTTCTTGCCGGCCGTCGCGAAGACGATCTTCAGGATGCGCTCGAACTCGTCATCATCATCGGCCATGTCGCGGATGGCGATGAGCGGGAAGCTGATCGACCACACCCAGCCCATCTGGGCCACCCAGTTGTACTGCCATTCGAGCGAGTTCTCCTCGCCGAAGGCGTTGGTGTACTGACCGTTGCGCAGGCCCTGCGCATGCTTCACGCGGCGCTCGGGAGGCGTGTCGTGCACCGGCTGAGCCGCTTGTCTGCGGTGGTCGAGCCAATCCTGGGTCTCGAGGCCGAAGGCGTCGAGGCGCTCTGCCACCACACGGCAGTGCGGGTTTCCGCAACCGCGGGCTTCGCACATGTTGAGCGCTACATCGTTTGTGATTTCGCCATGCTCTCCGCCTGCAGCGATGTCGAAGTTCGCCGTGAACATGGCCGTGGTCATGTTGCACATCTCCGAGCCGACGATATCCCAGGGGCAGGAATCGAGCTCCTTTTCCACGCGGTTCTCGGTGAATTGGATGACGCGGCCGGCCATGTCCTCGGCCTCGTCGCCGTAATCGCCCCAGATAGCGCCGATCCACGCCGAGCGCTTGACCAGTTCCGGGATGTTCCATTCGTCGTAGAACGCGTTCAGGTAGTCGAAAAGCTCCTCTTCGCTTCCCGAACAGGCAGAGCAGTTCATCATGTTCGCGATTTCGCAAATCTGGCTGGTGCGATCCTCCCAGTCGTCGTTCAAGATGCGCATCACTTGGAAGATATTTGCCGAGAATCCCGCGATGTTGCGAAGGCAATAGCTGTACGCCTCCTTCTCGGGAATGATCTTGCCGAACGCTGTTTCGACACCTCGATGAGTGTCGACATGTGCGAGCAATGCCATGACGTCTCCTCTCTCGTCTTGCGGCGCGTTGTCCTTGCTTGCAAAGGTGTATCTAGTCTGAATGTGCACATGCACTCGTTGAAGCCGCGAAAGGCGCGTTGTTCGAGATGGATAACCCTGCATTTTGTAGGGTATAATCGTCGCCGATGGTTACTCGAGCTTGCGTAATCAGGGTTATTTCAAGCGCTGATTCATTAAACCCCGCATCGAGGAGGGTTAATGCACCTGAATGCCGACATCGTATTCGACAAGCTGCCCGCTAAGCTCTCGGCAAGAATCTCTGGGGAGAAAGCGCTCGACCTTGCCTTGGGCCGCCCCCGTCTGTATGAAGGGGGTGACGCGCCCTTCGAGGCCAACCAGCTCTATCTCGTAGATGCGAATCGCCTTCCGCAGCGTGCGGGCGTCGAGAAGGGATGCGTAATCGTGTGCATCGGCGACTCGACTCTGCTCGAGCGCTACCGGAAGCGCTGTTGCGTCATCACGACTTCAGAAGACGCCGATTTCTACCAGACCTTCAACGCCCTGCAGCAAATCTTCGACTTCTACGACGCATGGGCCGACGACCTGCAGGGCATCGTCGATGGTGATGCCAACGTGCAGCATCTGCTCGAACGGAGCGAGGAAGTGCTCGGTAACCCCCTCTATGTCATCGACGAGGATTTCAGGACGCTCGGCATAGCAGGCATATCCGCAGAACTGAGCGCAGACCCCACGCTGAAGCCGTCTGACGCAGGATCGCTCAGGCTCGGCGCATTCGACCAGTTCCTCGAGAACCACGAGCTTTCGATGGAAGAACGCGAGCCCATCGTCATCAACATCCTTGACCAAACCACGCTCAACTACAACCTCTTCGACAAGGAAACCTATCGCGGGTGCGTGACGATACACTACGCGTTTCGCACGTTCAGGCCAAGCGACAAGCCCCTCATCAAGGTACTTGGCCGTGCCGTGTTGAGCGCCATCTCGAAGCATTCGCTTCGCTCGCCCGAAGGACCCGGCTCGCTTCGCCAGGCGCTCCAGGGGCTCGTCGAGGAACGTCCGCTCGATTCCATCGAGCGAAATGTAATACTCGGTGCCAACAAGGGAGAGCGATACGTCTGCATGCGCATGAAGCGTTCGAGCAGGCTTGAACAGCTCCCGCTCGGCTACGTCAGAAATGCGGTTGAATCCGCGTTTCCGCACAGCATCGTCTTCGAGCACAGGAGAAACTCGATAGTCGCGGTATTGCGCATCGGGAACATGGATTCTGGGACGTACCGCCAAACCATTGCCGATGGCGTGGCCCCTTTCGTCGGGTCAATGGAAATGAAAGCGGGAATCTCGAATCCCTACGATGACCTTAGCAGCGTTCGGTCCCTATACCTCCAAGCAGACGCCGCGCTGGATATGGGATCGCTCTTCTCGCCTTCTGATAGCCTCTATTTCTTCGGTGACTACGCGTTACGCGAGATGGCAATGGACATGACGAGCGTTCATCAGATCGACACCCTGCTTGACGAGGGCCTTAAGAGGCTGATCGAACATGACGCGAGCTCGTCTACGAGCTATGTGTCGACGCTCCGGTCTTTCCTCGACAACGAGTCGAGCGTGGCGAAAACAGCAGCGGAGCTGTACGTGCATAGGTCAACGCTCATGGAGCGCCTATCGCGGATAAGGCGAGACCTCGGCATCGATCTCGACGATCCCGACGAGCGGCTGAGGCTGCAAATCTTGTTGAAGGCGATGCAAGTCCGCGAAGAGCTGCGCGAACGCGGTGGCGAATAACGAACAGGCCGGGTAAAACCCGGCCTGCACTATAACAACTGCGAAACGCCCGATTGCTGCTGCGCAATCTCGCTGGAATTACTCTTCGATTGCCTTCAGGCGTTCGTCGATCTCCTCGAGGTGCTCGGCAAGTTCGGCAGCCTGCGGGAAGCTCGCGAGCTTGCGGAGCGTGAGGCCCATGACCATCTTCATCTGCTTGTCCGTGGTAAAGCCCGGAGAGTATTCGGAAATGATCGCAGCGGCCTCTGGGCACTTTGCCAGCTTCTTGCACTTGTCGTCGACGGAATAACCCATTTTCAACCTCCTTATCGGCGCCTCCACGCCATTGTTGGTTCCGTGGCTTCGGGAACACCCGATGCGCTTACGCAACGATTGTGCCCCGCAGCCCCTGGATGGTCATTCCGCATATCGGAGGTATTCTCGTGTTCTCTGCCCCACATTTCGTAGGGTCAGGCATTCGCCATCCGTCGTCCTTCTAAGCCTCGTACGCCTCGCGGCAAAGGACGAGCGCGATCAGGGCGGCGTCGATGTCGTCGCGGGTCGTGTACGCGCCGATGCTGATGCGGCCCGTACCGATGCGGCCCATGGCGGCGTGCAGCGGCAGCGCGCAATGGCCGCCCGAGCGGATGGCCACGCCCAGCTTGCCCAAAAACGCGGCGGTTTCCGCTGGCGCCACGCTGCGTACCGTGAACGACACGAGGCCGCTTTGACCATCGGGGTGCGAATGGTCGCCCATCACCTTCACGCCGTCGATGCGCTTAAGGCCACGCACGGCATAGCGCGTGAGGGCGGCATCGTGGCGGGCGATGTTTTCCATGCCCAGCGCTTTCATGTAGTCGATGGCGGCGGCCCAGCCGACCGCCTGCGATACCGGCGGCGTTCCCGGTTCGTACTGTAACGCCTTCGGGCGCAAGTAGTATGACTGCTCGCCGACGTGCGAAACCGTGCCGCCGCCGCCCGTTAAGGGGTCCATCTCGGCAAATGCGGCAGGCGACACCCACAGCGCGCCGAGCCCCATGGGGCCGTATGCCTTATGAGCCGACATAGCGACCCAATCGGCGCCCAGCTCGTTCACGTCGATTGCGACATGCGGGAACGACTGCGCCGCATCGACGAGCACGCGGGCGCCCGCCTCATGCGCGGCTGCGGCCATCTGCTTGATCGGCGCCATGATGCCGAACACGTTGCCGATATGCGCGAGGCACACGAGCTTGGGCCGCTGCTCGAGCAGTTTCGCATAAGCCTGCTGGTCGAGCCGCCCGTCGGCGTCGTAGGGCACGTATTCCACGCGCGCGCCCTTGCGCTGGGCCAACATGAAAAACGGCAGCGCATTGGAGTGATGGTCGGCCAAGCAGCACACGACGAGATCGCCCTCGCCGATGTTGTGCTCGCCCCATGCCTGCGCGACCAGGCCTGTGGCACCCGACGTGTTCTGCGTGAAGACGACCTGGCGGTATTCGGCGCCGATGAAGTCTTCGAGCGCCGTGCGCGCGTCGCTGAACGTGAACGTCGCCTGCGCAGACAACTCGTACGCGCCGCGGTACACGTTCGCGTTCTCGTGCGCATCGAAATCGTATTGCGCTTGCAGGGCGACATCGACCCGCTGGCTCGTCGCCGCCGAATCGAGGTACGCGAGCTTGTCTGCATGCTTACGGTCGTTCAGCAGCGGGAAGTCGAGTTTCGTGCGCTTGCCGAACGCATCGGCCCATGCAAGCTCGTCGCGCTCGCTTTCCGGAAGCGCCTCGGCGGCTTCCAGCACGTCGAGCGCAGCCTTCACCAGGCGGGCATCCGCCTTGCAGAGCGGTTCGGGCTTGGTCGGGGCCATCAGCGAACGCGGCTGGTTCGGCGAATGAAGCTCCTCGCCGGGGTGCTCGCGGGCGTACTTGGCAAGCTGCACGGCCTCGAGCGCCGTCATGCTGCACTCGTCGAGGAACTCCGTCACCGCAGCAGGTGCCGCCTTCGCGGCAGCGAGCTTCTCTTCGCCGAACACGTGGTCGCGCAGGCGGATGAACGGAACCTGATCGCCCGTCAGCGCCGGGTCATGCGCTTCCAGCCGGTCGAGGAACGCGCGGCTAACCCAACAAGGCGTGCGCCGCAACCATTGGATCCACGACACGACAACCTCGGCTTCGGGGTGCTCGCGCGCATCCGCGCACAGCTCGTACAGGTGGTCGGACGTAATGCGGTCTTGCGCGGCGTCCATGACGAGCACCGCATCGTAATCGTCGAGCAGCGAATCGGCCACAGCGCGCAGCGTCACGAGCAAGCC
>JAFUCC010000069.1 GCA_017459925.1 Eggerthellaceae bacterium
AAATTGAACATCTTCCCTGGGGTGACGTTCAACCGACGCTCAACTCAGCCTCAACGCGCCAGTGAGGAAGCCTTTCACGATGCCAAAGGATTCGCGCGTCATGTTGTTCGGCAGGTAGAACGGCGACGTTGGCGCGGCGATGCCGCAGACATGCGCGATGCCGGCATTGCGGGCGAGCGTCGTTCCGCGGAACACGTGGAAGTTGTTGGTCACGATGCCCACGCGGGCGGTTTCCGGATTGAAGAACGCCATGCTGTTGGCGATGTTCTGCTCGGTTGATTCCGATTCGCCTTCGCGGATGATGCGCGAAGGGTCGATTCCGCGATCGACGAGGTATGCCGCCATGGCCTCGGCTTCAGGCACCGGCTCGTTGAAACCCTGGCCACCCGACACGACGCAGACCGTGTTCTCGTTGGCGACGAGGTAGTCGTACGCCGTGTCCAAACGCAGGCGCAGCACCATGCTCGGGCCGTCGTCGCGAACTTGCGCGCCCAGCACGATGAGGTAATCGAGGTTCGGCTCGCCTTCGTCGTTGAAGTCCTTCAGCTGCAGCCCCAGCGTGGCCACGTACACGACCAGCAGCACACCGATCACGACTTCGACCACGCGTTTCGCCGCCACGGGCAAACCTTCCCACCAGCCGGCGTGAACCGCCCAAGCAGCAGCGAGGAAAACTGCCGCGAGCACGTACCAGAACGCGAAGAACCACGTCCCCGACCCGACCGCCATAATGGCAACGCCGTACAGCGCGCACGCGACCCCTATGACTGCCAGCGCTATCGCCATGCCGCTTCCCCGCATTAACATGCGCTATTCAGGGCGCGAGGTCAGGTGCCAGCCGTTGCAGTACTTGCAGCGGTAGATGCGCAGGCCGCGCTTTCCGTGGTCGGCGCACCAGGCGACGGCTTGCTCGGCTTCGGCGTGCGAGGAGTAGCGGTTCTTCGATTCGCAGGCTTTGTCGCGCCGTGCGGCTTCCCGCTCGTCGGCCATTTCCTCGAGGCGCTCCGTCTCTCGCGCGAACAGGTCGCTGAAATCGTCGGCACTCGCCTTGAAGGCGGCTATCCTCTTCGCGTTGGCTGAAGGCTTCTTACTCGCCATGATATGAATCAATTACCTCGGAGGAAATTGATTATTCGGCGGCGGCGATGCCGGTGGCGACGGCCTCTTCCTCGATGCGGGCGAGGACCTTCTTCTCGTGGTAACGCGCGAACACGAGCGCACCAAGCAGGCAGAAGACGCAGGCCACGATAGCCGTGATGCGGTACTTCATATCGCCGATGTCCATGGCGATGATGCCGGTGAACACGAGCATCGAAACCGCTTGGCCGAGCTTCATGGCGAAGGTGCGGGCAGCGTAGAACATGCCCTGACGCGCCTCGCCGGTGTCGAACGCGTCGACATCGGCGATGTCGGCGACGACCGCCTGCGGCAGCACGCCCAGGATAGCCAGCGGAATCGACGCGAGAATGGAGATCAGGATGCCCCATGCCTCGTTCGGCAGGCCCGTCAGGCCCGAAAGCGCCGTGATGCCGAACGTCACCGCGAAGAACGAGAACGCGAACACGATGAGCTTCTTCTTGCCGATGCGCTTGGCCAGGAAGTTCACGGGGATGTACAGGATGAACGCCACGACCATCATCAGCACCAGCAAGATGGTCGACCACGCCACATCGAGGCCCATGAGCTGCGTCACGTAGAACAAAAGACCCGTCTGGAACATCGTGAACGCAACCCAGTACAGGATGTCGGAGCACACGAACGTCTGGAACTCCTTGTTCTTGAACGTCTTCACGAGGCTCGAGAACGCGGGCGATTCAGAGGGCGTGGTGTCAGCGTACTTGTGCTCGTCGATGCCGAACGCCGGCACGAGCATGCAGATGACGGCCACGACGGCCAACCCCGCCACGGCGATGCGATACGCGCCCGGCACGCCGAACGTCGGAAACAGCATGCTCGCGATGGTGGGCACCGTGTAGGCCAGCGCCGTGCCGATGAAGTACGTCGCGGAGATGTAGGTCGACACGTTGATGCGCAGCTTCTGCGTGCGGCCGAGCTCGGGGATGAGCGCGTTGTACGGCGTGCAGTAGCAGGTCATGCACAGGTAGAACAGAAGCATCATGACGCCGAGGAAGATGCTGTTGATGGGACTTTGCTCGGGCACGGGCGACACGAACACGAGCACGGTGATGACGCCGAACGGTATGGCCGCATAGCGGAGGAACGGGATACGACGGCCGAGGCGGTGCTTGCAGCGGTCGGAAAGCGAGGCGATCCACGGGTCGGTGACGGCGTCGAACAGGCGGCCGAGCGCCGTGATGCCGCCGATGACCGTGAGCATGCCGAAGAACACGGCCGTCTGCGTGATGAACAGCGTGTGGCCTTGCGCCAGCAGGTCTTCTTCAGGCATGTAGTAATACACCAGGCAGTTCGAGATGACGCCCGCCAACGCAGCCCAACCGAGCTGGCCGATGGCGAACTTCCAAAGAACCCCGTTAGTCGCAAGCTTCTTTTCCATACACGACCCTTTCGCGAATATAATGATGCAAGGATTATAGCAAGTCCCTAGGGCAGATGACCGTTGACGCGCCTTAGAATGAGTAGCAGGACGTTCCTGCTACTCATTTCCGCGATGCGGTACTGCTCAAAAGACGTCCTGAAAATGAGTAGCAGGAACGTCCTGCTACTCATTCTGCCGCTCGCTCGAAGGAGGTTCTTATGCCAGACCGCGCCGCCGTCATCTTCGGAAACGAAATCGATGCCCGCACGTACGAGAAGGCATGCAAATCAAAGGCGAAAAGCGCCCGCAAGTTCGGCTGCGACGGCAACGAGACATGCCACCTGCAAATCGCCGACCTACCGGTCGTGGGCGAGCGCTTCGGCGGCAAATGGCTGCGTCCCGCGGCGGCAGGCGCCGGCGTGGCCGACTTCTCGGCAATCGAGAACCCGGTGGTCGTGGGCAACATCCGCATGGGCTTCGGCCACTACCGCATCGCCATGGCCATGGCCTCGGCCGCAGCCGCCATGGGATACACCCCGCTGTGGTTCGACCTCATGGGCTTTCCCGACACGGCCGCGACCAAGCTCATCTCGCAGCAGAACGACCTGTACTCGCTCGGGTCGCGCCTTTCCCAGAAGATCTGGCTGTTCAACAAGCTGGTGTGGGAGCCGATGAACTCCGAGGGCTTCCGCAAGCTCACCTACAACGCCGCCGACCAGAAGTCGGCCGAGCTCATGGTGGCGCCTTACCGCGACCTACCGCGCGACATCCCGTTCATCGGCACGCACGCGTGGCCGGCGCAGGCCGCGATTCACGCGGGGCTCACCAATGTCGTGAACGCCATCCCCGACAACTGGCCCATGGCGCTTCACCTGGCCGAAGGCGCGACGCACGCCATCCAGACGCCGTCGGCGTACTTCGGTTACAAGGCCCTGCGCGGCATGGACAAGCGCCGCCAGCTGAAGCCCATGCCGGACGGCTCACTGTACTACACCGGCCATTACATCGACCATGAGCTCGTGCTGAACATCCCGTTCGACTGCGCGCGCCGCACAGAGCGCGCCGAGGGCGCAGGCCCCATCCGCTACCTGCTGACCGTGGGCGGCGCCGGCGCGCAGCAAGACCTGTTCCGCGCCATCATCGAGCACCTGCTGCCTTACGTCGCCCGTGACGAGGCCGCCTTGTTCGTGAACGTGGGCGACCACCTGGACGTGTGGGACGCGCTCTGTGCTGCCATTCCCGCGCTGTCGCAGGCGAAGGGGCACTTCAACAACTTCGACGAGACGGCCGCGTTCGCAGAAGCCGCGCTCGAAGGCCCGGTGTCGGGCATTCACGCGTTCGGCGACACCGACATCTTCGCGGCCGTGTACACGACCAACGTGCTCATGCGCGCATGCGACCTGCTCGTGACCAAGCCGAGCGAACTCGCCTTCTACCCCGTGCCGAAGCTGATGATCAAGCGCGTCGGCGGCCATGAGGCGTGGGGCGCCATCCGCGCGGCCGAGGTCGGCGACGGCACCTACGAGCTGGAATCGATCGCCGAGACCTGCGCGTGGATCGACCTCGTGCAGTCCGAGCCTTCCATCATCATCGAGATGTGCGACAACATCGAGACGGCCGACGCACTCGGCACGTACGATGGCGCCTACCGCGTCGTGCGTTTGGCTGCGGAAATCGAGAAATAGGCACTAAAAGAGCCGTTTTGAATCTCTCGATGCGGCAGATCACCAACATCTGCCGCATCTTTCTTCGGCCCTGTTGCAACTCTGACGCAATAGGCATACAATTCCCACGTAGCTGTTTCAGGGCGGGGTGGAATTCCCCACTGGCGGTAATCGACGCGTCGAAAGTCCGCGACCCTGCTCGGCGAAGCGTCAGCGCAGGCGCTTGCCGACCAGGCTGACTCCGGTGCAAGTCCGGGACCAACGGTTAAAGTCCGGATGGAAGAGACAGGAGGACTACCTATGTCTACCTATGCGCAGAATCGGCCGAATGGCCAACCGTCCCCGACGAACACGAACCGCTGGTCAACCAAGCAACTGGTGACCATGGCGCTGATGTGCGCCATCGCCATCTTGCTCAGTTTCGTCGAGTTCCCGATCATGCCGGCGGCGTCGTTTCTGAAGCTCGACATCGCGCTCGTGCCGTCGGCGGTCGTGGGCTTCGCGTACGGCGCGGGCCCCGGCGTGCTCGTGGGAATCGTCAGCGCCGTCGCACATGGCGCCATCACGGGCAACTGGGTCGGGTGCCTGATGAACATCATCGTGGCGTGCGCGTTCGTCATCCCCTCGAGCATCATCTACAAGCGCAACCGCACGTTCAAAGGCGCCATCATCGGCCTCGTCGTTTCCACCGTGTGCCTCATCGTGGGCGCCATCGTGGCCAACCTCATCGTCGATCCCATCTTCTACGGCATGCCGTTCGACGTGGTGGCGGGGCTCATCGTGCCGGCTATCCTGCCGTTCAACATCATCAAGGGCGTGGTGGTCAGCATCCTGACGGCGCTCGTGTACAAGAGCATCTCGAACCTCATCACCCCCGCCAAAGACCAGGTGAAGGGCCGTTAAGCACATGGCCGTCATCGAGTTCAACGACGTCAGGTTCACCTACGACGCGCAGCGCTATGCGCTCGACGGGGTGAACCTGCGCATCGAGCAAGGGTCGTTCACGTGCGTGCTCGGCGGCAACGGTAGCGGGAAGTCAACGCTCGCGAAACACGTGAACGCGCTGATCGCGCCCGATGAAGGAACGGTGCGTGTGCTCGACGCGGATACGTCCGACCCCGAAAGCCTGTACTTCATCCGCGGCAACGCGGGCATGGTGTTCCAAAACCCCGACGACCAAATCGTTTCGAGCGTCATCGAGGACGACGTGGCGTTCGGCCCCGAGAACCTGGGCGTTCCCACCGAGGAGCTGCAAGGGCGGGTCACGCGCGCGCTTGCGCAGGTCGGCTTGCAGGGGTTCGAGAAGAAGGAAACCGCTGCGCTGTCGGGCGGGCAGAAACAGCGTGTCGCCATCGCGGGCGTGTTGGCGATGGAACCGCAGATCCTCGTGCTCGACGAAGCGAGCGCCATGCTCGATCCGCGCGGGCGCAAGGGGCTTGCCCGCGTGTGCCGCGAGCTGAACGAAGCAGGCCTGACTATCATGCTGATCACGCACTTCATGGAAGAAGCCGCCCAGGCTGACCGCGTGGTCGTACTTGAAGCGGGGCGCGTGGTGCTCGAAGGCGCGCCAGCCGAGGTGCTCACCCAAGCCGAGCGGCTGCGCGATTTGAACCTAGACGTTCCGTTTGCTGCGAACATGAGCATGGAGCTGCGGGGAAGCGGCATGGGTGTTCCCGTATGCCTGACGACCGACGAGCTTGCGGCCAGCCTACGTGAAACTGCATCTCATGAAATTGAACGCCTGGTGAAAGAGCTGCGCGCGCGAGCCTTCAAGCCGGCGCCGAACGAGCCAGGCGCCGAACCCATCTTGGAATTCAAGGGCGTTTCCTTTACCTACCAACCCACGCCCAAGCGCAAGAACCGCCGCAACGCGGTGGAGACCGCCGCCACGCCCGCCGACTGGGGCAACGACCCTTCGGAATACTGGGCGTTGCAGAACGTGTCGCTCGAGCTGCGACGCGGCGAGTTCTTCGGCATCGCGGGGCACACGGGTTCGGGCAAGTCGACGCTCATACAGTTGGCCAACGGGTTGCTGCAGCCGACGACTGGCACGGTGTTGGTCAACGGGCGCGACCTTGCCGACAAGCGCGCTGCTGTGGAAGCGCGTCGCGATGTGGGCGTCGTCTTCCAATATCCCGAGAACCAGCTGTTCGCGGCGACGGTGTTCGATGACGTGGCGTTCGGCCCTCGCAACCTGGGCCTTCCAAGCGACGAAGTCGAAAGGCGCGTACGTGCAGCGATGGACCTCGTGCATCTGAACATCGATGAACTGCGCGACGTAAGCCCCTTCGCGCTGTCGGGCGGCCAGCAACGCCGCGTGGCGTTCGCGGGCGTACTTGCCATGCAGCCGACGACGCTCATCCTCGACGAGCCGATTGCAGGCCTCGACCCGCAAAACCGCCATGCGTTCTTGGACCTCATTACCGAGCTGCATGACGAACAGGGCATGACCATCGTGCTCGTTTCGCATGACATGAACGACCTTGCGCGCCTGTGCGACCGCGTGCTCGTGCTGAACCAGGGCAAGGAATTCGCGCTCGGCGCACCG
Source organism: Eggerthellaceae bacterium (assembly GCA_017459925.1). GTDB lineage: Bacteria > Actinomycetota > Coriobacteriia > Coriobacteriales > Eggerthellaceae > UBA9715. The sequence continues at coordinate 6,710 of JAFUCC010000069.1, forward strand.
GCCGAGGTGTTTTCCGACGAGGGGCGCCTGCGCAGCGTTGGCCTCGGCGTTCCCCATATGGTGCACCTTGCCAACCTGATTGCAGGGCAAAGCGAGTAGCCCATGGGCAACGACGCGCTTTTTGGACGCTATTGGGCTGCTGACAGCGTTGTGCATCGGCTCGACCCCCGCACGAAGCTCGTGGGGACGATCGCGCTTGTCATCGTCATGTTCTGCGCCACCAACTTCTGGGCACTCGGGTTCGTGGCGCTCGTCGTCATCGCGCTGTTCGCGCTGGCGCGCATTCCCTTCACCCAAGCGCTTCGCTCGATTCTTCCGCTGTCGTTCATCGTCGTGCTGACGGCGTTGTTCAACCTGCTCTTCGTGCAAGGCGGCGAGGTGTACGTCGATTGGGGCTGGCTGACCATCAGCCAGGAGGGCGTGAGGCTTGCGCTGTTCACGGCGATTCGCCTGACGCTGCTGCTTCTCTCGGGAAGCCTGCTGACGCTGACCACGACGACGCTCGACATCACCGAGGCGTTCGAGAAACTGCTGTGGCCCCTGCGCCGCATCGGGGTGCCGGCGCACGAGTTCGCGCTGGTCATGGGCATTGCCCTGCGGTTCCTTCCGCAGTTCGTCGACGAGTTCCGCACCATCCGCGCAGCACAGCTTTCACGCGGGGCGAAACTGGCGTCCAGCCCCACGAAAAGCGGCCTTTCCAGTTTGACGAGCCTGCTCGTACCGTTGTTCGCGAGCGCCTTCCGCCATGCCGACACGCTCTCGGCCGCTATGGACGCCCGCTGCTACCACGGAGCCGACGGCCGCACCCGTCTGCATCCGCTTGCCTTCGCCAAACGCGACGCGAGCGCAGCAGCTTTCTTGGCCATAACGTTTGCAATCACGATTGCGCTTTCGTTAATGCTATAAGCCCCGACAAGACCCACGCATCAAGGAAAGAGCGAAGCTCGCTTGACGGGAGGGGGTAACGCGCGCAGTTCCGCAGCGACGAAAACAGCCCAGTGGGCTGTTTTCCAAAGCGAGGACTGCTTGAGCACGTACCCCCTCCCGTCAAGCGAGCGGACAGGAGGACAAACCGCCTTATTCGAAGTCGTACAGGTCCTTCGCGGCTTCCTTGAAGGCTTCGAAGACCTCGTCGAGAATGGCCTCGTCTTCGACGAGCTCGAACTCGCTGGGCTGGCCATCCTCGTCGACGGCCGTGACTTCCAGTACGACGACCTCGCCCGACGACAGCGCCGGCTCGTCCTCGGTCACCATGAAGAAGAACCCGTAACGACGGTCGTTGTGCAATATTAGGCCCAGGAACTCCAGCTCCAGCAGATCGCCGTTCTCGTCTTCGAACTCGTACACCGCGCCTTCCATGACCGGCGGGGCGAAATTCGGGGCGCTACCTTCACGCATCTTACGACTCCTCTAAACTTACTGGTCCACTAATGCAGCGAGGGCGTCTGTGGTGCCCAAGATTGGCTTGAGAGCCAAGCGCCGCGTACTTTGGTACGCAAGCGCAGGCTCGAAAGCCAGGATTGGGTGCCACAGGCGGCCGCAGCGGACAAGGTTCCCGGCCGCCGTTAGGCGGACGGAACCATTACTTCTTTTTCTTCTTCTTGGACTTCTTGGGGTTATGGACAGGCTGCTGGTACAGCGGCTTGCCGTCTTCCCCGAGCGCGTTCGAACCGCCGCCGATGAGCGTTTCGACGTCGGTATCGGCGTCGATCACGACTTCTCCCCCATCGGCACCGCTCGCAGCGAGCACGGCATTGGCGTTCGCGGCCTGAACCGCAGCGGTCTTGATGCGCGCGGCCTTCGACTTGCCGAGCGTGCCGGCAAGCGTGGCGCCCGAGCGCTGGAACTCGAAGTTGCCGATGACCGAACCGAACTTCTTCTCGGCCTTGGCGTACTTGTCCTCGCGGGTCTTCCAAATGGAATACAGCGGCGTGCCGAGCGCAATCGACGAGTAACAGCCGATGAACAAGCCGATGGTCATGGCGAATGCGAAGTCCTTCAGCGTCTCGCCGCCGAAGAACAGCATGAACAGAACCGGGATGAGCGACGTGACCGTGGTGTTGATGGAACGGATGAACACCTGGTTGAGCGAGTGGTTCGCGACCGTGAAGAACGAGCACTTCACGTTCATGTCCTTGGCATTGTCGTTGATGCGGTGGAACACGACCACCGTGTCGTACAGCGAGTAGCCGATGATGGTGAGCAACGCAGCCACGGCGTTCGGCGTGAACTCGCGCCCGACGAGGGCGTACACGCCGATGACGATTATGAGGTCGTGCAGAAGCACGATGACCGCCGTCACGCCCATCTTGAATTCGAAGCGGATGGCGATGTAGATGATGATGAGCACGAGCGACACCAGGAACGCGATGAGCGACTGACTGATGACGCTGGAACCCCAGTCGGGGCCAATGGTGGTGACTTCGAAGTTCTCGGTCGTGAAGCCGAGCTGGTCAGCCACCTGGTTGGCGATGGCCGTAGCCTCCTGCGCATCGGTGACTGTCATGCGGATGAGGAAGCCCTCGTTGCCGTTCTCGGTCGTCGTCTGAATGGTGGCCTCGGCCTGGCCGGCGTCGGCGAATGCGGAGCGCATCTCGTCGATGGTGGTCTCGCCCGTCTCGTGGAACGTGATGGACGTGCCGCCGACGAACTCGATGCCGAACGTCAGGCCCTTGATGCCCACGACCGCGACCGACGCCACGATCAGGCATGCGGAGATGATCAGGAACACCTTGCGGTGGCCGACGAAGTTGATGTCGTGCTTGATGAAACGGCCCTTGAGCGCATGAACGGCCTCGGCGACCTTCTTGCCGGCTTCGCCGCCGCGTTCGGTTGCCTCGCGCTCGACATGAGCGCTGTCCATGGCTTCGCCGGTTTCGGCTTCGCCAGCGGTAACGCCGAGCACCGTGCCCAGGTCAGAATACTTCTCGGCGGCGATTTGCCCGTCCTTCACGTTCCAGAAGCCAGGATGCTTCTCGATGGAACGCGGGGCGAGCAAGCGGATGAGCGGCGCCTTGAACAGCAGCATCATGACGATGTCGCAGAAGATGCCGAGCGCCAGCGTAAGGCCGAAGCCCTTGACGGAAGCCGATGCCAGGAAGAACAAGCACAATGCGGACACGAGCGACACCAGGTCGGCGTCGATCGAGGTCTGGATGGCGTGGCGCACGCCCGTGATGGACGCTGCGCGGATGGAGCGGCCCATGCGGATTTCCTCGCGGAAGCGCTCGACGGTGAGGACCGACGAGTCGGCTGCCATGCCGATGGTAAGCACGATACCGGCGATGCCGGCCATCGAGAGGCTGAACAGGCCGAACGCGGAAAGACCCGCCAAGATGCCCAGGTACAGGATGGCGAACACGATGACCGCGCCTGCCGTGATGGTACCCAGGCCCTTGTAGAAGAACAGCAGGTAGATCATGACGAGCAGGATGCCCAGCAACGCTGCAACGACGCCGGCGAACAGCGCGTCCTGGCCGAGCGTCGGGCCGACGACCTGGCTTTGCGAGTACTGGAAGCTGACGGGCAGCGAGCCGCTCTCGAGCACGGTCTGCAGCGCCTGCGCCTCGGTCAGCGAGTAGTTGCCCGTGATCTGCACCTGGCCGTTGGGAATCTCGGACTGCACGGCAGGGGCGGACTGCACCTCGTTGTCGAGGATGATGACGATTTGGCCATGGTCGGTGACGAGGTCGCGCGATGCCTGCGCGAACGCCTCGGTGCCCTCGGCGTCGAGGTCGATGTCGACCGCATAGTAAATCGAAGCCTCGGAGGCGCGGTCAACCGTGACGCGCTCGATGTTGTCACCCGTGACGATGGGCGTGTACGTGCCGTCTTCGACGATGAGCGGGTCGGCCTTGCCCGTGTCGAACGAGTTGCCGAAGGCGTCGGTTACCGTGACGTTGTCGCCGTAGTTGCCGGACTGGATCTTCGCAACCACGTCCTCATCGGTAAACGAGTCGAGGCGCGCGAATTCCAGCTTGCCGGTCTTGCCGATGGTGTCGAGCGCGGTTTGCGTGTCGGACAAGCCGGGAATCTGCACGAGGATCTGGTTCGTGCCCTGAACCTGCACGACGGCTTCCGAAGCGCCTAGCGCGTTCACGCGGCTCTCGATGATGGAGCGGGACATTTCCATGTCCTCGTCGGTGATGGCGTCGCCATCGGTCGACGTTGCCGTAAGGACGACCGACAGGCCACCTTGGATGTCGAGGCCCTGGTTGATCTTTTCCTGCGGTGGCATGAACAGGATGATTGAGCCGATGACCAGCAACGTCGTGATGACGAGCAGCCAAATGTTGCGGCGGTCGTTGCCCGTCGACGTTTTCTTGCGGTCGGCATTCGGTGAAGCCATGTGCAAATCCTTCTTTCCAGCGCGTTATCGCGTAGTGCACCAAAGTAGTCGAACTTTGCAATTATGCCACAAACGGGAATAGAGCAGGGCTTTTAGCCGCGAGAAACCGCACCGTTCAAAGAATCTATACGCCTACACTCGTCGCAGCCTCAGAGGCGCCGTGCGGCCCCTTCCGACAGGCGACTAGTAGTCTTTGGCGCCGGGGCTGGCCATCCATTCGGCCAGGAACTCGTCATAGGCGCCAGCCAGCACGGCTTCGCGCGCGCGGCGCATGAGGTCGATGAGGAAGTGCAGGTTATGGCGTGACAGCAGTATGGCGCCAAGCATTTCGTCTTGCTTCACCAGATGGCGGATGTAGGCGCGCGTGTGCTGCGTGCAGGTCTTGCACGTGCAGTTCGGGTCGAGCGGCCCGAAGTCGTGCGTGTACTTGGCGTTGCGCATGTTCATGCGGCCTTGGCTGGAAAACGCCGTGCCCATGCGGCCTGTGCGCGTGGGAAGCACGCAGTCGAACATGTCGATGCCCACGCCGACTGCCCGCACGAGCGTCGTCGGATTGCCCACGCCCATAAGGTAGCGCGGCCGGTCTTGCGGCAAAGCCGCCACCACGTCCCCGAGCGTCTGGAACATGATCTCGTGGTCCTCGCCCACCGAGTAGCCGCCGATGCCGAAACCGTCGAAGCGGCGCCCGCCGGCCTCCATGCTGCGCTGCTCGATGTCGAGCAGGCGCTTCACGCTTTCAAGGCGCAAGTCGAGGTGCATGCCGCCTTGCACGATGCCGAACAGGGCTTGGTCGGGGCGCTTGTGCGCGGCAAGGCAGCGTTCGGCCCATTCCCACGACAGCTTGGTCGACGCCTCGACGTCCTTGCGCTCGGCCGGGTAGCCCACGCACTGGTCGAGCTGCATGACGATGTCGGCGCCGATGCGCTCCTGTATTTCCATGTTGGTTTCGGGTGTCCAATGGTGCTTGCTGCCGTCGTAGTCGTCGGCGCGGAACGACACGCCGTCGTCGCCCGGCTTCATCATGTGCGCCAGGCTGAACAGCTGGAACCCGCCCGAATCGGTGAGCATCGGCCCGTCGTAGGCCATGAATTCCTGCACACCGCCGGCTTCTTCCACCACGTCGACGCCCGGGCGCATGTACAGGTGGTACGTGTTCGCCAGCACCACCTGGGCCCCCAGGTCGTGCAGCTCGTCGAGCGTGATGCCCTTCACCGTGGCATGCGTGCCCACGGGCATGAACATGGGCGTGCGGAAGGAGCCGTGCGCCGTTTCGTACGTCAGCGCGCGGGCCGCCCCCGAAGTTGCCTCTATGTTGGTTTCGAACAAAGCCATTCGATCGTTTCTTTCTCTCCGTCCGCTCGCAGGAGCTGGGGAAGAGGGCCTCGCCTACAGCTGCTCGGCGGGCATCTCTCAACCATCCCAATCTCGTCGACCGCCTGCGCAAGCGGCGATAGCCCACTTCCCCAGCTCCGCGAGCTACATCTGACAGGCTGTTCACTTTTTCGCACATGGTAGTATAACCGCATGAAACTCTTGGTACATGCATGCTGCGGACCTTGCTCGATTATGCCCACACGCCTCCTTTGCGAGGAGGGGCATGACATCACGGTGTTTTACGCCAACAGCAACATCGCACCTCAGGCGGAATACGAGAAACGGCTCGTCGAGCTGCAGCGTTATGGCGCCGACCAGGGTTTCGAGGTGGTGGAAGGCGCGTACGATCCCGCTGCATGGGAACGCGAGGTCGCGCCCATCGGCGAGGCGATCAAGGATTTCAGCCCGGCGCTCGGCTCGAAGCACGTCGGCGACGATGCGCCCGAGCCGCAAACGGTGGCCGAGCTGCTCGACGACGAACGGCGCCGCGAGCGCTGCCGCGCCTGCTACCGCATGCGCCTGGAAGAGGCCGCCGCTTACGCCGCGGAAAACGGGTTCGAAGGCTTGGCGACGACGCTCGCCGTGAGCCCCTACCAGTTCACCGACGTCATACGCGAGGAAACCGAACGCGCCGCCGCGAACGCCGGCATAGCTGCGCACTTCGAGGACTATCGCCCTTACTACGACGAGGCCACGCGTATCAGCCGTGAACTGGGAATGTACCGCCAAAACTACTGCGGTTGCCGCTTCTCCGTCGCGGAAGGCGAAGCCACGCGCGCGTTCATCAAGGAACAGCGTAAGGCCGCGAAAGCCGCCCGCGCCGCCGAGCACGAAGCGGAAGAGGCCGCCCGCAAGCAAAATGCCGCAGACAAGCAAGCGTACGCCGAAGAACGCGCCAAACGCCGTGCGATCCTAAAGCAGCTTCGGAATGATTCGTAGGAGCTTGATTCATCAAGCCCGGCTCTTCCAGCAGTGCGGGCGCGATGAATCGCGCCCCTACGGAAATAACGAACGCTAGTCGGCGTAAACCTTCACGAAGTCGGTGAAGCCCTCGCCTTCCAACGTCTGGATTTGGCGCTTCATGTTCTTGCGCATGGGCAGAACGGCTGCAGACTTGCCCTGCTTGCGCAGGTCCTGGGCTTGACGCAACGCATCGAGGCGGCGCGACTGGTCGGCCTTGGCATCGATGAGGAACGCCGTGGCCTCGCGCGCTTCAGCTTCGCCTGTCACGTCAGCGTCGCGCAGCACGGCGATGATGCGCTCGAAGCCGATGGAGAAGCCGCACGCGCACACGTCCTCGCCGCTGAACTTGCCGATCATCTCGTCGTAACGACCACCGCCGGCGATCGAGATGCCGAAGTTGTCGACCGTCACCTCGAAAATGGGGCCGGTGTAGTAGCCCATGCCGCGCACGAGCGTGGGGTCGAACTCGATGTTCACGCCCTCGCCGGTGAGCGATGCAGCTGCGCGGATGATCTCGTCGAGGTTGGCGGCCACGTCGGCCAGCCCCTCGGCGTCGACGGCGCTGCAGAACCCGACGCTGAACGTATCGCCCGATGCCGCTTCGTTGCGGAACAGGTTCAGGTACGCATCGGCGACGGCCTCGTCGGCGCCGTTTTCCAATAGCTCGGCGCGCACGCCGTCGAAGCCAATCTTATCGAGCTTATCGAGCGTCACGAGCACGCCTCCGAGGTCCTCTTCGGCAAAGCCTGCGCGAAGCGCAGCAGCCTGCAGGATACGGCGGTCGTTCACGTGCACGGTGAACTGCTGAATGCCCGCACGGCCGAGCACGCGGCAAAGCGCGTCGGACGTCGCGGTGATCAGCTCGATTTCCGCAAGGTTCGTCGCATCGCCCAGCACGTCGATGTCGCATTGCGTGAACTGGCGGAAGCGGCCCTTCGCCGGCTGGTCGGCGCGCCACACCGGGCCCACCTGCAGCGCGCGGAACGGCGAGGGCAGCTGCTCTTTGTTGTTGGCGTAGAAGCGGGCCAGCGGCACGGTCAGGTCGTAGCGCAGGCCGTTGTCGACGAGCTCGTCGCGGTCGCCCGATTCCCACGCACGCGCCAGCGCGGCGCCGCGTTTCTGCACCTTGAAGATGAGCTTCTCGTTGTCGCCGCCCTGCTTCGAGGTGAGGTTGCCGATGTGCTCCATCATGGGCGTTTCAATTTGCGCAAAACCGTACTGCGCGTATGTGCGCTTGATGTCGGCCAGCACCGACTCGCGCAGGCGCATGTCGGCGGGCAGGAAATCGGTCATGCCCTTTACGGGCTTCTTGGAAAAAGCCATGGTGCTCCTCGCATTCCCTTGAAAACGATTCGTTCAGTATACAATGTCACCTGCACAATTGCGGGAATTGAGGAATCAATTACCTCGGAGGACATTGATTATGAAGACGAGCGATTACGAATACGAGCTGCCACCCGAGCTTATCGCGCAGGAGCCTGCGGCGGAACGCGACGGTTGCCGCCTGCTGGTCATGGACCGCGCGACGGGCGCGCTCGAGGACCGCATCTTCCGCGACATCGTCGACTACATCGAGCCCGGCGACTTGCTCGTCGTGAACGAGACGCGCGTGCTGCCGGCGCGTTTGCTCGGCGCAAAGCGCGGCACTGGCGGCGCGGCGGAGGTGCTGCTGTTGCGCGAAGTGTTCGACCGCGAGCCCAAGACCTCCCACACGGCGATCTGGGAAGCGCTCGTGAAGCCCGGCAAGCGCCTGAAGCCGGGAAGTGGCGCCATCGTCGATTTCGCCGACGCACAGGGCAACGTGGCCCTATCGGCCGAGGTCGTGGACTGGGCATCTGGCGCAACGCGTGGCGAGCGCGTCGTGAGGCTTTCCACCGAGCTGCCCTCGCTCGATGAGGCGCTGCACGCCGTTGGCCACACGCCGCTGCCGCCCTACATCAAAGACTATTCCGGCGACGAGGAGCTGTACCAGACCGTGTACTCGCGCCGTGAGAGCTCGGCTGCCGCGCCCACGGCCGGGCTGCATTTCACACCCGAGCTCATCGAGCAGCTGCGCGCGAAGGGCGCCGCATGGGAAACCGTCGAGCTGGAAGTCGGGCTCGACACGTTCCGCATCGTCGACGAGGACGACCCGACCGAGCACCAGATGCACACCGAGTTCTACACCGTACCCGAGCGCACGGTTAAGGCCATCGAGCAGGCAAAAGCCGCCGGCAAGCGCGTCATTGCCGTGGGCACCACGAGCGTGCGCAGCCTGGAAAGCGCCTGGAACGCCGAAACCGGCCGCGTCGAGCCCTGCGAGCGCGCGGCGACGTCGCTGTACCTGCTGCCGGGAAGCGAGTTCCACGTGATCGACGGGCTCATCACGAACTTCCACGTGCCGCGCTCGACGCTGATGATGCTGGTCAGCGCCTTCTCGACGCGCGAAAACATCATGGCGGCCTACGAGCACGCGGTCGCCGAGCGCTACCGTTTCTTCTCGTTCGGCGACGCCATGTTCGTTCATTAGAAAGCGGCGAATGAGCAGCAGGACGTTCCTGCCACTCATTTCCGGTAGACAGAGCCGAGGAACTAGATTGCTCTGAGAAAATGAGTGGCAGGAACGTCCTGCTGCTCATTCGTATAATGTACCCATGGGTGAAAAGCAGTATCTGTGCATAGACTTGAAGTCGTTCTACGCGTCGGTTGAATGCGTGGAACGCGGGCTTGACCCCATGACGACCAACCTCGTCGTCGCCGACCCCGAACGCACGAGCAAGACGATCTGCCTGGCCGTATCGCCGTCGCTCAAGGCGCGCGGCGTGTCAGGGCGGGCGCGCGTGTTCGAGATTCCCGAATCGTTCGACTACATCATGGCGCCGCCGCGCATGGCGAAATACGTCGAGTATTCCGCGAACATATACGCCATCTACCTGCGGTATTTCTCGAAAGACGACATCCACGTGTACTCGATCGACGAGGCGTTTATGGACGTGACGAACTACCTGCCGCTGTACGATTGCACGGCACGCGAGCTCGGCGAGCGCATCCGCCAGGAGGTGCTTCGCGAAGTGGGCATTCCCGCCACCTGCGGGCTCGGGCCCAACCTGTACCTGGCGAAGCTCGCGCTCGACATCACGGCCAAGCACAGCCCCGATTTCTTCGGCGAGCTCGACTACGACTCGTTTCAGGCGACGCTGTGGGACCACACGCCGCTCACGGACTTCTGGCATATCGGCCGTGGAACCGAGCGGCGCCTTGCCGAACTCGGCATTCACACGATGGGCGAACTGGCGCTCTACCCCGACATGGATCGGCTTTACGACGTTTTCGGCATCGACGCCGAAATACTCATCGACCATGCGTGGGGCTACGAGCCGGTGAGGATCGCCGATATAAAGGGCTATCGCGCGCAGACCCATTCCATCACGAACGCGCAGGTGCTCGGGTGCCCGTACTCGTTCGACGACGCGCTGCTCGTGGTGAAGGAAATGGCCGACGCTTCGTGCCTCGACATGGTGGGAAAGCGCGTTGCCGCCGAGTCGGTGACGCTCGTCGTCCGCTACGACCGCGAATCGGCGTCGCGCCCTGCAGGCGCATACGACCCACGCGATCCGCGCAACTACGCGGCTGACGCGCGCGGGACCATCCGTTTCCCCGAGGCGACCAATTCGCGGGAAACCATCTTGCCGCTGCTCGTCGAACTGTTCGAAGACATCGTTGACCGCGAACGGCTCGTGCACAACCTCATGCTGAACTTCAACAACGTGGCACCCGAGGAAGAAGGACAACTGTCGCTGTTCGTCGACGCCGAACGCACGGCCGAGGAACGGAGCCGTCAGGAAGCCATCCTGGACATCAAGCGCAAGTTCGGGAAAAACTCGCTGTTGAAGGGCATCGACCTCATGCCACAGGCAACGCAGCGTGACCGCAACCGCCAGCTAGGAGGCCACAAAAGTGGCGAATAACGCGAACAGCCACATTCCCCAGCTTCCACGGCCGCGCATGCCGCTTTCGCAGCGCGCGAAGATCTTCATCCCCTTCGACCCGCTGAAGGGCTATCAGGAAGCACTGCGCGAGAAAGAGCGCGAAGCCGAGCAGCGCCACTACGAGCTTGTCGGCCCAGACGAGAATCTGGAAAGTTGCTAGAGGATGTAGGCGTTTGCCCTGGTGGGACTCTTGCCATTTACGATTCTCACGTGCAATTGCCACTTAATTACGGAAATGCATTCCGGCCTACGATTTTGCTCGAGCATATCCGCAAATAACTGGCACGAGAAGCGCCCATAGATCGCTGGCTCGTACATTTCCCTTTCAGAATGTCGTTTTGACGCGCCATACGTTAATCGGAACGCACAGCCTCCAATTATTAACACATCGTGGCACAAATTGCGGGAAATGAAGCGTGCGAGCTGTTGCTAGATGCGATTGCTCATTTCGAGAGCTTATAAACCTGGCCGATGATGTTTGCGAGGTTTGGAATGTCTGCCTGCTGGAACCGGTAACGGACGCATTGGGGTTGAGCGGGGTCGTCAGCACGCGGGCGTTCGACGCGGACGAAGATGGCTTCGACCGTTTCAACGCCCTGCAACATGATGGCATAGGCGTAGCAGGCCGCCTGCAGCACGTGCTTGCGCCGCAGGTCATCGGACGTTTCGTCGTCATGGCCGCCCGTCTTGTAGTCGACGACCATGGCATGAGCGCGCGCTTCGTCGAACCCGAGCAAGTCGATTTCGCCTTCGAGGTACGCATTCTCTTCGCCGCC
>JAFUCC010000070.1 GCA_017459925.1 Eggerthellaceae bacterium
CCACGTGACCGTCGTTGTACAGAACCTTCATTGGGACCTCTTCGAATCGGTTGGAATCATACGTTTTGCCATACTACCACTGTTCTTGTGCGGGCATGAAAAAGGGGCTGCAACTCCATTTCAGTTACAGCCCCATGACAACCGCGATATAATCAAGGTGATTCCTGCAATGAAAGGAGACGCCTCGATGCTGCTCTTTCACGGTTCAAAATCAGGCATTCAAGGCGATATCCAGCCCATCAGCCGTGATAAATGCGATTTCGGTCGCGGTTTCTACATGGGAACCGACGAGCAGCAGCCGCTGACGCTCATTTGCAATTTCACCGCACCCGTCCTTTACACAGTTGATTTCGACACTGAGGACCTCAGAGTGCTCGACCTTTCCCTCGACTTGGATTGGGCTTTTCTCATCGCATTCAACCGAGGGAAGCTTGAAACAGCGCGTAGCAGCGCGCTATACACGCGTATTTCCACGCTTTCCGACGGATTCGACGTCGTATCGGGCGCCATCGCCAACGACAGGATGTTCATCGTGCTCGACCGTTTCTTCAACGGCGAGATAACCGACGCCGCGCTTGTGGCATGTCTTTCCGCCTTGCAGCTCGGCAGGCAGTACGCCGCCATTACCCAGCGCGCATGTGACAAAGCGACCATAGTCGGCGAACACGCGCTCAGCCCCGAAGAACTCGACGCGCTTCGCGATGCAAGCGAATTGAACAGGGCAAAAGGCATAGCCCTCGCAGAAGCGATTTGCCGGGAGCACCGCCGAGAAGGCCGCTTTTTCGACGAGATCGTGAGCGCGGATCGGTAGCTATGAAACTCACACGCGAAAAGATACAACTCTGCAGCATCCAGGGCCGCTTATTCGAGCTGTCAGCGAACGAAGGCATTGATTCGGCTGTCTTTATCGATGCGTTCATGCAAAGCGGCACCGCCGCCCGACTCGATCTAACGTACGACCGGCTGCAATGGTCGGGCGAAGAATATATCTTAGAAGAGCTTGCTGACGAATTGGGAATGCTGCCCACTGGTACGACATGGGGAAACGACGAGCTCTTCTGGACAGGCTATCTATACCGACTCTGGCATTACACGACAGGCGAATCCAGCTCCGAAATTAACCGCATTGCCAATGCCGCCACGATGCGCGCATGCTACCCCGGCTATCACACGCTCGATCCCGAAATGGCAATCGAACGCCTGCGGGAAGCAGCCGGTATCTCGATGTAACCAATATTTCACGCGTTTCCGCAGATCACGCGAAAGCGGCATCCCGCGTGCCCTCGATTGTTCGCAAGCTCGAAAATCGCTTTCCCGATTTCGAACCCTCACGTCAGAGTTTTCGCCAGCGCGCACCGCCAACAGCAGGCGTGGGGGTAATATGAAACGCTCCCCGCAGGAGCGGGTTCCTGCGGGAGCGGCTATGTGGCGCTTCGTTATTGTTCGCACTACGCATTCGAAAGCTCTAAAACTGCTCGTATCATAATAATTTAATTAAATTATGATACTACTGCTAATCATGCTTCGGAATTTACTGTAGTATCATATATAAATGTCATATTTTGATACTCAAGGAAGTGGGCAATGGACTACTCGAACTACCCCAGAACCGACGTGTATTACGGCGGCACAGAGCGCAAGGTGGGCATCCTCATTGCTGGCCGCGAGCACATTGTGAAGTTCCGCAAGCGCGACGAGTTCCGGATTCGCAACAACCATATATCCGAATACCTGGGCTCTCGCGTCTTCAACATGCTTGGGATGCAAGCTCAGGAAACGTTCCTCGGAACGTTCCAGGAAGAGCAGGTCGTCGTATGCCGAAGCTTCCTGGAACCCAGCGATCAGTTTGTCCCCTTCAACGAAGTTGGCGAAAGCACGCTAGAGCAGGACAAGGAACAGTACCAATACGATTACCAGGACATCATGAGGATGCTCCGCGACAACTCGAAGCTCACCGACGTCCAGGAAACCATCGCCTCGTTTTGGGACATGTACATGATCGACGCGCTTCTGGGCAATTTCGACCGCCACGGGGCAAATTGGGGGTTCGTCAAGCGAAACAACACTTACGAGCTGGCGCCTGTCTTCGATAACGGCTCGTGCCTCTATCCCAATATGACCGACGACAGTGAGGCACGCGCCATCATTGCAAGCCCCGCCGAAACCGACCGGCGCGTTTACCAGTTCCCCACGTCGCAGGTTAAGCTGCACGGACGGAAGAGCTCGTACTACGACGTCATCGCCAGCTTGGAGTTCAACGACGCCAACGATGCGCTCGAACGCATCGCCCCGCGCGTACAAAAGAATTTGGGCGGCATTCACGACCTCGTCGAATCAGCGGACTTCGCAAGCGGCGCCCTCAAGCTGTTCTACCACCACATGCTTGACGAGAGATACCGGAAGATCATCAACGCTCCGTATCGCGCGTTGACCGGAGGCGATCATGAAGAGTAGCACCACACGCGGCCTCATATGCATGGACGGCCGATTCGGTGCCGTGTACCACATCTGCGAAGTAACGTACACCATTTGGGAAGACGAGTCGTTCGAGTACGCGTTCAAGCCGAATTACGCTGTGGTCGACTTGCTGGAGCCCCCCGATTTCCAAGGAATACCGGGCTTGGACCTAACGCTGCGAAAGAGCCGCTATGTCAGGCGCAACCGCACGCCGGTGTTCATCGAGGAGCGTTCGCCCGCACCGAACCGCGAGGGGCTTTGGGAGCTCCTCGCCGAGCAGGGGATGGAGCACCTGAACAGGCTGGAGTGGCTCATACGCGCCGATTACCGCTATGCGGGCGACAAGCTGTACGTCGTGCGGGCCGAAGAGGTCGACGCCGCGCGCGTCGTCGACGAGGCGCTCGTCATCGGCGAGTCGCAGAACTCGTGGCTGGCCATGAGGGCGCTTCTTCAAGCCCTTGCGAGAGGCGACAGGCTGAAGCTTCGCGATGGAAGCCAACCTGGCAAGGATGCACGCAAGACGCTTCACGACACGCTGGTCATGCTGCTCGAAAAGGGCGAGGAGTATCGGCAGTCGCAACGCGGCTCAGACGACGCAGGCACGCCCGGCAGGCGCCGAATCGCCGTGGAGGACACGCGCTTCGACGAGGCATTGCGCAATATGGCCAGCGGGAAGATAACTGCCGATGAGGCGGCCAAGCGGCTCGGCATCAGCCGTGCTACCTTCTTCCGCCGCAAGCGCGAGTGGGAGGACGGGAGACAGCAGCAGGAAGTACGGTGACCATAGCCATCCATTGCAATGCGAATCGCTATTGCTCGCATTTTGATAAGACTGCATAAACCAGCGCCACAAATAGAGTCACCGCATCGACTCCATGGCGACAATTAAACGAAGCGACTGTGGTGACGACAGTCGTTTGATGCACGAGCATTTCGGCAAATCGGATGCGGAAGCTGGCAAGAATCCTAGGTTCCACGGGCGTTTCCGCGAATCGGGCGCGGACGCTGGCGAAAATCCGGGGTTCCGCGGGCGTTTCGGCGAGTGCAAATTGCTGCTTTCAAGTGTTTCCGCAGGTCACGCGAAAGCGGCATCCCGCGTGCCCTCGATTTTTCACCAGCTCGAAAAACGTTTTTCCGATTATGCACGCGCAAGCCTGAATTCTTGCCAGCATAGTCCGTGCATGCCAAGCATGGATGGGGCATGAAGCGCTCCCCGCAGGATCGGATTCCTGCGGGGAGCGGCTAAATAGCGCTTCGTAACGCATGGCTGGCTACAGGCAGAACCAGACAGTTGTCGGATACCCGGCATTCATATGGAACCAATAATACTTGTTCTTTTCAGGCGAGTAACTGACTGTCCATCCCTGCTTGTTTGAGTTAATCGAGCGCGTAAGCAGCCCTCGGTACGTAGTGCTTGTACCATTCGAGCTCCCGTCATTGCATACATAAAGTCGGTCTAATGCGCTACCAGATTCCAGAGCCTCGTAGAGGGATCCGTCGGCACTCACATTGCCCACTACCACATTACCGGAAGCTTTTTCCGTGGCCCCAATTTCAGAGAGTCCGGGCAGCCAGAATCTGTCGTCAGAAGATGCCGTGCTCTCAGTGCCAATAGAATACGTTTTGCTCACTGTCTTAACAATGCCCTGTTAGCGCCGGGTTTAATTAGCCACCCGGAGTCAGACTAAAACCGCCAATCCAGAGTCAAGGGAAAACGGCCAACGCGCCCGTTTCCAGCCCTACACTGGTATACGCCAATACGCCAGCGTTAGGAGGACTATGGATAG
>JAFUCC010000013.1 GCA_017459925.1 Eggerthellaceae bacterium
CATTTTTTCGTCTCGCAACGAAATTGGAGTTTCGTGCCGCGGGCGAGCCGATTAACGCTAACCGATGCGGCGCAGACGCTAAAACTCACCCGGACGCCATAATCCGACGCATGTTGAAATCGATGGGAAAGAGGCGACGTGGAGAAGGTCTGCTCGGTGTGCGGGTGCGTGTTCGAGGCCAAGCGGTCTACGGCCAAGTACTGCTCGAACCGCTGCCGCCAGCGCGCTTTCAACTACGGCAAGCCGGTCGTGCCGGACGGCCCTCCGAGTTTGGGCGGTCCGGCCACATTCGACGAGTGCGTTGATGCGCTGAACGAAGCGATAGCGGTGGCGAACAGGTTCGGCCAGCTCGCGAACACCGCGCCCAGGAAGCTGCGGCCGGGCTTCCTGCGCATCTCAGACGGGCTCGTCTACCTGATCAAGAAGGAGGGATGGCTATGAAGGGGAGGAAGCCGAAGGTGGATGCCGTCAGGCGCGGCGGCATCACGCCCGAGATCATCGCAGCCGCCCAGGTCGTGGAAGCCGAGATCGTCGAGGCGGAGCGCATACCGAAGCCCGAGCACGTGGCGGAGAACCCGCTGCAATCGCGCTGCTGGGACTCGATGGTCGGGGCATCGTCGATCTTCACGGATGCGGACATCCCGCTCCTCGAGGCGTACTGCTTCTGGTACTCGGTTCTGCGCCAAGCCGAGGCCGAGGTCGTGACGCCATCGGGGGCAGTTGTGACGACCTATGACAACGGCAAGGACATCAAGCAGAATCCAGACCTCAGAACAGCCGAGAAGGCGACGAACATGCTGCGGCAGATCGGGCAGGAGCTGAACCTCTCGCCATCCGCCAGGGTGCGCGCCGGACTGCTCAACGCAATGACGAAATCGACGCAGGCCGACATCGTGAAGAAGACGCTCGACGGCTACGAGACGTTCAAGAAGCAGATCAAGGCGCTCGATGGCTAAGGGGAGGCCCAGGCGGCACAGCAAACGCGTGCGCATCTCCGCGCGCGGCTACGACGAATCGGGAAGGCTCGAGTACTTCGCGGCGACTCATCTGCACCACGTGGGCAACGATGTGCGCTACTCGGGCAAGCCCTTCTTCCTCGAGCCCTGGCAGCGCGACAACATCTGGACGCCCGTGTTCGGCACGGGCAAGATGAAGCACGGCGTGTTCATGCGCCGATACCGCACCGCACTCATCGGCATGCCGCGCGATTTCGGCAAGACCGAGCTGGCCTGCGCGATGCTCCTGTCCGAGGCGACCATGCATCCCGTGTACAACGGCCAGTACGGCATCATCGCCTACTCGAGCGACCAGGCCAAGAAGATCCTCAAGACGGTTAAGCTCATGATCTCATCGGATAATGAGCTGAGCGAGGTATGGGAAATCGGCGACGAGGAGATAACCAACAAGGACAACAGCTCCGCGATAAAGATCTTCCCGTACTCCGAGGGCGCCGTCCAATCGTGGCACTTCAACCTGCTCATAGCCGACGAGCTGCACGTCTGGCGCGATGCCAAGATGTACAACGCCATAATCTCCGGCATGGGCTCGGTCCCGAATTCCCTGCTCGTGGCCATCACCACGGCGTCTGGCGAGCGGAAAGGGATACTTTGGGACCTGCTCAACGGCACCGAGGACATAACATCCGTATGGGACGATCCCGAGGCGTACTGCTGGTGGCACGCCGTCCCAGAGGATGTGCCGATAACGGACCGCGCCGCATGGAGGAAGCTCATCCTTCCGTCCTGGATCAGCGTCGAGGATTACGAGCGCCAGTTCATCAAGCTCGGCCGGACGAGTTTCGAGCGGTACCATCTGAACAGGTTCCCGAAGAGGAAATCATCGGCCCACTGCTTCACATCCGTGCAGCTGGCAGCGTGCTGCAGGAAGGACAACGACTTCGATTTCGGGAAGCCGTTCGCCTTGGGCATCGACGGGGCAACGTCGGGCGACTCCTTCGCGATAGCGGCCTACCAGGAGCGCGACGGCGTGGGATACACGCATGAATGGGTATTCGACGAGCCCGACGAGACCACGGGACATTATCCGCTCGGCCAGATCATGGAGCTCGTGGCGGACATCTGCATGCGCTACTACCCGCGGGTCGTGGGAATCGACCCGAACAGAATGATCATCATGAGCAACCAGCTCACAGACGTGTACGGGATCGACACGACGAGCTTCGCGCAGAACAACCCAACCATGTGCCAGGCCACGTCCCTGGTCGTGAACCTGGTCAAGTCCCGCAGCATCCGCCTGAAAGGCTGCAGGAAGCTGCAGGACCATCTGGCGAACACCGTCGAGGACGACAAGGGCTCATACGGCACCCGGTTCGGAAAGGACGAGCAGCGCAGCAAGATCGACGGCGCGATAGCGCTTGCTATCGCCGTGCTCGGCTACGAGAAACTGGTCGACGGCCAGGAGGAATGGTCCACATTCAACGACTAATCTCACGCGCCCGCCATAATGCGCAGATAGCAAACGATCGAAAGGGAGCGATGTGGGATATTTCAGGGAACTGTTCTTCGGCGAGGCCGAGCGGCCCGAGCCGGCCGCAGCGCCTGTGTCTCCGGCGACCGGCGAGGAACCGCAGATCGTGCACGTCCAAGGCTTCTCGAACCCGGCCGCGAAGCTTGCGGGATACGGGGCGCTCATGTCGGTCGACTACGCTGCCTGCGAGCAGACCAAGGCTCGGTCGATGTCCTCACTGCCCGTCGATGTCATCCGAAGGGTTGGGGACAACCGCGAGACAGTGCACGACCATCCTCTAGCCAGGCTCTTCAACGGCATGGCCAACGACGAGATGACGGGAGCCGACCTGCGCAACTGGATGAGGCTTCGCTGTGACACGTTCGGCAACGCCTACATGCGCGTCGAGTGGTGGCGCGACGAGATCGTAGCCATCTGGCCCATCCTCGGCGGCGTGCGCCAGCGTTTCGACATGGACCGACCGGAAGGCAGGCGCACCGCATACGATGTGGTTGGCGACAAGTACACCGAGCGGGGCCGCTACTTCTCCGACGAGATCGTGAACGTGAAGACGCATATAACGAAGAACGGCACGAAGGGGCTTTCCCTGGCGCGCCTCGCATGCGAGGAGATCGGCCTGTCGGTCGACCTCGAACGCTTCTACCAGTCGATGCTCAGGAACGGCAACCACCATATGGGCCATGTGGAGCTTCCCGAGAAGAACATCCAGCCCGCTGCGAAGGACGATCTGAGGAAGGCGATCGATGCGAAGGCGGGAATCGGCAGCGCTGGCAAGACGCCCATCTTCGCCTACGGCGCGAAATGGGTCAACGACAACCAGACGATGAAGGACGCGAGCGTCATCGAGCAGCAGGAATGGGTTCTCCAGCAGGTATGCAGGGCGTGCAACGTCCCGCCCTGGAAGGTCTACTACAACAACGGCTCGACCTATTCGGGAAGCCAACAGCAGAACATCGATTACGTAGTCGAGACGATACTCCCGGACGCGCGGGCGCTGGAGATGGCGTTCGCTCCGGTATTCGCGGCGCGCAACGAGTTCGACTGCTCGCTCAAGCTCGATGTCCGCGGCCTTATGCGCGGGGACGATTCGGCGAGGTCGGCCTACTACCGCGAAATGCTCTACGGCGGCGTGTACTCCCGCGCGGAGATCCGGAAGATGGAGGACCTCAACCCCATCGCCGGCTTGGAGAAGCCGCTGTTCCCGCTCAACTACGGCACGGTCGAAGAGGACGGCAGCGTGACCGTCTACAGCAGCGACACGACGGAGCCCGCTGACGGCAACCAAGCAGGCATGACGGACTAGAAGGAGGAAGAGAATGCTCAAGATCAAGAACGAGGGCGAACGCGCGACCGTGTACCTGTACGGCGAGATCGGCGAGAGCTTCTGGGGCGAGGATGACAACCGGGCGAAGGACTTCGCCAAGCTCCTGGAAGAGCTCGAGCCCAAGCCGCTCGACATCCGCATCGACAGCTGCGGCGGCGACGTGTACGAGGGCTTCGCTATGGCGAGCGCCATCATGCGCTACAAGGGCGATACGCATGCCTACATCGACGGAATCGCGGCGAGCGCGGCATCCTACATCGCGCTCATGGCCGACAGCGTATCCATGTACAGCTACTCGATGTTGATGATCCACAACGCATGGACTATCGCCGTGGGCAATTCCGAAGAGATCCGCGAGACGGCAGACAAGCTCGACGCCCTGGACGGCACCATCGCCGGCATCATCGCCGCACGCTCGAACCTCGATATCGACGAGGTGCGCGAGGCGATGGCGGCTGAGTCATGGTACTCGGCAGAGGCGGCGCGCGATGCGGGCATGGCCGATGACATCATCGAGACGGAGGTCAAATACGCGGCGAGCATCGACAGGCGCATCGCCGATCACTTCAGGCGCATCCCCGATAACGTCGCCGTAGTCGATGGTCCCCTTGCCATCAGGCACGATTTGGGGGAGGGGGATGAAGGAGAGCCCGAGGAGAACGCGCCATCTCACGCGGACTCTACTATTTCGGACAACGGGGGGAGCGCACCGGTTGCCATCCTCCTGGGTAACAGGATTTACCGAAAGGAGAACGGCAATGAAAACAAGTAAGCAGCTATTCGCACGACGCAGGGAGCTCGATTCAAGGCAGCACGAGCTCATGGCCGAGGACAACGTGGACGAGGCCCGCATCATCGAGGGCCAGATCCGCGAGCTGGACATCACGATCGAGCACGTCCTGGACGAAGAGGCCAAGATGCGCGATAGCTTCCAGCCCGTCCATGAGTCCAAGGGCTTCTCCGAGCTGGTGCTCGGTGCCCGCGATTCGTTCAAGCCACTCGAATTGGGCTTCCGCTCCGAGGGCAACCCCGTCGTGCATATCGGCAGCCCGACCGAGACGGATCTCGAGATCCCGGGCAAGTCGCCCGCTCTGCTTGCGAACTTCGCATCCACTATCCCCGAGAAGGCGGCATCGGGCGCCATCGAGTTCCAGC
This sequence comes from Eggerthellaceae bacterium, assembly GCA_017459925.1. Taxonomy (GTDB): domain Bacteria; phylum Actinomycetota; class Coriobacteriia; order Coriobacteriales; family Eggerthellaceae; genus UBA9715. The sequence goes on from JAFUCC010000013.1 coordinate 4,967, forward strand.
GCCGCGTCGCCGACGTGGGCGCTGTCGGAACCTGGAGCGGCGTCGATTCCGAGACGGGCGAGAGCGCCCTCAAGGAGAAGGTGATCTACAAGTGGGAGCCGGCGATCGCACTCACCGAGGTGCTTGCCGGGTACGTCCCCGTCTCCAAGAAGACGCTGCGCGATTACGACGAGCTCCAGAGCATCATCGAGACAGACCTCCTGATCGATCTCGACGATAAGGAAGATGCCGCCTATATGGCGGGCAACAACTCCAACGGGATCATCGGCGCCATCAACACCCCCGGCATCCAGACCTTCTCTACCGGCATGGGAGGCTTGTACTGGGAGGCCATCCGCAAGATGCGCACCCAGTGCATGGTCAACGGCCGCGCTATCCCGACCCACGTCTGCATGCATCCGGACATCAAGCAGGAGATCGACCTATACAAGACCCAGCAGGGCTTTTATCAGAACCTGTCCGATCACTTCTGGGGCATGATCCCCGAGGAGGACTTCAACTGCCCGGGCATCCTGGTCTACGACGCATTCGCGATGCTCCGCCGTCCCGTCGGCGGCACCGTCGTCGAGGTCGGATACGTGGATGACCAGTTCATCAAGAACGAGTTGTGCATCCTGGCCGAGCGCGAGAGCGCATTCCAAGTGAAGAAACCGACCTCCCTGGTCTACGCGAGCAAGACGTCGCTGGACGCCTAGCAGATAACACGAGGTGATAGGCATGAACGGTATGTACACCTGTCCGGAGCGCATCGAGCGCGACGGCTTCCTTATCGCATTCGAGGGTCAGGTAATGTCGATGGATGAAGCCGTTACACTCGGCCTCATCGACCTTGCCGTCGAGCCCGAGCCCGAGCCCGAGCTGGAACCCGAGCCGGAACCCGAGCCCGAGCCGGAGCAGAAGCCCCGTGCCAAGAAGGGGACAGCGAAGTAATGAAGGTCCATCCCGACACCTCGATCAGAATCGCGAACTCGGAGACCGTATCGCTCGAGCTCGATTCGGACGTTACCCTCTCTCAAGCCCGCCTGTACCTGCGTTCGGGAGATGTTGTGGCCGTGGACCTCGCGGACAACACCTTCGACTTCCCGATTTTTGCGGCGCCCACCACCGTCAAGATCGGGTGGTTCGAGTCGAGCTCGGACGATGCGGTCTTCACATCGTATGCCGAGGTGGTCTCGCGCCATTACTTCACGCTCGAACAGCTCTCGGGCTTCGACGGCGGGCGCGATGACTTCGGGGACCTTCCGATCGAGATGCAGTACGCGGCAAGGCAGGCGGCAACGGAGGTCTTCGAGGAGGCATCCGGCCGCTCCTTCGTCGCCAGGATCGGGCGAACCAAGGACTACGGCCGCAGCTCCCTGCTGGTCCTCGACCATCACGACATCAGGGAGCTGCTCACACCGGGCTACGTCCAGGTAAGCGATTCGCAGCTCGAGCGGAGGCCCGGATGCGGGCCGTTCCCGCGCTGGGTCGAGTACGTGTACGGAGCGCCGGTCATGCCGGCAGAGGTATCGCGCGCCGTCCTCGAGCTCGCCGCCTATACGCTCAGGCCATCCAACAGGCCGATCGGGGCGACGGGCGAGAGCACGGATGCGGGCTATATCCACTACACAATCGCCGGCCGCGACGGCGCGACGGCTATCCCGGAAGTTAACGCGGCGATCCAGCAGTTCGGCGCAGGGGAGCATTACGTATGGTAACGGACTACATCAGAGCCAGGGACGAGCTGCACAGGCGGCTCGCCCGTATCTTCGAGCCCGAGCTGTTCGCAACGCTCTACCCGCAGGCGGAGAAGTCGCCGAAGGTGTTCCTGGGCTTCCCGGTGACCGAGCCGCCGTACTACTGCGCGGTCGACGAGATCATCGATAACCTGGACACCGCGGGGAGCGCCACCATGGGCCACGCAGAAGTGTCGTTCACGCTGCACGTGTGGCTCTCGGCACAGCATGCCGACCTGGAGAAGGCGTCGAACACGCTGCTGTGCTACATCGACGCTGTTGCCGGGGCGGTGCTCGCAGACCAACGGCTGAACATGTCGGTCGATAACAGCTTCGCGGGCATCGAGGCTTCCGGCACGGCGGCGGATTCGTCTAAGCGGTACATCGCAGCGGCATCCATGGCCGTCGAGTGCACCGTATACAGCCAATGCCCGGCCGCACTCCTGCAGGCCGTGGCCGATGCCAACGAGGGGTGAGCATGAAGATTCAAGCGACAAAGGACTTCCGCGCGAGCATCCACGGCGCGGACTACGAAGGGAAGAAGGGCAGGCAGCTCGAAGCGCCCGAGAGGGCGGCAAAGCACCTGATGGCGCTCGGCCTTGCCAAGGCACCGAAGAAGGAGAACGAAGATGATCAACACTAGCATCGGACTCATCGGCGTGGCCAAGCAGACCGCCAAGGGAACCCCTGCGGCGGCGCCCGCATACGTGCACGGCCTCACCGGGGGCAAGACCTTCAACCTCGAGCGCAACGTCGCGAGCGCGGATGTGTCCTGCGGCGTGCGCGCAGGCACCGATTCATACGTCGAGTCGGTCGTGCCGGGCGTCGATTTCGACACCTACGGCTATGCTGACGTTATCCCGCTGTACCTGTACGCCGCCATGGGCAACATCGCCAGCGCGGCTGCTTCCGGCGGCTACGACCACACCATCACGCTCGGAGACCTCCTGCCGTACCTGACGTTCTGGGGGCGCATCGGCTCCGAGTTCTCGCGCGTCGACAGCTGCAAGGTCGACGAGATCGAGATGGAGTTCGAGGGCAACGCACCACTGAGCTTCGGCATCACGGCCGTTGGTCTGGCAGCGACGCTCGGCCTGAGCGGATTCCCCGGAGCGGCAGACCCGTCGTGCTTCGACGGCTACTTCGTACCCACGGGCGGCACGTTCCTCATCGACACGCTGGGCGACACGCCCCTCGCGGCTCCCGTGACGGCAGGCTCGCTTACGCTCGCCAACAGCTGCACGGCAGACCCGCTCGCAGGCCAGGTGACCCCTGGCGACGTCGAGGAGGGAAAGCTGACGGTATCCGGCAGTGTGACCGTCAAGCCCGAGGACATGGCGCTCTACCGCAAGATGGTCACGGGCGCGGCCGCGGGAACCGCCCTCACGGGCCAGATGGTGTACGGCTCATTCGAGTGGACTTTCAAGCACTCCAAGAATGCCGACTGCACGCTTAAGATCAGCGCATCCCGCGTGCCGTTCACGGCGGACTACCCCGACGTAGACCCCAACGGCGGCGCAGCCGAGATGGAATTCAGCTTCGACAACGTGGGCGTAGAGTCCGCAGGCGGCTCGCCGATCACCATCGTGGCGCATAACGCGGTCGAATCCTACTGAACCGAAAGCGAGAGGAGAGGACGATGAGGTACGGGCTTACTTTCGAGATAGAGATCTACGACTTCGTTGCGCAGCGCGGGGAAACGATCTACAGCCGTCCCGGCGATTACATCCGGATGATGCTATGGGCCGAAAAGAACCTGGACAAGAACCTCAACGAGGACGTGCGCAGCTTGGTCACGAACTACGCGACCGCGTACATCGCCCTGCAGAGGGAGGGGAGGGTCGAGGTGCTGGGCCTTCCCGCTGATCTGTCATTCGACAACATCAAGGCCATGGCCGACCGCTTCTCGGTCCACGTCGAGCTGGCTAAGAAGGATTCGCTCCCTTTAGCGGAGCAGCCGAGGTAGCCGCGCTCGCCATTGCAACGGGGCAGAGCCCCTATTGCCTGGCGCGTCTCCTCGACGAGTACCCCGATGTGTTCGACGCTTACGCGATTCTTGTCTGCGGACGTATCGGGGCCAAAAAGGAAACATTCGCGGAACGCCGCGAGAGGACGCGCGATGCGCGCATAGCGAGGCTGAGGAGACGATGAGCAGGGCGACGGTTGCACAGTCCCAAGGAAGGGCGACCATACAGATCGAGGGCCTGGAAGTCCTCGTCAAGGGATTGAAGCTGGCAAATCCCAAGATGCTCAAGGCCCTCAAGAAGTCCCTCAAGGAGGCCTGCCAGCCCGTGCTCAAGAAGGCGCGGGCAAACGCTCATGTAATAGCGGATGACGGCACATATGCGGAGTCGATATCGCTCGCGACGCGCAAGGCAGGGCTCCAATACCACCTGAAAAGCACCGACCCCGCCGCGGGCGTGAAGGAATACGCGCTGCCGGGGGCCGTGACCATCCGCTCGAGGACCAACTCCGAGTTGTCCCGCACGAGGCTGCGCATGCGCTCCGGCGTAGGCGTCCCGCACAGGGCGAATGCGCCGCGAGCCATGCTGCCCGCCGTCGAGAGCGAGGCGGACGAGGTGCGCGCGGCCATCGAAGCCGCCCTGGAGAAGACGCTGCAGGAGGTGGCCCATGGCTAAGGCATCGCTTACTATCGCCATCGGCGGAGAGTACGACGGAAGGGCGATAGAGAGGGCGCAGAAGGACATACGCGAGCTCAACCTCGCCACCGCCCGCGAGATCGGCGGCATAACGGGCACCGTCACGGGCGCCGGCGACTCCATGGTCACGCTCGGCTCCCAGATATCAGCCTCTGGCGGCAGCATCGAGAAGTCCGGCAAGAGACTCATGGGCGTCACGGCCATCATAGCGGGCGCGGGGGCGGCGGCGGTAAAGGCCGCTCAGGATGTGGAGGCGGGGGCGAACGCCGTCAAGACCGCAACCGGCCTGACGGGCGATGCCGCAGAGGAGCTAATAGAGGATTACGAGGCCGCAGCGGGCAACGTGGTCGGCTCCTTCGAGGATATCGGCTCCGCCGCCGGCGAGCTGAACACCCGCTTCGGGCTGACCGGCGAGGCGCTGCAGAAGGCGACGGAGCAGACCGCGAAGTACGCGAAGGTGACGGGCGAGGACGCCACGATGGCCGTCAAGGACGTCGCCAGTATGATGAACAACGCCCAGATACCCGTCTCGCAGTACGGCCATGTCCTCGATGTGCTGACCGTCGCAGGGCAGCAATCCGGCATCAGTGTCGGGGAGCTAGCAAAATCCGTCACGGCGAACGCCGCCCAGATGCGCGAGATGGGATTCTCCACCGAGGAGTCCATCGCCATGCTCGCGAGCTTCGAGAAGTCGGGCGCCAACACGGCATCGATCCTCTCGGCCATGAAGAAGGGTGTCTCCAACTGGGTCAAGGAGGGCAAGGACGCCGGCAGGGAATTCGCCGCGTTCGTAGAGGGCGTCGAGGACGGCAGCGTGACCGCCGCGGATGCCATCGAGATATTCGGCAGCAAGGGCGGCGTGGCGCTCTACGACGCCGCGAAGCAGGGCCAGCTCGATTTCAAAGACATGTTCGAAGCTATCACAGACGGCAGCGATGGCGCGCTCGACGATATCTATGAGGACACGCTCACCATCCAGGACAAGATAGATATCCTCGCTAAAAAGGCCGAGCTCGCCGCGTCCGAGATCGGCGAGGCTATCGTCGATACCGTGATTCCGATGGTCGATGACCTCTCCGAGAAGGTATCCGAAGCTGCCAAGTGGTTCAAGGGCCTCTCCGAGGAGGAGAAGCAGAACATCGTGAAGATGGGCGCCATGGTCGCGGCCGCAGGGCCGCTCCTCGTGGTTATTGGCAAGGTCGGCAAGGGTATCGGCAGCGTCGTATCCGTGATGGGTAAAGGCCTGCAGACGGTCGGCGCATTCTCCGCTGCCATGCATACCGTGAACACCGAATCGATCGCGGCCGGCAACGGCGCCATGACCTTCGGGCAGAAGGTATCCGGCGCGGCTCAGAAGACGGGCATCCTCACCAAGGCATCGAACCTCCTAAAGGGAGGGCTCGCGGGACTGGGCATCGGCGCGGCCGTTGCCGTGGTCGGGCTGCTCGTCAACGCATATGCGAAGTGGAAAGAGCACAACGACATGGTGGTCAAGGCCACTCAGGGCCTGGAGAGCGCCGTGGGGGCGGCCAAGACCGCCTACGACGAGTACAAGGGTTCGGTCGACAACGCCGCGACCTCTATGGCCAACGTGAAGACGAGCGCCGAGGAGGCGCTGAAAGCGCAGGCCGACCTCGCGGACTCCATGACGAGCAAGTTCAAGGATGTTGGGACGAACAGCGCGCTCGTAGAGCACTATGCGGATACAATCGCGGAGCTCGGCAACAAGGGGAGCCTCACCGACACCGAGATCGAAACGCTCAAGACCGCCGTGGGGCAGTTCAACGAGCTCACGGGCGCAGGCGTGACGATCATCGACGAGAACACGGGCGCGCTCGACCGCTCGACCACCGCCATCCAGAACGTAGCGGCCGCATACGCCGAGGAGGCGCGCCAGGCCGCAGCGCGCGAGATGATGGTGGAGGTCAGCAATCAGATCATCGAGAACGAACTGGCTATGCAAGCCGCCCAGGATGAGCTGACCGCAGCCGAGGAGGCCTACCAGACGGCGCTCAAACAGTATCCGGCTTACGCGCAGTCGGCATCCCAGGCCGTTCAGGACGCCAAGAAGAGGGTCGACGAGCTCTCGAGCTCCCAGGTGAGCGCAAAGAAGACGCTCGGCGACCTCACCGAGATGGCAGCTCAGACCCCGACGTACTTCACCACCATGGAGGGCGCGTTCGATTCGGTTGGCCTTTCGGTATCCGACTTCGGCGATCTGACCGAGGACCAGCTGAGCGCCCTCGAAACGAGCTTCGACGGCTCGTTGACGAGCATCTACAACACCTGCCAGGATACGGGGATAGCCATCCCGTCGGCTCTGGCGGACGGAATCGAGAACAACGCATACAAGGCCACCGACCAGGCCGCGAACATGGCAACAGACGTCGCGGACGCTGCAAGCGGTGCCGACATGTACTCTGCCGGCTACAACGCCGCCGTGGGCTTCCAGAACGGCTACGGTTCGGTCGACCTCTACGGCTACGCGTCGAACGTTGCGAACAACTTCCTGACGAGCTTCAAGAATGCTTTAGGCATCCAATCGCCGTCCAAGAAGTTCGCCGAGGCTGGCAGGTATACCGTGCAGGGCGCCATCGTCGGCATGAGGAGCATGGAGGGCGCGCTGGACAGCGAGGTCGCAAAGCTCTCGGATATCGTCACGCTCGAGCCCACCGTGGGCGGTACGTGGGCGATGACGGGCGGGGCTTCCGGCAGCGGCTTCGGTGGCTTCGGCGGCAGCGCACCGACCATCAACGTGTACATAACGCCCCAGGCGGGCGCATCCAATAGCGAGATCGGGCGCATGGCGGGCCGCGAGATTGCGGATGCCCTCTACGTCGAGGTGATGAGGCAGGAGGCGAGCAGGTTATGGCGCAGCTGATCTACGACGGGACGAACATACACGAGCTTTGCGCCGTGGAGCAGCTGATATTCAAGGCGATGCCCGATGTGCGCGAAACCTCGCAGGAGGTGCCGGGCAGGGACGGCGCGGTGCTTCTGGGTGCCGATCTGGCACCGCTGGATATCGTCGCCAGGCTCAGGGTTGCAGCTGCGGGCATCGAGCCCGCACAAGTGCAGGCTGCTTGGCGGGAGATAGCCCCCAAGCTGAGGCGCACGGAGCCCTGCAGGCTCTCCTACGGAACGGACGTGTACTACATGGCCATCGTCGTGGGGGCGACCGACATACAGCAGATATCATACAGCGGCACGGTCGAGGTCACGTTCCGATGCTTCGATCCTATAGCCTACGGAGACGATAAGACGGCACAGGTGCCTTCGGGAGGCTCGGTCGAGATCACCGTGGGCGGGACGTACAAGACGGCCCTCAAGATCGAGGCGCCAGCGGCCGTGCGCGACTCGTCATCTGGCTATTGGGGCATCAGGGTAGACGATGCCGATTTCGTGCACATCGCAACGGGCTCATCGGCATCCAGGCGCGTGGTGGTCGACAGCGGAAAGCGCACCGCGACCGTCGCGGGCTCAACAGCCCTGCCATCCATCGACAGCGACTGGCTCGTGCTCTCGCCCGGCACTCATAACGTCAGCAACGACCTCGGCAGCGGCGGGGCGGTCATCTCCTGGACCGAGAGGTGGCTCTAGATGAGGCGCATCATCGTAATGTCACCGAGCGACCAGATCATGTACGAGCTGGCCCCTGGCGATGTGTTCGACTGCAGGCGCATCGAAGAGGTCAACGGCGAGCATGCGCTGTCCATAACCACCACTCGGGTGCTCAGGAAGCCCCTGCGGCTGCTCCTTCTGGATTTCCAGGGCATATGGCACGAGTATGTTGTAACAGGGGAGGACAGGTCGCATCAGAACGGTCTGAGGGCATTCGGCACGTACTACTGCGTATGGTCCATCCAGCACGATCTCTCGGGCGTCCCCGTATCCGCGATGCCGGGCGTGCAATACCCTGTCACGGCGCGTGCGGCGCTCACGTCCGCGCTCTCGACCACTTCCCGCTGGACGGTCGGCACGGTAACGCAATGGACCACCTCCGGCGCTTCCATGTACCAGATGAGCGCGTGGAAGGCGCTTTCCGTGCTCGTGGAGAACTGGGGCGGCGAGATAGGCGCGACCATCGACGTGGGCGCAGGCACGATCATCGCGCGCAAGGTCGACCTTTTAGAGCAGGAGGGCGCCCAGATAGCGCGGCGCAGGTTCGACTACGGCTCCGATATCGTCGGCATCCACAGGGCCGTAGAGGAGACCGTCCCTGCAGCCCGCATAATCCCGCGGGGGAAGGGCGAGGAGACCGAGGGCGGCGGCTACGGCCGCAAGATCACCATCGCGAGCGTGAACGATGGAGTGGAATGGCTGCAGAACGACGATGTTGCCGCTGCTGTGAGGCTCCCAAACGGCTCGGGCGGCTGGGAGTACCCCACCATATACGTCGACAACGAGGATATGGAGACGCCGGCCGCGCTCAAGGAGTGGGCGCTCGGTGTCCTGGAGGACTACACCGTCCCGCGCGTCTCGTACACGGCCGACGTGCTCCAATTCGCGAATGCGGGCATGGATGCGCACGGCTTGGCTCTCGGCGATGCGGTGCAGATCGTGGACAGGGTCTTCGCCGACGAACCGCTTCGCCTGAACGGGAGGGTGCAGCGCATCGAGTACAACGAGCTAAACGATAAGGATGTGACGCTCACTATCGGGAACCTCGGGACGGGCCTGCCCGGATACTTCGATGGCTTCGCGCAGGACCTGGCAAAGGTGCATAACGCCGTCTCGAGTATGAACGGCGGGAACCTTTCGACGGCAGACTACCTCGCAAATCTGCTCGACCGCATCAATGCCGAGGTGAACGCCATGGGCGGCTATTCCTACATCGTCCCCGGCGAGGGCATCATCACATACGATGTGGCCGTCGACGACCCGCTGATCGGCAACATCCCAAACACGAACCCCGTGGAATACGCAAGCTATGTGACGCAGATGAAGGGCGGAAGCATCCGTATCGCTGACACGAAGAAGCCGTCCTTCTCCGGCATCAACGACTGGAACTGGAAGACTGTCATCGTATCCGGGCATATAGCCGCCGAGGTCGTTACAGCGGCCAATATAACGGCGGGGTACATCGGGGACGCTGAGGGGGATTTCTACATCGACCTCGACGCCGGGGTGTATCGCATGCCCACATCGGCGCTCGGGAGCGGCCAGGGCCTGTACGTCGACCCAGCAACGGGCAACCTCTACATAAACGGCAGCTACATCAAGGCGGGTGCCATCGACGCATCCCTTATCACTGCGGGGACATTCCAGGTAAAGGATTCGAGCGATAACATCCTGTTCTCGGCCAATGCGGCGAGCAGGCTCGTCACCATGGCGGGGTTCAACGTGCAGAACGGCTCGCTGTACAGGGGGCTTTCGTCGCTGAGCGGGAGCACGAACGGCGTGTTCGTCGGCACGGGCGGTCTTGCGACCGTGGGCAACCAACAGCGCATCGCTATGGCGAACGGGAATCTGGCATTCGCGAACCTGGCGCATTCGGTCACAGGCGGCTTGGATATCTCTGCGGCGTTCGAGATGAGCACATCGTGGGAGTACGGCATGCGCCTGTTCTCCTCGCAGCTCCTGGGCCTGGAATGCACAAGGCTGCTCGTGCGCTCGCCAAACGGCACGTGGGCGCGCGCGATCAGCTCGACGCGCAAAGCCATCGACGTGACGAACATGGCGTTGTCGAACAACCTTCTGACCGCGAATTTCAACATAGCCACCGACCACATAGCGAAGGGCCTGCTCGTGTACGGCGAGACAACGCCGGGGACACCCGATGTAACGCAGACCATAAACGCCACGCTTACCACAAAGAACTACGTGGACAACAAGGTATCCGATGCCACAGACGATATGGCCACGCAGACATGGGCGAACAACAGGTTCCTGCGCAGCTCCGACCTGAGCGGTTACGCCACGCAGGGATGGGTGACGGGCCAGGGATACCTGACGAGCGTCCCATCCGGATACGCGACCGAAGCGTATGTGCAGAACGCCATCGCCGGCATCAGCGGCGCGTCGTTTAGCTACGACAGCTCCACGAACACGCTCACGATCACGTCATAGGGGGCAGGGATGACGCTCATATACAACGGCAACCCGAACCCAAACTTCGTGGTCTTCAACGGGATGGACCTCGATAAGGTCGTTTTCAACCCGGCGGGGACCGCCGACTACTACACCGTTTGGGAGAAGGACGAGAACCCTCTCGTGGGCCACACGCTCTCGGCGGTCGACGGCACATTCACCGCCGACGTGTACCGAGATTCGCTGGGCCTCGCGGCCGACTGGACGGTGCACCAGAAGACGCTCGACTTCCCCGTCACGACACCGTGGACTTACGGGACGGTGATCGTGTACCACGTGAGCGGCCCTGCGATGGGCGACTACTGCATGACCGAGGTGTACGAACCGAGCAAGTCGGTGCTCGTGACCGTCGATGGCAGCGTGATGACGGCGATGATGCACTACCAGTTCACATACGACGGGAACGATTTCCCCGGCGAGTGGGTCTTCAAGATCTATTTGCGCGGAATCACCGGGAATGTAACGAAGGTGCAGATCCCAAGCGGCACATTCACCGAGGAAGTCTACTACTAAGGAGGAGCGATGAGGAAATGGACAACGCCCACGCTCGAGGGCAGCATCGAGTGCAGCGCGGACCTTTCCGCCTGCGAGGTGTACCTGACGATCCTGCAGGAAGGTAGGAGCCTCACAAAACTGATAGAGCCATATAGGGACGGCGGCGTCTGGCGCTTCGAGCTTCCGCTGACGCAGGAGGAGACAGGCAACCTGCGCGAGGGCGCCAAGACCGAGTTCCAGATCAACGTCCTCGACGCGAGCGGATGGCGCCCGGCATCGAACATCGAGGTCCGCTATCCGGGCAGAAACATCGAGAGGAGGAAGCTGTAATGGACGAACTTCATTTCATGCTGAACGATTACGTGGGCTCGGCATACAGCCCGCAGGTCGAAATCACCGAAACCGACGAGGGCCACGTGGTGAGCATCACGTACATGTCCCCCGAGGGACTGGCGACCGTGAGCTACACCGTCCCCGACTGGTCGGACGAGGAGGCCGCGCGCGCACAAGCCGAGGCCGCGAGGTTGCAGGCCGAGGCCGACCGCGTTATTGCGGAGCAGGCACGCAGCACAGCCGAGGATGAGCGAGAGGCGGCTGAGGCCGACCGCGTTATTGCGGAGCAGGCACGCAGCACAGCCGAGGATGAGCGAGAGGCGGCTGAGGCCGACCGCGCACAAGCCGAGGCCGACCGCGGCACGGCATTCGATGAGGACCAGGAGGAGCGTGCGCGGCTCTTCGCCGCCGCTCAGCAGTACCGGGCCGATACCTTCTCGGCGAACGAGGAGGCGCGCCAGGAGGCCTACGAGGCCGCAGAGGCGGCGCGCGATGCGGCAAGCGCCCTCTCAGTCCAAGACAACATGATCGTCGTGGAGTTCTTCGCCGGAGACGAATCCGACCTCGTACCCGTGACCGAATAGGAGGCAGAAAAATGACAACCGTGCAAGTAGATTCCGATCTGTTGGTGAGGAAGCCGCCGCTCCTCGACGAGACCGGCCATATCATAGCGACCGAGTTGGCTAAGCAAACGCTGCTCATGGAGAAGTCGCTCAACACGTCCATCACGCGCATCTCAGACTGGATAGAGGTGGCGGACCTCGTGAAGGAGGGGCTGGCTCCCGAGGTGTTCCCCTTGGGGACGGTTCTGCACACGCCCTGGACGGACGTGCGCGCGTCCTCATCGACTGAGTGGGACTTCCTCTGGCGCGTGGTGGCGCACGGGAGCGCGACGCTGCGCGACGGCTCGACGGTCCCGGCCATGTACCTGCAATCGAGCCTTTGCCTGCCGTTCTCGTTCCCGTTCGACGAGCGCGAGGCGTTCTATGCCGCCAAGGACGGGCTTGCGGCGGGAACCTACCACATCAACTCGGGAGCTGGCTACCAGCAGATGGCGGCGAATACCGACTACCAGTTCACGATAGCGGCGGAAGTTCCTGCGGGCGGGCAGCTCATGTTCAAGTCCTCTACCTACTCAACGGCGCCCGCGGTTGTCAACGTGTACCACTCCGCAGGGGCTTCGGCCGCTGCCGAGGAATGCGCCGTCACCGTCGGCTCCGAGGGAACCTCGCTCGGCACGCTCGCAACGGAGCCCACCGACTACGTGAACAACATCCACCGGCACGTGCTGGGCAGCAACAGGTGGAGCCAGTCTGCAGCGCGCCAGTTCCTGAACTCGACCGCCGCGCCAGGCTCGTGGTGGGCTGCGCAGAACGGCTTCGACCGCCCGTCCGCGATAGCGGCGACCTCAGCGGGATTCCTATCGGGCTTCGCGGAGGACTTCGTGGAGGCCTTGCAACCGGTACTCGTGAAGACCGCCCTGCCGTACTGCGACGGCGGCACGTCGGGCGGCACGCAGGCCGACGAGACCTGGGACCGCGTGTTCCTGCCGAGCGCAGAGCAGCTCTATTGGGTCTGCACATGGCTCGGCATCCCATACAGCCTGGAGGGGGATGCCTGGGATTACTGGAAGCGCGTATACGGCGGAGCCTCCCCTGCAACAATGGGGGCCACGCACAAGGAGTTCTGCCTGGGCTCGATGGGCGCCGAGAGCACCATGCGCTACGTCTTCGAGCGTTCGGCGTATCGCAGCTACGGCAGCGACGTCGCGTACTGCTATTCGACGGGCAACCTCAACGCCAACTACGCCAGCTACGGCTACTTTTGCGCCCCGGCTTGCTGCATCTGCTGATCCGGCAATCCCCCGCGCCCACGCGCGGGGGCGAACCGAAGGAGGTGCCATGAGCGTCCCGAAGTCGCAGCGCAGCGAGGGCAGGCTGAAGCTCCATGTTGAGCTTCGCAGGCTCGTTGACCATACGCTCGCGAAGACCAAGAACGCCCGCAAGTTCGGCGGCATGGCGAATTACGTCATAACGCGCGACGAGCACGGCCTCGTAACCTCGATAGAGGAGCACCGCACCTCGTCCAGGATGGCGCTCGCCGAGCGCATCGAGCATGCAGCCATTGCGGCGGGGGAGTGCGCATGGCGCGCCAACGACATAAGGATAGAGGAGGACTGGCCCGAGCGGCACCGCCTGCAGGCCGAGTGCATCCGCAACCTGGATGCGCTCATGTGGCTCATAGAGGTCGCCCGGGCATCGTGCGGGCTTTCCGGAAGGGAGGCCCGCCACTGGTCGGACATGGCCAGGGACGCGAGGAACCTGGCCAGGAGATGGAGGGATTCCGACGCCAAGAGGCGCCGTTGATACCCTGGGATGTGGGGCTGTATGCGCAACGTCTTCGAGCGTTCGGCGAATCGCAGCAACGGCAACAACGTCGCGTACTGCTATTCGACGGGCAACCTCAACAACAACAACGCCAACAACGGCAACTATTGCGCCCCGGATTGCGTGGCAAAGGCCGGATACATCGGCATCCCTTCGGATAGGTCCCCGGCAACGCAAAGCAAGGAGCCCCCGTCCTGCGCCTGCGGGCGCGAACAGATAGTGGGGCCGCATGCGCCCGCCCTGCGGGGCGGCGGCGCCTCTGCGGCCCCCGCATTCGACGATGCGTTCGGCTTCGAGCCGCTGCTTGAGGCGGGCTGCAAGTGCCTTCGCGGCGTCATGTGGAAGGGGACGAGCGAGCACGCCTACCTGCATATGGTCGAAACCGTGTCCAGGCTGTGCGACGAGCTGCATGCCGGCACCTACAGGATGAGGCCCGCGCGCGAGTTCGCCGTGACGTCGCCGAAGGTGCGCACCATCAGCTCCATCGCCCTGAGCGACCGCATCGTGCAGAGGAGCCTCAACGACAACGTGATCTACCCCATCATGAGCAGGTCGTGGATCTACGACAACTACGCATGCCAGCACGGCAAGGGGACGGACTTCGCCCGCGCCAGGATGAGCAGGCACCTCGAGCGGTTCAGCCGCGAGCACGGGGAGGGGTACGCGCTCAAGGTGGACGTTCGCGGCTACTACGCGCACATGCTGCACTCGGTCGTGGATGCCCGCTTCGCATCGAAGCTGCCCGGGTGGGCGGCGGATTTCGCATCGTGGGCGCTCTCGGCCCAGTACGGCGGCGAGGTCGGCTACAAGCCGGGGAGCCAGATGGTGCAGATAGCGGGCATCGACTATCTCGACCCTCTTGACCACGCGATAAAGGAGCGCATGGGCGCCAGGTACTACGGGCGTTACATGGACGACCTCATCCTCATCGACGAGTCCAGGGGATACCTCGAATCGTGCCTTGCCGAGATAACCCGCAGGCTCGGCTTCGTAGGGCTGGGGCCGCATCCGGGCAAGACCGCCATCCAGCCGCTCTCCAAGCCGCTGGGGTTTTTGGGCTTCGACTACCGCGTGAGGGACGGCGGCGTGCGGATGGACGTGAAGCCCGAGAAGGTCAAGGCCCAGAAGCGCAGGATGCGCGGCCTCGCGAGGCTTGTCAAGTGCGGCAGGGTCGGGCTTCCCGACTACCTATCTGCTGTCGAGTGCATGGCGGCGCACGACGCGAAGGGGGGCGACGCATCCCTCGCCCCCAGGCTCAAGGCCTACGGCGGGATGCTCTTGATGAAAGGAGCCTGATATGGCGGTAAAGGTCGAGAGGCCCAGCATGGACCTCAAGAAGGAGCGGGAGCTGGAAGTGGTGACCGCAGAGCTGGAGAAGTTCACGGCCACGCTCGAATACGTGGCGATGATGGCCGATGTCGAGTTGGAGGAGGACGAGGATGAGCAGCTTCGCAGCTAAGGTGAAGGGTTGGTACGATGCCGACCTTTGGAGCGAGCGGATGGTGCGCAACGCCCACGAGAAGGGCCGCATCACCGCCGAGGAGCTTGCCTGGATTCTCGGGGAGGATTAGCAGTGGAAATCGGTTTCGACGAGATTCAGGTCTTCCTGACGGTGCTGCTCGCGATCTGCGCATCGGTGTCCGTCATAGGCGGGGCGGTTGCGCTCATCGCGAAGCTCGTGCAGTGGGTTCGGAAGCCCACGATCGAGAATGCGAAAACCCTTGAGGAGTTCGAGTCGTTCCTGGCGAACGACAAGCGAAAGATCAGGTGCCTGGAGGAGCAGGCCGAGGAGACCTCGAAGCAGAACAAGCTGATGATGAAGGCCCTCCTTGCGCTCCTGCGGCACGAGATCAACGGGAACAACTACGACAAGCTTGCGGTGATCAGCGATGAGATGAACGACTACTTGATAGAAGGGCAGGTGGTTTAGATGTTCGAGAAGTTCCTAACGAGCAACGAGACGAAGTGGCGACTGGGGAGGACGATCGTGCAGGGCGCGCTCGGCTGGCTGGTTGCCAATGCCGATACGATCGCAGGCACCTATGTCCTCGACCCGGCTCAGCGCACGATGGTCGTGGGCCTCGTGATGGCGGTGCTCTCTCCCGTCATGGCCGAGATCGGCAAGCACATCGAGGGCGGCGAGTAGCCATGGGGCGCAATATCGTCGCAGCGGCAACCCATGCGAGGATGGCGACCGACCCGCGTTTCGGCTACTCGTGGACCGAGAGGTGGGGCGCGACCCCCGAGGAGTGGACGGTCGAGGGCCATACGTTCGAGATCAACGTCGGCGACTACGACTGCTCCTCCTCGACCATCACCGCATGGTGCAAGGCGCTGCAAGGCACAAAGTACGCGCACATGCTCGACGGCGCGACCTACACGGGCAATATGCGCGAGGTGTTCCTGGCAAGCGGCCTGTTCGAGTGGAAGCCCATGAGCTTCACCGCTGCACCGGGCGACCTCTACCTCAACGAGGCCAACCACGTCGCCATGTGCCAGAACCAGGTCCCCGACTCTCTCTCCGAGTTCTCAAGCTCCGAGACGGGCGGCGTGTACGGCGAGCGGGGCGACCAGACGGGATGGGAGTCCCACATCTGCGGCTACTACGACTACCCGTGGGACGGAATCCTGCATTACAACGGAAAGGCTGATAGCGACATGACAGGCTGGAAAGAGAACAGCAAGGGCTGGTGGTGGGACAACGGCGACGGCACGTGGCCCGCGAGCGACTGGAAGAAAGTCGACGGCAAGTGGTACTACTTCGACAAGAACGGCTACATGGTCACGGGCTGGCTCGACTGGGAGGGGGAGCGGTACTACCTGAAACCCAAGACCAAGGCCACGGGCAACAACTACGGATACATGGTCACGGGCGCCCATGAGATCGAAGGCAAGCGGTACTGGTTCGACGGCAACGGTGCGATGTTCCGCGACGGCTTCCGCAAGGGCGCGAGCGGCAAGTACTGGTACGCCTACGCGAAGGACGGCCACAGGATAAGCGGCGCCATCAAGACCAACGGCTCGGGCGGAATCAAGCTGCCATGAGCGCCGTGCGCATCCTCGTCTGCGCGTGCCTGATGCTCTGGACGTGCATCGGCCTCTGGCCTGCATCGCCATGCGAGGGATTGGAGCCGAAGTTCCGCTTCGTCATGGACGAGCCGGTGGTCAGATACCCGGAGTACCTCGAGCTGATGATGGACGGCGAGGTGGATGTGACGCGCGGCGAGGTAAGCATCCACCTCGTGAAGGCCGAGTGCGGCTGGCATTACCTGCAGGTGCTCGGGCGGCTCGTGATGGCCGAATAGCTCATGCGCTAAGCGGTATCACCAGGCCGAATCCATGCGGCAGCACGATTATCGCGGGTTCACGGCAAGCCCCGCATGGTACACCAGACAACACAGACCCAAACCCGCAGGTCAGGTTTGGGTCGTTTTTTATGCCGTTTTCCAGGGTCACGTGAACACATTCCAGATCGTCATCATCGCCGCGGAAGTTGAAGCAGGCCACGAGGTAATCCTCGAACAGCCATACCTTGTTGACGAAGCCGTTGAAGATGAAATCCTCGTCGCTCCGGTCGAAGCCATGGAGCAGGAACTCCACAATATCATCCTCGGTAAGCTCAACGACCTGGCTGGCGAGGATGCCGCGCTGGGCATGCAGGGTTTCGAGCTGTTCCTTGATCTGCTCGTTGCGCTCGACCATCTCGTCGGTTACGAAGCCCTTCATGGCCGCTCGTGTCAGCCGGTGCTGCTCGGCCTCCAGGCCCGCGATCCGCTCGTCGCACGATTCCAGCTCGTTCTGGGCGTCGTTCTCCATGTCGTAGCTCTCCACGACGCGCTTGGCCAAGCGCCGCATTTTCTGCTCGTCGCTTGCAATCTGCAATACAGCGTCGGCGAGCGCATTCTCAACCAGATCGCGGTGGATGCCCTTGCGCTTGCAGCCGCCCCTCTCCTTGCAGCCGTAGTAGTAATACCGCTTCCCGGTCTTCGATGTGCCGCCGTAGCCGTGCATGGGGGCGCCGCAGAAACCGCAGAAGAGCTTTCCCGTGAGCTTGTAGTCCGACCATACTTCGCCGGCGCGCGGCTTCTTCTTTGCGACCTTGGACGCGCGCTCGAACTTCTCTTTCGGAATGATCACCGGCATGCCTCCTTCGACCTCGATGCCGTCCCAGGAATAGATCCCGGTGTAGGCCCTTCGCTTGAGGATGCGCTGCACCCAGTTGTAGTCGACGGGCGTCCCCTTGGATGTGGTCCATCCGCGCCCACGCATCTCCCGTGCGATGCTGTAGATACTGTCGCCGGCAAGATGGCGGTCGAAGATCTCGACCACTGCGGCGGCCTCGGCATCGTTGATTATGTATCGATGCGTATCGGGATCTGTGTCGTAGCCGAACAGCTTGTAACCGTTGTTGCGCGCCTTGAGCGCATTTCCCTCCATGCCACGGCGTATTTTACGCGCCATATCGGCCACGTAGTACTCCGAGAGCACCTCGAGCATGCTTTCCTGCAGATTGCCCTCGGGAGTGTCCTGCACGGCCTCCTGCGCCGACACGACGCGCACCCCGCAATCCTTGAGCGCTTTCTTGTACACGATCGAGTCGTAGCGCGATCGGCTGAACCGATCGAACATGTACACGAGTACGATATCGGATTCGGGCGCGTTGTCGATCATCTCGCGGAACTGCGGCCGCTGGTCGGTCTTCCCGGACAGCGCATGGTCGGCATACTCGCGAACGATCTGGATGCCCTCTCGGGCGCAGAAATCGCGGCAGACGCGCAACTGGTCCTCGATTGAGGCCTCTCGCTGCTTGTCGCTCGAATAGCGCGCGTAGATGACCGCTGTCTTCATACGCATCAATCCTTCTTCCTTAGTTCATCGAGGAAACCCGCTGAGATGATTCCAGCAGGCAGAGCAACTATGGCGATTCCCATAAGCGATGAAACCATCGCAATCAGGCGCCCGATTTCGGAGATCGGATATAGATCACCATATCCAACGGTTGTCAAGCTCACGACCGACCAGTACACGGCATCGAAGAAATTCGGGAATGTCTCAGGCTCGACATTGAAGATCACGAGCGCACAAATGAGCGTGTAGGCAAAAGAGAACGCCAAAACGACAAGGAGCAATCTGCTCTGTTTGGAAACGGTGTTGATAATAGCCTGGACGCTTCTGCTATAGCGTATCAATTTGAATGCTCTTATGAGGCGGAGGAGCCTGAGAGCCCTTAACGCCTTCCATGCCGGATTGATCGCTGCGAATGAGGGGATGATCGAAACGATGTCGATTATGGCCATAGGAGTGAACGGATACAAGAAGAACGATGCCGCGCCCTTTTCGAGCTTCATGTCGGCAGTAATCCAGCGGCAAATGTAATCAACCAGGAAAACGGAAACACAGCATCCGTCGATAACATCGATCACTGCATAGCCCTCATGGAAGGCAAGAGGCAGAAGTGAAGCGATGATTAGAGCTGTCATAACCCTGCTATATACAGCCGATTTCGTGTTCGATGTCTCGCTGTACAAAATGTTAAAAATCGCTTTCCTCATTTGTAGCTCCAAACAATAAGAACGATCGTCCGAAGATCAATCAAGGCTCCAGTCAATTCGGCAAAGTGGTCCCGGATGTGTTTTGCGTGTTGCTATGGTCTGGGATGGCGCTCTTTCAAGAACGCTGCCTGTTCCATGAGCCTTACGCGACCTTCCGAATCCATCTCCCTGAAAAAAGAAACCAGGGCGCGCTCTGATGAAGTCAGAGAGCCTTCTGCAAGGTTGACCGTGGCACAATCTATACGCTCGCCGATAATCTCCGTCTTAGGGACTTTAAAAAGATGAGCCAAATCCTCGATAACGCCCATCCGCGGCATGATCTTCCCTGATTCGTATTGTGAGACGGCGCTGCGGGTTTTCCCGATATGGTCGGCAAGCTGGTCCTGCGACATGCCGGCGGCTTCGCGTAAGTTCTTGATGTTCTCCCCGATCTTCGCCATGCAATCACCGTCCTTTGTTGTGATGCTTAACATATTAGTAAGTTATACTTGACATGGCTAGACCGTAAGTGTAACTTAACACATGGAATGAGGAGGTTGATATGCAGACATTGAAGGAAGCCCGCATCGCGCGTGGAATTAAGCAGCTTGCAGTGGCTGATGCTATTAAAGTCACTCGTCAAACGTATGCGAAATACGAAGAAAACCCCCGACTGATGCCCGTCTACCAGGCCGAGGCCGCTTGTAATTTTATCGGATGCGATATCTCCGATATTTTTTTCGGTTTGGACGTAAGTAAAACTAACTAGAGAGTGTGTCCTGGGCAGGACGCTAAAAGGCCCAGGGAAGCAGCCGGAGATGCGAACGGGATCGGCATGGAAACTACTCTGACAGTTTCGCACCTCCGGCATGGAAGCGCCTACCGGTTGGCCTACGGTCGCCGATGCACCCTTTCTCCCCGGAACCGCGCGCCGCGATCAAGGGGGCCGCGCGGTTTCGGGGGAGGGGGACGGAAGGAGGGGCGATGGCATCGCAGATGGAGCGGATAGAGAAGGTACGCAAGGAGGACCGGCCGCTCGTCCCGTACTACGAGCGCGCATTCAGGCGGTCGCTCGTCCATGGCATCGCCTCATGGATCGAGCAGGGAAGGCCGCGCAAGAGGTGATCGCTTGGCCCGTTGGAGCGAGTTCGAGGAGCGGTATGTGCGCGACCACGCAGGAGAGGGCGCGAAGGCGATCGCCGAGGCGCTCGGCCGGACGGTCGCCTCGGTGCAGTGGAAGGCATCGAGCATGGGGGTGAGTCTGCTCAAGCGGTGGCTCTGCCCCAGGTGCGGGAGGTACAGCTACCATCCGCCGGCCAAATGGAGCGGATGGTGCCGAAGATGCTCCGTCGAGCACTCGGCCGACTCGGCGGCGATGAAGAACAGGGAGCTGCGCGCGGAGATCGCGGAGGAAAGGAGGCGGATACAGGAATCCGAACGACGGCGGCAGGCGATATACGCCGACACGAGCCGCCGCAAGCGCGAGTTATGCAGATTACGTGAATTACCACAGAGCAATCACAAGTGAAGGGTGAACAGGGATGACAAGCAGAAAAAAAGAAGGATCGGCCCGCCGCCAAGCAAACCGATCCGCAAAGCACGCGGCATATAGCCGCAACGCATATCCGATTATAGCAGCTGAAAGGCGCAAGGATGCGCTCCATCTGCTCGAAATGGCGGGCAAGGCGGTCTTGGGCGCTGCGGTGCTCTTCGCCGTCATGTGGCTCGCCTGCGCATTCTAGGGCGGCGGCCATGATCGACTACGGCGAGAACCCGAGCAACCAGATCCAGCTCCCAGGGCTCGGCCAGGACGGCGAGAGCCTCATGGAGGAGGCGCGCGCATGGGTAGACGGGCACAAGCGCGATTTCGAGCGGTTCATGCGGCTCGCGCGCCGGCAGATGGCGAGGTCCTCAGACCGCAAGGCGAGCCCGAACGCCTGCAAGGAGCAGATGCGCGCCGGCATGGACGTGAATTTCAGCTTCGGCGGCGACGGCGCGCTCACATGCGACTAGTCGCGCTGCGTGAGCATCAAGAACGCATACGCGCCCTGCCTGGCGAGGATCGCCATGGAGCGCGACGAGTCGCTGGACTTCCGCATCAAGAAGAGCAAGGTGGACGGCTACACGTCCGCGACGTTATAGAAAGGGGAGACTATGCTCGAACTGAAAAGGGTGAGGGTGGCGGATATCTATCCGCTCGAGGACGAGTACGGGAACAAGTTCCTGTCCCGCGATTACAGCCTGGAGGCCAACAAGAAGTACGTGCGCGAGCTCGCAGCCTCCTTCGGCCCGTCGGGGGAGCCCGATGAGCAGGTGAAGCTGATCCGCGACGGCGACGTGTACAGGATAAAGGCGGGCAACTCCCGCGTCATGGCCATGCGCGAGCTCGGCACCGAGGAATGCTGGGCGGTGATCGATTCGGATGACACGGTGCAGAGCGTGCTCGAGACAACCGTGCGCACGGATGTCAAGAAGACCTACGAGGACATCGAGAAGAGCCGATACATACAGCAGCTGGCCTTGTTCGGCGACGACCAGTACGTGAGCGAGGTCTCGCGCATCAACATCGAGGATGCCGCCAAGATGCGCCGCGGCCGCGCCCTGGCGGCGGACAAGGCCGATCAGTACACTCTCGACAGGCTCTACGCCATAGGAGAATTCGAGGGCGACGACGACGCGCTCGAGCAGATCATGGGCGCAAAGGAGACGAACCTCTTAGCCGTCGTGCATTCGCTGCGGAGCAAGCGCAAGGTCGAGGAGGACAGGGCCGCGTTCATCAGGAAGGCCGAAGACCTCCATATCACAATAGAGCCGAACACGGGGTTCAACAATGGCCCCATGCGGTATATCTGCACTTGCGAAGACCCGGAGGACATGGCGGCGGACTACATGGCCGCGAGCGTGGACTACAAGGGCATCGTCGGCGTGATGGGAAACAACTGGAGCGGCGTGTATGTAATGTTCTACGGCGAGCCGCTTTCCGGCGAGACCGAGGAGGATCGCATGCGTGCCGAGCGGAACCGCATCCTCGACGAGGTGTGCACCTGCGCCGAGGCCATCGACTCCGCGCTCGAGATATTCATAGGTGGGAACCTCGCTCAGGAGGATGGCGGCAGGGCGTCTATGCCGGCCCTTTACGAGCACATCGATGCCGCCCTGGTCGACGATTACAACCTCACCGAAGCGTTCGAAAGATTCCCGGAAGTCGCGAAGTGCCATGCCGGCCCGATCGTCTTCGCGGCCATGTTCTGCAGGCGGTACAACAGCCTCAATAACTACGGCAATTTCATCGCAGGATTCACCGATTCCTGGTATATCGCGGACTGCGTGAAGGATTCGGTCGAGTTCATCGACCTTGCGGTCTCCGACGGGATGGATCTCGATGAAGGCGCGGTGGAATTCATCGGCAAGGTGCGCGCCAGGATCGAATCGGTCGAGAAGGACGGCGAGGAATGAAGCCGCTTCTGCTCTCGGACATCAAGCGCCACGATGACGGCACATTCTTCTGCAGGCCGTTCCTCGGAACCAACGCCGTCGACGGCTCGCAGATAAGGCCGTACAAGCGATTCCCGGAGGCCAAGACGGCCGACGAGGCGTTCGCCATGGCCAAGGAATGGTACTCGCGGCTCACACCCGTGGGGTGGCTTGCGACATCGATGCGCTTCGGCGATGTGCTCGAGCGGTACATCGACGACCGCTCTTCGAGCTGGGAGCGCAACACCGTGAAGACATACCGCACGCTCGTGCACGCCTACATCATCCCAACAGCCGGCGGATTGATGGTCGACGAGGTGAAGCCGCGCCATATCAGCGCCCTGTACAACGCGCTCATCCTCAAGGGAGGGCGCTCGGGCTCCGGCATATCGCCGAACACGGTCATAACCGTCCACAGGTTCCTCTGCAGGGCTTTCCAGTGGATCGTGAAGAACGAGATATCGCCGTACAATCCGATGCCCTCGGTGGAGCCGCCCAAGCCGGAGGCCCACGAGGCCACGGCTATCGCGGCCAAGCAGTTCGCGGATATCCGCGTGGCCATAGAGCGCATACTGGCCGATCCTGCAACGGATTCGGAATCGATAAGGCGCAGGACGGCGGCGTTCGCCGCATACATGGCCCTTTGGACGGGGATGCGCGTCGGCGAAGTGTGCGGATGCCGCGTCCAGGATGTGCACGATGGCATGGTCCACGTCGCCTGCACCGCTATCGAGGCCGATGGCAAGGTGCTGCTCAGATCGCGCACGAAGGGCGGTAAATCACGCAACGTGAGCATCGGGGAGATGCTCGGGAACGCCGTCGCACGGCATCTGTCATGGCAGGAGGGCTTCCTGGACGATGCGGTGCTCCATGACCGCCGCAGAGCGATCTGCTGCACCGCATCCGGCGCCGTTTCGCGCCCGACGAAGGTCTCGGGGGAGTTCAAGCGCATATGCGCTGACGCAGGCATAACGGGCTACTCGTTCCACTCGCTGCGGCATACGCATGCAACGTGGCTGCTCAGCCACGGCATCGACATGAGGACGATACAGGAGCGCCTCGGCCATGCGAACGTATCCACGACGCTCGCCCTGTACGCGCATGTGCTGCCAGGGCGGGACAGGGAGGCGGCAGACGCATTCGAGGCAGCCGTAGAGGAAATGGGGGAATAGCCGTGGATAAGGCGCTGAAAGACCGCATCGACGATGCATACAGGGCTTTGAGCGAAAGGTGGGCGGAAGAGCTCGACAAAGGGCCGAAGGAGGTCCATCGCTACTCGATCTCGTTCACGTGCGACAGGGAGACGTTCGACGCCGTTCTGAGCGCCGTGAAGGGCTTCGTGGTGGGCGACAGGACATGGAGGTACGGCAACGACGATGATAAGGGGAAGGGGGTCGAATGGGAGCGAGACCCAGACGGGAAGTGATCGGTCCGTGGGTGATCGTGGTCGACGCGATGGACTGCCGGACGGCCGAGAGGATAGCCGGATACATGCTCAAAGAGGGTGCAAGCGGCATGTTCTTGACGGGAACGATAGCATCGAAAATGCAGGAATTGAAGAGGTACAGGAAGGAATTAATGGGCAAATGAGCAGTCGAAAACCTTGGGCTCCGCTCGACTTCGATTGGTTCGAGGATGAGAAGGTGATGGAGCTTCGGGCTCGTCTCGGCGTCCGCGGCGAGCTTGCCTGGGCGCGGTTGATCGGCATCTGGGCGGATTTCAGCGGTGCGCGCATCGACCTGAACGCAGTCGGTACGCGCGCAAAGCTCCGTAGGAAGCTGGAACGCTCCGATAAGCAGATGGAGCAGCTGTTCGAGGAAATGGCGGACATAGGGCTGATCTCCGGGGAGCTGTGGGAGATGGGCATCGTCACTTGCAACCGCGCGGCGGATGAAGCGCATCGGCGCGAGAAGAGGAGGGAGGGAGGCGCCGCTGGCGGCAAGAAATCCGGTGCGGCACGTAAGGCAAAGAGCGCAGCCGAAGAAACGAAGGAATCTTAAAGCTAGCTTCGAGGATGGTTGAAGCACGGGTGCGAAGCAACATGTCGAAGCATTTTACATAACAGTACATAACAGAGTAATGGGATGTATCCCAGGTTGGAACAGAAGGGAAGAAACGATGACCGAGTACGGGGCTATCCAGGAGCCGCTATTCCTGGACGAGAGGAGCCTCGGTCTGCTCAGGAGCGCGGAGGAGATCGTGTACGAGACCGAGTGCACGAACCACTGCGTCTTCTTCCGCGCAGGCAGGCCGTGCCGCGATTGCGGCGAGTTCGCTCCTGCAGCCAACGGCTACATCGCATGCGACGGTTACCGGCAGCTCGGGGATTTGGAGGTGGTCTGGTGAGAACGCAGGAGGAGATCAGGCAGAGCATCCGGCTCTCTAACGTGACGGACGGGCACATGGGCGGGTCTGCGACGATCATCCTGCCGTCGGGCTTTTGCGGCTCGGTCTTCTGGGGCCGCGACGAGGGAGGATGGGAGCATGTGAGCGTTGCGAGCTACAGGCGCAAGAAGATGCCGACCTGGCAGGATATGTGCGATTTGAAGGATGTCTTCTTCGGACCGGAAGAGGAGGCCGTGCAGATCCATCCCGTCGAATCCGAGTACGTCCATGGAGTCGGAACCCTGGCGAACGGCATCGACAACGTGCTGCACATCTGGCGCCCGAAGGATGGCGACTGGTCGATCATGAACAGGGGCGATGGCGAATGCTAGTGGTTTCGCACGTGATGATGCTGATGATCGGCGGAGCCATCGGCGTGATGGTGATGGCGATCCTGATCGGTGGAGGTGACGAATGAGCAAAGGTCAGATAGGGTACCGCGATTTGCTCCTTGACGAGTTGAGGGCGAATATCGATGGGATGGTGGAGAGATGAGCGATTTCGAGGGTATATATCCGTATGGCTGGCCGAAGCCCGCATGCGACGGTCTTTCGCGCAAGGAGGTCACATCCCTGCTCGATACCGAGCTTATCAGGATGAAGCTGGAGAAGAAGAACAGCTACAGCTATTGGGCGCATGAGGTTTGGCTCGACCGCTATTGGAACGGCCACGCGAAGCGCGTCGATTTCGTCCAATTCGAGCCGAGGGGCGGACAGTCGTACACCGATGGCGCGCACGTGGAGCTCGGCAGGTTCACGTTCTACGAAGTGAAGAGCTGCATGGCCGACCTGAGAAGCGGGAACGGCCTCAACTTCGAGGGCGATAGGAACTACCTCGTCGTGCCGGTGGAGCTATGGGAGCCGTTCAAGGACGAGATTATCGGAACGCCGAACGGCTACGTGGCAAAGCATACGCAGGGGGCGGAATGCCTGCTGTACGGTATCGGCCCCAACGGCAAGCCGAAGTTCTGGGAGACCTGCATGAACCCGCATCGTGACAGCGAGACCAGGACGCGCAGCGCATCCGAGCTCCTGCTGTGCATGATGCGCGCGATGCTGGCGAACAGCGGCATGGCCGATATCAACAGGCACATAGAAAGGATAAGGGAAGAGCAATGACGTGGAGGATGCTAGACCCGGCAACGGCGCGTATGCATGGCGCCGGCGGCGCCGAGGATGTGATCCAGGTGGTGTGCGACGGATGCCCGCTCGGGAACCTGGACTTCAAGGATTACCGCTTCTGCGAAGCGCAGGCGGATTACGGGGTGGCAGGCTACAACGAGTCGATCGAGTACAACGACGAAGGGGATTTCGATGTGCGCTGCCGCATCCGCGCGAACGTCGCGATGATCGCTCCGGAGGACGTTCAGCCGTGTGGCAAAGAGATGTCACCCTCGCTGCTCGACGAGTACGACGTGTACCACGTATCGGGCCAGGATGCTTGCGGGAAAGAACCCTGCGCGGGCGCTCCCGCAGAAGATAACAACTGATTCTCTATCGGAGGTGAGCGAAAATGATCGATTACAAGCAGATAGCGGTCGAGGCCGTGATCACCCTGTCGGTCGTTGCCGATTACGAGAGCGGCGACTTCGACAAGCGCCTTGCGGCTAGGGCCAACACCTTGGCCATGAAGCTCGGCATCCTCGATCTGGAGGAGGAGAAGGCGAAAGCAGTGATGCCGGCGAGGAAGGAGACGGCAAGGAAACCGAAGCCCGTTCCGCTGCCCGCCGGTCCCGAGTTCGATGACGAGCTCAAGGTAACGCTGAAAAAACCAGATGCAGTGCCGAAGGCCGCGCCAAAAAAAAACAGGGATGACGGAGGCATGAAGGTGACGGTGCTTCAGAAGACCGAGCCCAAGCCGCTGCCCAACGAGCACCCGCTGAACCTTAAAGGCTCGGGCCGTTCGGCCAAGCCGGCGCTCAGGTTCCGCATGCGGGAGAAGGACGGCGGCACCTGGTTCGAGGGAACAGCGACGGAGTGCGCCAGGAGATTCTCCGTACAGCCGAGCCTGATCTACAAGTGGGCGAACGGGATGAACTCGCAGAAGTACGACCTGGAGAAGATCTGATGGCGCGCTTGAAGTTCTGCCCGTACTGCGGAAGCGCCGTCCCCACCGGCAAGCCCTGCCCGTGCAGGGGCGGGCGCAAGCGCAAGCAGACCGCGGGGGATGCGACAAGGGGCGCGCGCGAGCCGTGGCGCGCGCATTACAAGACGGCCGAGTACCAGCGAAACCGCCAGGCAGCGATCTCCGCGCAGGCCGGGCGCTGCAAGGATTGCGGCACGATATGCGCAACCTTCTCGGGCGGGAAATGGACCACTTCCGGGATGGGCGGCGAGGTCGACCACGAGGTTCCCTTGTGCGAGGGAGGCACGGACGAACCGGAGAACCTTGCGCTCAGATGCAAGCGTTGCCACTCGAGGATCGAGACGAAGCGACGCATAGCGCGCAAGTCCAGAATGTGAAACCCCAGCCCAGGGGGCTACCCCTCGCGAAATCGAAAAAGCGATGCGCGTAC
>JAFUCC010000071.1 GCA_017459925.1 Eggerthellaceae bacterium
TGCATCGCTTCCTTTTCCTGTAGAGTGTCCATGGTGGCCGTTGCCTTTCTCTCGAATCTTACATTCCGCAAAATGTGATTCTAGGCAATGGCCGCTTCCGTCTCAAAGCGGCCCGTGACACCAACGTTCGGCACGCGATCCAGAAGGACGAACGCCCCCACCGTTCGTCGGAAGTTTGTTGCTTTTGCCCATATGCGGTACCAAATCGTTTCGTATCCGTTTATCATAATTCAGGTTTGTCATGACGTTCGCGCGCATCGCGCATGAATGAAAGCAAGGTATGTTCGTCGTAGCAGTTCTGGTTGGCATCGTGGTGGGGGCCGCAAGCTTCGCCCCGCTCATCTTCGGGATGAACAAAGCACGCATGGCCAGCCCGACCAGCAACCTCGGGCATGCGGGCTCGCTCTTGTTGGGCGTGCTCATCTCGCTCGTCATTCTGGCCGTGTGCGTGGTCGCCTGCGTGATGTTGGCCCGCGACTTCGCGGTCCCGTTCGTGCTCGGCGCGGCGGGCGGCCTCATCGTCGCGGCGGTCGTCTTCGGCATCCGCAACAACTTACGGAAGTAAAACGGGAAGAGAAAAGGGAAAGCTGTGGAAGGTACTAACCCTATCGAGATGCTCAACGAGGCGGTGCCTGAGCTTCAGGCTTCGTTCGACTCGGCGTTCCTCATCGAGTTCGGCAATTCCGGCTTCGGCATCACGCAGTACATGGCTTACGCCATCCTGGTGTTCATCATCGTGCTGCTCGTGGTGCTCGGCGTCGGCCGCAAGCTCACGCTTGTTCCGAGCAGCAAGTTCACCAACATGGTGGAATACGGCTACCAGATGGTGCGCAACTCAATCGGCGAGGGCACCATCGGCCATGGCTACAAGAAGCACATCCCGCTTCTGGCCACGCTGTTCTTCTTCATCCTCATCTCGAACTTCATCGGCCTCATCCCCGGTGCGAAGGCGGCCACGGGCTCGCTCCAGATCAACTGGGCGCTCTCGATCGTCGCGTTCGTCTACTTCAATTACTGGGGCGTGAAGGCGCACGGCGGCTGGGGCTACATCAAGTCCATCGCGCCGTCCGGCCTGCCGGCGGTCATGGTGCCCATCATCTGGGTGTTCGAGTTCGTGTCGCTGGTCATCCGCGTGCTCACGCTGGCCGTCCGACTTTACGGCAACATGTTCGCCGGCCACATGGCGCTCGGCGTGTTCGCCCTGTTCGCCACGTCGTTCCTGACCGCCTCGATCAACGGCGCAGGCGCGATCGGCGGCCTGTCCATCCTGTGGCTGCTCTTCGAGATCTTCATGTACGCGCTCGAAACGCTGGTTGCGTTCCTGCAAGCGTACGTGTTCACCATCCTGACGGCGGTCTACATCAGCTTGGCCACGTCATCGCACTAATTCCCGGGTGCGAGGGGCCCGCGCCTGCCCGATATGGCGCCTGACATTTGGTTGCGTCGGTTGAATTCCACGGCCGATGGAACATAGTAAAACCGGTGTCTCTAAGCAAAACGCGAGGGGACGGCAAAAGGAGGAAATCGTGGAAACTACTATCGTACTCGCAGCATTGAAGCTCGTCGGCTACGGCCTCGGCGCAATCGGCCCTGGCATCGGCATCGGCATCGCCTGCTATGGCGCTTGCGTCGGTACCGCTCGCCAGCCCGAGCTCGCCGGCCGTCTGTTCACCAACTTCATCATTGGTGCCGCCCTGGCCGAGGCACTCGCCCTGCTGGGCTTCGTCCTTGTGTTCATCGTTTAACGACCTTATCGGAACAGACTATCCGTTAAGGCACAAGGAGGTTACCCAGTGAACATGAGAGCAAACAAAGCAAAGGCCTGGCTCGCCGTCACCGGCGCCGCTGCCAGCGCCTCCCTTGCTTTCCCTGCGCTCGCGTTTGCGGATATGGAGCCGAAGGAGGGTATCTCGGTCATCATTCCTGACATGAACGAGACCGTCCCGATGCTCATCGCTTTCATCATCCTTGTCATCATCCTCGCGAAGTTCGGCTGGCCCATGTTCGAGGGCATGCTCGAAAAGCGCGAGAAGACGATTGCCGAGGCCCTGCAGAAGTCCGAGGAGGCGCGCGTCGAATCCGAGCGCACGCTGGCCGAGTACCAGAAGCAGCTGGCCGACGCGAAGGCCCAGGCGTCCCAGATCATCGCCGAGGCCAAGGAGACGGGCGAAGCCGTCCGCGCGGACATCACCAAGCAGGCGCAGGAAGAGTCAGCCGCGATGATCGAGAAGGCGAAGATCGCCATCGAAGCCGAGAAGAAGGCCGCCATGGCCGATCTTCAGAACTCGATTGCCGATCTTTCCGTCGACGTGGCGTCTCGCCTGGTCGCAAGCGACCTGAGCGACGACGAGCACCGCAAGATCATCGAGCGCTACATCAGCGAGGCGGGCAGTTTCCATGCCAACTAATCGTCTTGTCGTAAAAGAGCAGATCGCCGCGTACACGCAGCTTCTCTTCGAGGCTGTCAAGAACGATGGCGGCCAGGACGGCGTGCTCGCGGTTCGCGATCAGCTGATCACGATCGTCGCCGCTCTGCGCGGCAACGCCGATTTGGAAAGCGCCCTGAAGGACCCTGGCTACGCGCCCGAGCAGAAAGCTCAGCTCGTGCGCGGCGTGTTCGCCGAAGCCAACCCGGCCCTCGTCAGCGTGCTGGCCGTCATGGCCGAGCGCGGCGAGACCGATTACCTGGCACGCGTGGCCACAGGGTTCGAAGCGAAGATGAACGACGAGCTGAACATCGCCGTGGTCGACGTCACGACCGCGGTCGAGCTCGACGACCATCTGCGCGAGCTTATCAAGCAGAAGGCAGAAGCCGGCCTGGGCAAGTCCGTCGTGCTGCAAGAGCACCTCGACAAGTCCATGATCGGCGGCATCATCATGAGCACGGCGGACGAGCGCATCGACGCCAGCATCCTCTCGCAAATCGAGAAGACGCGCACCGTGCTGAAGCAGTAATTGAAAGGGAGGTGAATGCTAGTGACTGAGATTACCGCACAGTCCATCGACGAGGCGCTGCGCAAGCAGCTCGAAGGTCTCGAGATGGGCGTTGACTCGCGGGAAGTCGGCACGGTCATCCAGGTCGGCGACGGCATCGCGCGCGTCGACGGCTTGAAGAGCGCCATGGCCGGCGAGCTGCTGGAATTCATCGGCGAGGGTGGCAAGACCGTTTACGGCCTGGTCCAGAACCTCGAGGAAGATGAAATCGGCGCCGTTCTTCTCGGCGACGTCACTGCAATCAAGGAGAACGACCAGGCTCATACCACTGGTCGCATTATGGACGTTCCGTCCGGCAAGGGCATGCTCGGCCGTGTGGTGAACCCGCTCGGTATGCCCATCGACGGCAAGGGCCCCATCGAGGCCGAAGGCCGTCGCCCCGTCGAGTTCAAGGCTCCCGGCGTCATCAGCCGTAAGCCCGTGCATGAGCCCATGCAGACCGGTATCCTGGCCATCGACGCCATGGTGCCCATCGGACGTGGCCAGCGCGAGCTGATCATCGGCGACCGCCAGACCGGCAAGTCGGCCATCGCCATCGACGCCATCATCAACCAAAAGGGCCAGGACATGATCTGCATCTACGTTGCGATCGGTCAGAAGGCCTCCACGGTTGCCGGCGTTGCCGAAACGCTCGAGCGCCACGGCGCGATGGACTACACCATCATCGTGTCGGCTTCGGCGTCCGACTCGGCGCCGCTGCAGTACATCGCCCCGATGGCGGGTGCCGCCATGGGCGAGTACTTCATCTACACGGGCGAGGACGGCCAGCCGGCCGGCCCCGAGAACCCCGGCCGCCACGTGCTCATCATCTACGATGACCTGTCCAAGCAGGCTGTCGCTTACCGTCAGATGTCGCTGACGCTGCGCCGCCCGCCCGGACGCGAGGCTTACCCCGGCGACATCTTCTACCTGCACTCTCGCCTGCTCGAGCGTGCCGTGAAGATGAACGACGAGTACGGTCGCGGCTCCATGACGGCTCTGCCGATCATCGAGACCCAGGCCGGCGACGTGTCCGCCTACATTCCGACGAACGTCATCTCGATTACCGACGGTCAGATCTTCCTGTCCACCGACCTGTTCTTCCAGGGCCAGCGCCCGGCAGTCAACGTCGGCCTGTCGGTGTCGCGCGTCGGCGGCTCGGCCCAGACCAAGGCCGTCAAGTCCGTCGCCGGCACCCTGCGCCTCGACCTGGCCGCTTACCGCGAGCTGCAAGCGTTCACGCAGTTCGGCAGCGACCTCGACAAGGCCACGCAGGATCAGCTGAACCGCGGCGCCCACATGACGGAGCTGCTGAAGCAGGGCCGTTACGTGCCGATGCCCTTCGAGGAAGAAGCCGTGTCCGTGTTCGCGGGCTCCAAGGGCTACCTCGACGACATCCCCGTGGGCGACACCGTTCGCTTCCGCGACGAGCTGCGCGACTACCTGCGCGCCAGCAAGCCGGAGATTCTGAAGAGCATCCACGACGAGAAGAAGTTCACCGACGACACCACGAACGCGCTGGTTGAGGCCATCGAGACCTTCAAGCAGCAGTTCGCCCCGTCGGCGTAAGGCAGGTAAAGCATGCCTAACCTTCACGACATAGAACGACGCATCAACTCCGTCACGTCGACGAAGCAGATCACGCGCACCATGGAAATGGTCGCGGCTGCGAAGATTCGCCGTGCGTCGGTTCGCGTGGAGAACTCGATGCCGTGGGCAGCTGCGCTGTCCGACATGCTCATCTCGACCTCGGCGTATTCCCGTATCAAGGACGACCCGTTGCTGAACCCGCACGACGAGGTGAAACACAGCATCATCATCGCCGTCACGTCCGACCGCGGCTTGGCCGGCGGTTTCAACAGCAACGTGTTGCGCGCCGTCGAGCGCCTGAAGAAAGATCGCGAGATCTCGGGCGCGAAGGTCAGCATCATCGCATGCGGCAAGAAAGCGTGCGGCTACTTCGAGTACCGCAACATCAAACCTGTCATCGAAGTGCGCGACAAGTCGGCAGACCCGACGTACGAAGAGGCATCCGAAATCGCCGAGTACATCCGCAAGGGTTACATCGCCGGCGATATCGACGAGGTCGTCATCGTGTTCAACCACATGGTGAACGCGGGCGAGCAGCGCCTCGTCGCCAAGACGGTGCTTCCCATCCCGCACAAGAGCTTTGCCGAGCAGATGGAGCTCGATAGGTTCCAGAAGGACATCTACTTCGACTTCCGCGAGCACATCGACGACAAGCACGAGGGCGATATCGAGTTCGAGCCCGAGACCAGGCACTGCCTGATCTACCTCGAGCAGGCGTACCTGCGCACCGACGTGTACTTCGCGCTCAACGACTCGGCTGCCGCCGAGCAGGGCGCGCGCCGCACCGCGATGAAATCGGCTACGGACAACGCAACCGAGATGATCGCCACGCTTACCAGAATTTACAACCGTGAACGTCAAGGCGCCATCACGACCGAGATTTCGGAAATCGTCGGCGGCGCAGCGGCTTTGGAGGAATAAATGAGTCAGCAAACCCTATTCACAAGAGAGGAGCTCGAGGCCAGCAAGGGCGGCGTCGGACGCATCGTGCGTATCGTCGGCCCCGTCGTCGACGTTGAGTTTGCGCCGGACCAGATCCCCGCAATCTACAACGCCCTCACGATCGACGCGAAAACCACCGCCGGTGACATTCACCTGGTGTTGGAAGTCGAAACCGAACTGCCTGGCAACCTCGTCCGCTCCGTTTCGATGGACTCCACCGACGGCCTGGTCCGCGGTCTGGAAGTCCAGGACACGGGCCATCCCATCATGATGCCCGTCGGCCCCAACACCCTGGGCCGTATTTGGAACGTCATCGGCCAGCCCGTTGACGAGAAGCCCATCCCCGAGGACCTGGCCGGCTTCATGCCGATTCACCGCCCGGCCCCCGAGTTCGAAGAGCTCACCACCACGACCGAGATCTTCGAGACCGGCATCAAGGCCATCGACCTCATCGAGCCGTTCGTTCGCGGCGGCAAGACGGGCCTGTTCGGCGGCGCCGGCGTCGGCAAGACGGTTATCATCCAGGAGCTCATCAACAACCTGGCCCAGGAGCACGGCGGCACGTCGGTGTTCACGGGCGTAGGCGAGCGCACCCGCGAGGGTACCGACCTGTTCCTGGAAATGAGCGAGTCTGGCGTTATCGAGAAGACCTGCCTGGTGTACGGTCAGATGAACGAGCCTCCCGGAGCGCGTCTGCGCGTCGGCCTGGCCGGCCTGACCGAAGCTGAGTACTTCCGCGATCAGGGCCAGGACGTGCTTCTGTTCATCGACAACGTGTTCCGCTTCACCCAGGCGGGCTCCGAGGTGTCGGCACTTCTCGGCCGTATGCCCTCCGCCGTTGGTTACCAGCCCACGCTGGCCACCGAGATGGGCGACATGCAGGAGCGCATTACGTCGACCAGCACGGGTTCCATTACGTCGGTGCAGGCCGTTTACGTGCCCGCCGACGACCTTACCGACCCCGCGCCTGCTACCACGTTTACCCACCTCGATGCCCGTACGGTTCTGTCGCGCTCCATCGCCGAGCTCGGCATTTACCCGGCAGTCGACCCGCTGGAGTCTTCCTCCCGCGCTCTCGACCCCGAGGTCGTCGGCGAGGAGCACTACCGCGTGGCCGTCGGCATCCAGGAGCTCCTGCAGAACTACAAGGACCTCCAGGACATCATCGCCATTCTGGGTATGGACGAGCTTTCCGAGGACCAGCGTCTCGTCGTTAACCGCGCGCGTAAGGCGCAGCAGTTCTTCGGCCAGTGCTTCCACGTCGCCGAGCAGTTTACCGGTCTGCCTGGCAAGTACGTGAAGCTCGAGGACACGATCCGCTCCTTTGCCGCCATTCTCGATGGTGAATGCGACGAGATTCCCGAGCAGTGCTTCCGCATGAAGGGCTCGATTGAAGACGTGTACGCTGCTTACGAAGAATTGCAGGGAGAATAGCAATGGCTGAAAGTTATCGTTGCGTAGTCGCGACTCCGACACGCGTCTTGTTCGAAGGCGACGTGTACTATGCCGACGTGCCCGGTTATGCGGGTCATTACGGCGTGTTGAAGGGCCATGAGAGCCTCGTTGCGACCAATCATCAGGGCGGCAAACTCGTGTTGCACCTCGACCCCGATGGCAACGAGAAGAGGGAATTCCTCATCCACCGCGGCTGCACCCAGATGCTCCACGATCATCTGGCCGTGCTCGCCCGCTTTGGTCGCGCAGTCGAGGATCTTGATCTGGAGAGCTCGAAGAAGCGCGTCGAGGAAATCAGCGCCGAGATTGCAGCCAAAGAGGCCGAGGTCGCAGCCGAGACCGACGAAGACCGCATTGCGGCCGGCGAGGCTTGGCTGAGCACCGAGCGCATTCACCTTGAATGGCACGAAGCCAAGATTCATTTCTTGGAGACGGGCCAGGAAAGCACCAAGCAGTAAGCGTCTTTCGCATCGCTTAAGACACCTTGAGGAGCCGCGCACCCCGCGGCTCCTCCTGTTTTAGCCGAACGCCACCGCAGGGACAGCCGGCAGTTGAACGTCACCCCAGGGAAGATGTTCAATTTGTTGAAGTCTTATCTTTGAGTGGGGCTCTTCTTCAAATTGAA
>JAFUCC010000014.1 GCA_017459925.1 Eggerthellaceae bacterium
CCCAGGGGTGATGTTCAAATTGCTTGGCGTTCCTGCGCGAAGATAGGACATCAATTAATTTGAACATCACCCCTGGGACAATGTTCAACCCTCCGCCGCCCTGGGTCGGTGCTCGCTAGAAGCGCATCCCATGACATTGAAAGGAAAAAGAAAATGAAGCTGTTGGTCATCGGTGATGAGAAAAGGTTCAACAAGTACTTGCCCGATTTGCCGATTGTGGGGCAGGTCGAGGCTGTTGTCGTGGGGCGTGGTACGTCCGACGACGACATCATCGCGCAAGTTGGCGATGCGGATTTCATCGCGGCCGACGCGGTGAGCCCTGTGAGCGCGCGGGTCATGGATGCCTTTCCAAGCCTGAAGCTCATCCATTCCGAAGGTGTGGCCTACAACGCCATCGATGTGGCGGCGGCGCGCGAGCGCGGGGTCGTCGTGTGCAACAACGCCGGCGTGAACGCGGGTGCTGTGGCAGAACAGGCGGTGCTGCTGATGCTCGGCTGCCTGCGCCACGTGGTGGAAGGCGACGTCGCCGTGCGTTCGGGCCAGCAGATTCAGATGAAGGAACGGCTCATGGTGGCGGGCATCCGCGAGCTCGGCGACTGCTCAGTCGGCCTTGTCGGTTTGGGTGCCATTGCGCGTGAGACGGCCAAGCGCCTGCACGCGTTCGGCTGCGATGTGGCGTACTGGAACCATCGTCGCCGCACGCCCGAGCAGGAGGAAGAGCTCGGCGTTCGCTATCTGCCGCTCGACGAGTTGGCGCGCACGTGCGATATCGTCAGCATTCACGTGCCTGTGACGCCCGAGACCGAGAACCTGGTCGATGCGGCGTTCCTGGCTTCCATGAAGTCCGACGCCATCCTCATCAACACGGCGCGTGGCGAGATCGTCGATCAGGCGGCGCTGGCTGAAGCGCTTGAAGCCGGTGCGATTGGCGCTGCCGGTCTGGACACGCTTTCACCCGAGCCTGTTCCGGCAGATCATCCGTTGGCGTTATTGGAAGGCGACGCTGCGAACCGCCTCGTGCTCTCTCCGCACATCGGCGGCGTCACCGAAGGCATGTTCCGTCGTGCCTGGACGACCATATGGAACAACATCGCCGCCGTCTCCGCTGGCGATGAGCCGATCAACATCGTATAGAAAACTGCTGGTAAAGAGGGTGGAGTGCGATTCCGCAGCTACGCGAGGCGGAGGGTTGAACATCACCCCAGGGAAGATGTTCAATTTGTTGAAACCCTATCTTTGTGTAGGAGCGCTTCTTCAAATTGAACATCTTCCCTGGGGTGACGTTCAACCAGCCGCCGAGCCTGCGAGTTAGCGCTCTTCTTCGACGTAGGTGCGGATGAGGTTTTCCTCGGTGATGCAGGATTCCAAGAGGTCGCGAATTTCGTCGAAGGCCTTGCCGTCATCGGGCATCTCGTAGCTCGTCGAGAACGAAAGCCAGATGGGGAACCCGTCGGTTGAGCTCGCGTTCTCGTAGGTCAGGCGCACCGTGGGCGTTGACGCATCGAGCGCGATGAACTCGCTCAAGGGCAGTTCGCCCCACTCCTTCATGCCGGCCTTGTCGACGATGGCGTTGATCTGTTCGAGCAAATCGTCAGGCACGCGGTATTCCCCTACTGAAATCGGGTCGCTGTGCATCTTCGCCTCGCGCACGACGACGATCATCGATCCATCGTCCGCGCGTCTCGCACTCACGTCGTACAGGTTGCCGTTCATGTCGCCGGAATCGGTGTAGCTAGCCGATTGCAAGGCGCCGTACTCGCCGGTGTTGGCTATGCCAGCCATGCCTGTGAAGTTCATGTCGTCTCCTATCGCGCTCCTGAAAAACTCGTCGATCACGCCGATCAGAACGGGGTCGGCTGTGTTGCCGCGTTGCACGTCGTAGCTTGCCAAGAACGAGGCTGCGACGTCGTCGGGGATGCCGTCGGGGTACTGTTCTTGCAGCTCGGCCAGCTCGGCACCCTTGTCCGCCAGGTATGCCGCCGACTCTTCGGAATAGAAGTACGTGTTGTGCCCGTTTCGGCCCTCGGCATCGCAGGTGTAGTACTCGACGCTGGGGTTCGTGATAGCGCCGCGCTGCGCCATGATGGACGCCCCGTCGTACGAGATGACGGCGTCGTCTGTTCCGTGAATCACGAGCACCGGCGCTTCGGTCTTGTTGATGCCGGTAACGGCGGCACGGTCGGCATCGGCGCCGAACGCAAGCTTGTTGTTCAGCCAGATAGTTGCCTCTTGCGTGACGGCGAACGGGCCCATCTGCTTCTCGCTCGTCTCGAACAAGATGCCGCATGGCTCGTTGAAGCCCGACATGGTGACGCACGCATCGACATCGGGCACGATGTCGAGCGCGCCCGCCACGCCGTATCCGCCCCAGCTGTGTCCCCAGAGCACGAGCGGCAAGCCCTCGTTCAGGTTGTCGTCGCGCACGAACTGCACGGCCGCCGCCACGTCGAGCGGGCTTTGCGCCATGCCGATGGTGCTGTCGCCGTCGCTTTCCCCGCAGCCGATGGCGTCGTAGGCGAACACCGTCCAGCCGCGGTCGACCATCGCGCAGATGAGCGCCAGGTAATCGGAATGCTGCGAGAAGATGCCGTGGCGGAACACGATGAACCCGCGCGGGTTGCCAGCTTCGTATACGTAGCCGCGCAGCGTGGAGCCGTCGTACTGGAATTCCACGGGCGTGCGTGGATGCCCGTCGGCGAACGCCTCGTACGTGGGCAAGAGGTTCGGCTCGGCGCTCTCGTAGCGCTGGTAGGTTTGGTCGAGGATCATGCGGTCGACGAAGAACGACCCCACGAAGAACACGATGACCACGACAGCGAAAACGATGCCCGCGATCTTCCCAGCCTTGCTGCTTCCACCGCCCATGCGCCCTCCTCGCCATCGTTTTCGCCTATTGTACCTTGAATAGCTGATATCGCGTTCTCCGTAGGGGCGCGATTTATCGCGCCCGTCAACCATGGCAGGCGGGCGCGATTAATCGCGCCCCTACGAGTGAAACCTGCCTAGTTGATGATTGCGCTAAGTTGCTAGCGGTTGTCCTGGATGATGCGGACGATGACGTCGTGCAGCAGCTCGACCGTGTAGTCGCCGACGATGGGCTCGAGGTGCGAGTTGCCCACGCCCGAGTCGTCGGTGAGGAACACGTACGTGCCGTCGGTCATGATGGCGAGCGCGCGCCCGAACAGCTCGGTGTCGCGATCGGCGTTCGAAGCCACCACGGGCACGAGGCGGATCCCTCGCTCGGCGGCGCTGGCAACGGCCGCTTCGATCATCGCGTCGGTGCCGTTGTGCGGCGGCGCGTCGAAGATGAGGAACGCGACCTTGTTGCAATCGTCGCGCCAGGCGCCGTTATTGGTGATGGTCTCGGTCAGGATCTGCGCCACAGCTTCGGGGGTGTCGCCGCCGCCGTCAGCGTATTCCCGGTTCAACAGGGCTTGCACTTCGGCCACGTCGCTTGTGAAGCCGTTGCACTTCGTCACGTAGGCATCGCCCTCGTCGCGGTAGAAATTGACCGAGTACTCCACGCCGTTGCTGCCGACGTCGCCCGCGATGGAGGCGAAGTCCTTCTGCAGGTAGGCGATCTCGTCGGCCATCGAACCGGTTGTGTCGACGATGAACATGACCTGCAGGCTCGCGGCTTGTGCAGGAGCACTGGCTACGACCAGCTCCGCGTCGCCGATGACGGGCGCCGTGGCGCCGCCCTGTTGGTCGGAAAGCTCGTCAATAGCCACGGCGAGGTACTGCTCGACGCCGTCGGCGCGGACCTTTTCGGGTGCCTGCCCGTCGCGGAAGAACAGGTATGCCGCACCGCTCTTGTCGCTGACGCCGCGCCATAGCACGTCGCCCGACGCACCGACCAGCTCGACTTCCTGGTTGCGCACGGGGTTGCCGGTTTTGTCGGTGACCGTCGCCTTCACGCGGTTCGTCGGGTCGAGGCCGAACACGGGGAATGAAATCGTGTTCGAGTTCACGAGGTTCATGAAGAACGGCCAGCTGTCGTTATCGTTCCACTCGCCGGCTGTCAGTATGAATGCCTCGCCTTGAACCTGGTCGAAATCGGGCGTGCCGGGCATGAGCGTGTCGGAATTCGTTTCGACCCGGGCGCTTTCCGCCGCGCCGTCGGTCGCGTAGCTTTCAGCTGCCGATTCGGTTTCCATCAGCATGGCCGCCTCGTCGCTCGAGCCCGTGTCCTCTGCGACGTCTTTCGCCGACGGACCCGACATGCTCGAGAATGCGAGCGCGCCCACGCCAAGTGCCAGCACGAGGCACGCTGCGATGGCGATCGGCGCCGCGGCTTTGCGACGCCTGCGCTGCGGCGGCATCTTCACCACCTTGGCAGCAGGTTCCGTTGCGCCGCCCGCTTGCTTGGCGGCACTCGCGTCCCGTGCTTCAGCAGCCTGCGCAGCCGCGTTTTCGGCATGCGCCTCTTCCACGTACTCGTCTTTGATCAGCCCGATAGCATCTTGCAAATGCTCAGCTTTGCCGCTCATAGTTTCACGCCCTCCTGTTCCAGGTAGATGGCCAGTTTGTCCC
Organism: Eggerthellaceae bacterium; assembly: GCA_017459925.1. Taxonomy (GTDB): domain Bacteria; phylum Actinomycetota; class Coriobacteriia; order Coriobacteriales; family Eggerthellaceae; genus UBA9715. Next base: position 4,534 of record JAFUCC010000014.1, read on the forward strand.
GGGTGCGCTTCAGCGACATCTTCACCTTGCTCGCGCTGAAGCCGAAACGCTGCGCGATGTCAGCGACTGCGTCGAAGTGCCAGTAGCGGCACACGAAGATGCGCCGGTCGTTTTCCGCCAGGTCGCCGAGGAACGTATCGATTTTGCGCGCGAGTTCCTCCGCTTCCAGGCGTTCTCCGACGTCGCTGGTCTGCGCCACGCACTCTTCCAGCTCGTCGAGCGAAAGCGCCACCTCGCCCGAGCCGCGTTTCGCGGCCGAGTAGGCGCGCCACCGCTTCAGCGACAGATTGCGCGTGATCTTGCCCAGGAACGTGCTGAGGCTCGTCGGCCGGTGAGGCGGCATGGCGTTCCAGGCGCCCAGGTACGTGTCGTTCACGCACTCTTCGGCGTCTTGCCCGTTGTTCAGGATGCGCCGCGCGATGGCGTGGCAATACGCACCGTACTTCGTTTTCGTTTCCGCGATGGCGTGCTCTTCCCGCTGCCAGTACAAATCGACGATCGCCGCATCTTCCATGTTCCACCTCCTGTCGGCGAGCCTCTATCCATCAACTACCGTTTCCAGATGGGTTGGTCACAAGGATACGTCACTTTTTTCCAAAAGATTGCGGGTATCATGGAAGCAACCGCATGCGAGGGAAGGAACGCTATGTTCGAACCGCTGTCGAGGGTCAGGCAAATGGTGACGGCGAAAGCCCAGAAAGCGCAGCTGCGCATGCTGCCCGAGCTGGTCTTGGGGCCAGGTTCGCTCTACGACGTGCCCGACCTGCTGCGCGACCAGGACATCCGCTGCGTCATGGTGGTGACGACCGAAGGGTTTGTGCGCCGCGGGGTCATTCCGTCGTTTACGAAAGACCTGCTGACCAGCGGCATTACCGCCGCCGTGTTCTCGGACGTGAAGCCCGATCCCGACTTGGAGTGTGTGGAAATGGCCGCCGCGTTTTACCGCAGCCACGGCTGCGAGGGCATCGTGGCCATTGGCGGCGGCTCGGTCATGGACTGCGCGAAGGTTGCCGGCGCTCTGGCGGTGAAGCCCGGGAAGAAGGCGCTCGACATCGTTGGCACCATGAAGGTGCACGCCACGCTGCCGTACCTCGTCGCCGTGCCGACTACGGCGGGAACCGGCTCTGAGGCAACGGCCGCCGCGGTCGTGACCGACCCCGAGCGGCAGCGCAAGTACGCGGTGGGTGACCTATCGCTCATCCCCGACGCCGCCGTGCTCGATCCGAACCTGCTGGTGGGCCTGCCGCCTGCCATGACGGCCTACACGGGCATGGACGCGCTGACCCATGCCGTCGAGGCGTACATCAACCGCTACGGTTCGCGCGAAGCGTACGACTACGCGCGCGAGGCGGTCGAGCTCGTCTTCAAGAACCTGAAACCGTCGTTCGACGACGGCGCCAACTCCAAGCTGCGCGAGAACATGTTGATCGCCTCGTACTACGCGGGTATCGCGTTCTCGAACAACATGGTCGGCTACGTGCACGCGCTCGCGCACGGCATCGGCGGGCGCTACCACGTGCAACACGGACTGGCTAACGCCGTGCTGCTGCCCGAGGTGCTGGAAGAGTTCGGCGAAGCAGCCGAGCCGCGCCTAGCAGAGCTGGCCGAGGCCATCGGGCTGGGCGGCGCCACCGACCACGATCTGGCAACTGCGTTCATCGCGCGCATCCGCGACCTGAATGCGAGCATGGGCATTCCCGCCGCTATTCCCGAAATCCGCAAGGAGGACATTCCCGAACTTGCCGCCGGTGCCGAAAAGGAAGGCAATCCGGCGTATCCCGTACCCGACATGTGGAACGTCCAGCGCTTCGCAAAAGTGCTGCGCCGCGTCGCCGGTTCGGGCGAAGCACAGCCTGCCGCCGAGAACGGCCAGGTGCGCATTGCGAAACCCGGGCCGCTGCTGTCCGAAGACGGCTTGCTCGCGCAGCCCGGTTGGGCGACGTCGCTGCTGCTCGAATACGACCGCTCGCGCATCGCCGCTTCGAAGATCCGCATCAAGGAATGGGACTATTACCTGGTGAACGACGGCGAGTACGCGCTCGCATTCACCATCGGCGACATGGGCTATGCGGCCATGGTGTCGGCTTCGCTGATCGACTTCGCAAACGGCACGTTCATCACGGAAAGCACGTTGGGCGTGCTGCCGCTTGGCCGGCTGGGCCTGCCTGCGACGTCTGCGCTCGGCATCACGCAGTACGCCGACAAGCGCGTAGCCATGACGTTCGAGGTGGCAGGCGGAATGCGCAGGCTCGTGGTGAATTTCGCCGACTTCAAGGACGGCCAGCCGTTCATCGCCGAGATCGTGCTTGACGACGAGCCGCGCGATTCCATGGTCATCGCTACGCCGTGGGCTGAAGACGACCGTGCGTTCTATTACAACCAAAAAATCGTCGGCATGCGCGCCATCGGCTCGTTCGCGCTCGGCGATCTGTACCACGAATTCCGCGATACCGAAGCGCTCGGCCTGCTCGACTGGGGCCGCGGCGTGTGGACGCGCGACAACACCTGGTACTGGAGTGCGGCGCAAGGCTGGCAGGACGGCCGCCGCATCGGCTTCAACCTGGGATATGGCTTCGGCGACACGACGGCTGCTTCCGAGAACATGGTGTTCGTCGACGGCATCGCCCATAAGCTCGGGCGCGTCGACTTCGGCATTCCCGTGCACGACGCCAGCGCGAAAACGGTCGGTAATCGGTTCGACCTCATGAAGCCGTGGCATTTCACCGACGACGAAGGCCGTCTGGAACTTGAGTTCACGCCCGGTATCGACCGTTGCGACTACCTGGACTTCAAGGCAATCGTGAGCGACCAGCATCAGGTCTTCGGCCAGTTCAACGGCTGGGTGATTCTCGACGATGGCACGCGCTTCGAAATCCGCGACCTACGCGGCTTCGCCGAAGCGGTTCACAACATGTACTAATAGTGAGAGAAGCGCACTCTGGATAAGAAGGTGTTGTCCTCAGCCTATTCGACCTGATTTGAACGTGAAACCGCGAAAACTGTCACAAAAAGCGATTAGTACGCAAATCGCAAAAGAAATTGGCAAGTAATTGGGAAACTGAAAGCGCTCTAGTCGGTTGCGTCGGATTTTGTGGTGTATGAAGGCCCATCGCATCGCCTTGAATGCCCTGCCTTCTAGTCCGTAATCTATGCCGCCTTGGTGTACTCGTCAAGGGCCACCATCATGATCACCCTCGCGTTGGATTGCACCTCCCCGTCCGGCTCGAACTCGCCGATGCGGTTCTCGGCCCTCTCGGCGGCGAGGACGGGGGCGAGCGACTCCTTCGACATGAACAGCCTGCCCGACTCCCAGTCCGCGTTCACCTCGTCGATTATGCCGCCCAGCAGCCGCATGACCGAATCCGTCGAGGGGAAGGCCTGGACGACCTTCGTCCGCCGCTTCAGCTCGCAGTTCATGCGCTCTTGGACGTTGTTGGTGCGGATCTTGACGCGGTGCTCGCGCGGGAACGACAGGTGCGCCAGCGCGTCGACCTCGGCGTCCTCGAGCACCCTCGCGGCCGCCGGCGCGAACCCCTCGAGCTCGCGGACCGCCTCGTGGTAGAGCGCGCGCACGAGCGCGGGGTCGGACTCCTTGAAGACGGGCGCCATTACCGCGCGGGCCCGGCGCTGGCCCTCCGCGCCGTCGATCTTGGCGAGCACGTCGCGCTTGACGTGCACGATGCAGCGCTGCCAGGTCGCCTCGGGGTAGACCTCGCCGATCGCCCTGACCAGCCCGTCGTGGGCGTCGGAGGTGACGAGCCGCACGTTGCGCACCCCGCGCTCCTCGAGGCCCTGCAAAAACCCGCGCCACGACGCGTAGCTCTCGGCGTTCGCGCAGGTGAACCCGACGAAGTGCTTGCGCCCGTCGTCGCCCACCCCGATGGCCGTGATGAAGGCCTCCTTGCGCACGCGCCCGCCCACGCGGCAGCTCACGTAGGTGGCGTCCAGGAACAGGTAGGCGAAGCGCATGCCCGACCAGTCCTTGGCCAGGAACGCGTCGACCTCGCCGTCGATCACGGCGCACAGCCGCGACACCTGGTCCTTCGACAGGGACTCCACCCCGAACTTGGCCGCGACCTTCTCGACCTTGCGCGTGGAGGTGCCGGTCACGTACATCTCGGCCACCGCGGCGGCGAGCGCCCGGTCGGTGCGCGACCAGCGCTCGAACAGGTCCGTCGGGAAGTACGAGCCGCTGCGCAGCTTGGGCACCATGAGCGGCAGGGTGCCCACCGTGGTGCCGAGCTCGCGCTTACGGTAGCCGTTCCTGCTGTTCACGCGGGCGTCGCTGCGCTCGCCGTAGCGTGCGCCGCACGCCTCGTCCGCCTGGATCGACATGATCTCGTTGAGCACCGCCGCCATCGTCGTGTTCATCATGTCGCACAGGCTAGACGCGCTCTCCAGGAACCCGAGCAGGACGTCTCTCAGCTCGGGCGTGTCGTGGGTTATCCTATTGGGGTTGACCATCGCTGTTCCTTTCTGTCCGTTTTGGCGAGCCGACATTCTAGGACATGCGATGGTCTTCTTCTTTGCGCTCCTCATACACCACGGTTTGCGACGCGATCCTCTAGTCTCAATACGCCTTCAATATGCCCGTTTATCGAAGCCCTATAGCCAATATTAGTCGCAACTTTGCGTACTAATCGCTTTTTGTGACAGTTTTCGCGGTTTCACGTTCAAATGCGGCGGCTCGCAAAGAATTGCGCCACGTTATCGGTCTGCGAGCGACGTCCACATCGACATGGTCTCGAAGCGGGACTGCATGAACTCGTCGCCGAAGTGCTGGGCGCAGAATTCCTGCCAGGGCGTTTCGATGGGCTCGCCCAATTTGCGCAGGTACCAGCAGTTCATGCAGATGACCGTGAGGATGGCGTCGACGAGCAGCACCACGGTGAAGGCGAGCGTCAGCGGCACGCGTGCTCGCAGGGGGATGAGGTCGACGAGCTTCATGACCTGGGGAAGCAGCGCCTTCATCCACACGAGCCCGATGGCGCCCCACACGCACGCCATGAGCAGGCTCGTGTGCCCGTGGATGTTGAAGGGCTGGCTCTCGTAACTCCACGCGACGATGCCGAACGCGCTTTCCCAAAACCATCCGGCGAAGTACTCGAAGGCGGCGCCCACGACACCGGCTACGACGAACAGCACGATGGCCTTGCGTTCCTCGAGGCGATTCAGCGCAACGGTGATCAGCACGGCTCCCATGCCGTAAATGGGCGAGAAGGGGCCGATGACCAGGCCGGCGCGCGATTCCCAGTGGCCATCGCGGAAGAAGCTGACGATGGTCTCGCCGACGAGCCCCGCCACGCTGCAGATGACGAAGATCCAGAACAGGTTGTAGAAGCTTAAGGGGATGGCGCCGCGGAAGCCGCCCTCGCGCGGATTGTGGCGGTCGAGGTTCGGGTCGTTGCGCATCTGGTAGGCGATGACGCAGACGAATTGGAAGACGAACGTCGACGAAAGCGGCGTGTCCTCGATGAACAGCACGTCGAAGCCGAAAGCGAAGATGAGCAGTGCCACGAGCGCGCGGGCGAACATGCGCGCCGCATGCACATTCCCTTGTCGGTCCTTCGCGACGAGCTCGACCAGGCACACGGCGATGGCGGTGATCAGGGACACGTACATGATGGGCTGCCACAGCGCGTCGAACTCCCACGTGTCGCCCGTGGCTGAGCGCGTGGCGATCTGTGCGACGCCCGACAGTACCGACAGCGCCATGAGCGCGTTCAGCACGTGGCGACCGATTTGTTTTCCCTTGAATGGCATGTGCGCTAGTCTAGCGCAAAAACAGGGCCGGATGCGCATGTCATCCGGCCCTGGGGCTTTGGTATGTTGCGTGCGAGCTTAGCGCATGGTTAGCGCATGCCGCCGCGCGAGCCCATGCTGCCCATGCCGCCCTGCGGGCCGCCGCTCATTCCGCCCTGGGGAGCGCTGGACATGCCGCCCTGGGGGCCGCCCTGCATGCCGCCCATGCCGCCGCCCATCATGGAGTTGGTCAGCTCGGTGACCTGCTCGCCGTTGACGGTGACCGTGCCGCCGTTCAACTGGCCCTGGCCGTCGAAGTCGAAGGCGAACTGGGCGGTTATGTCGACGGTGCCGCCGTTGATGAACAGGTCGCCGTTCGAGTCGAGCGCGTCGGTGTCGCCCTGCGCCATGTTGATGGTGATGTTGCCGCCGTTGATCTCGAGGGTCACGCTATAGGAGCTCGACTTGCTCGTGGCGTTGATGCCGTCATCGGTTGCCTCGATGCCGATAGCGCCGTCGTTGATCTGCACGTAGGTGCCCTCGATGGCCTCGCCGGCGTTGATGGTGAACGTGCCGCCGTCGATTTGAACGGCTGCGTCGCCCTCGATGCCGTCGCTGCTGGCGCTCAGGTTGAACGTGCCGTCGGCGATGTAGACGTAGCCCAGCGAGTCGTCATCGGAGTTCTCGCTGTGGATGGCGTCGGTGCCGGCCGTGATCGTGAACGTGCCGTCGGCGATGGCGACCGAATCCTTGCCCTGGATGCCGTGGCCCGCAGCGGTGATGTTGTACGTGCCGCCCGTCACCTTCACGTCGTCCTTGCCGACGATGCCGTTGTCGCTCGATTCGATGTTCAGCGTGCCCAGGCCGTTCAGCACGATGTCGTCCTTGGCGAAGATGACGCCGTCGATGTTGTCTTCGCTCGTGGTGGCGAAGGAGCCCGTTACGGCGAGGGTGTTGGTCGACCCGCTCGTGGTGGTGACGAACACCTTGTCAGCCGACACGACGTAGATAGCCGGAGCATCGCTGTTCGTGATGGACGCGCCGTCGAGCACGAGCTGCACCTTCGCCGAATCGTCGGCGTTGACCGTGATGGTGACGTCGGTTGCCGTGCCGCTGATCACGTACACGCCCTCTTCGGTGATTTGCACGTCCTCGCCGCTGGTCAGGGTGATGGTCTTGGCGTTGGTCGTGTCGGCCGTCTGCTCGAGGTCGCGATCGGTGAACATATCGGATGTGTCGAGCACGCCGCCCGTGGCGGAGGCGACCGTCGTGGTCGTGCTGCTCGCCGAGCTCGACGACTCGACAACCGCTGCAGCGCTCGAGCTTGCCTGCGCGCTGGTCGAACTTGAAGTGGTGGCCGCGCTCGCGCAGCCGGTGAAAGCGCCGACCGCGAGGGCCGTGCTCAGGATGAGTGCCGTTCCAATGCGTTTCATGGTTCTTCCTTCCTTTCCAACTATGAGACGCATGATACGGATGCAACCTGAAGTAAGCCTGAAAGGGGCGGGGCGGTTTTCTCCGGGCAGATTGAACGTCACCCCAGGGGCAGCGGGCGGTTGAACGTCACCCCAGGGAAGATGTTCAATTTGTTGAAACCTTTTCTTTGCGTAGGAGCGCTTCTGCAAATTGAACATCTTCCCTGGGGTGACGTTCAACCGCCCGCTGCCCCTGGGGTGACGTTCAATCTGCCCGGAGAAAACCGA